>JAAYDR010000007.1 GCA_012729115.1 Clostridiales bacterium | reverse complement strand
TTTCTGTACATCAGATACCCCAAACACATGATTTTGACTGGCTTCTTATGTGTTCAGTATACCATGAATCACGCGGTTTCTCCAGTGTTTTCAATGGATTTCAGGTTTTTCAGCAGGCCCTATATAGGCGGGGGTTTTCTGTACTACCTGAAAGCCTTACTGTTGGTACCGCTTTTGCCAATGATTGCCATGGCACTGATAACGCTGCTCTCCTTTTTACTGATCCGCATTTCTGCCCTGTGGAAACGAAGGGAAGGCATGACCACCCTGATGACATTTCTGTTTATCGCTGGGATCATGGCCGTTCAGATAAGCTTCTCCATGCGCACAGGTGATGAAGAGGAGTTTGGCCGGATAATCCTTCGGCTGGTGATGCGTCAAAGCGTGCTGGTGGACTTGTTCGTAAAATCTTTTCCGCCAATTGGCTGGCTTTGCAATGCTCTGATTCAGACCGGATGGAAAGGTTGGGGCTACGGGATTGCTTTTATACTGGCTTCCATTGCCTCTGTCGTTTTTGTGGTCTCTGTCCTGGGAGGACAATACCAACGCTTGGCCATCAAACAGAGCGAGGTAGTGGCACGGCTCAACGCAACAGCCAAAAAGAGAAACAAAGGCATACGAATGCATTCTCCATTTGGTGCGCTGTATCGCCGTGAAATCAAGGACTTGCTTACCGTGCCGGCCTATGCAACCAACTGCCTGACATCCCTGGTCATGTTCCCGGTTATGACTGTGGTAATGATGATGAGCATGGGAAAAAACAGCGATGGGATCCCCGATATACCATCGCTCCTTGCCAACCTGGCACCAACGATACTTTTTTTAGTTTTGCTGGCAGTGTTTTGCTTAACCTGCTTTATGAATGTAGCCGTGGCTACGGCTGTATCCAGAGAGGGAAAGAGGCACTATTTCAGCAAAATCATCCCCGTGCCGGCCAGTACGCAGCTTCTGGCAAAGCTTGCCATGGGACTGAGCGTTGATATGGCTGCCGTGTTATTGACCGCGGGCACCGTATGTGTTGTCTTGCCAGAATTGTGGCTTCTTATCATGATTGCAGCCCTCGCTGCGATTCCTTTTGCCCTTCTGTCCAGCACCATGGGCTTGCTGTTGGATGTATATTTTCCGCGTCTGGACTGGAAAACGGAGACGGATGCTGTGAAACGCAATGTAAATGGGGTCTATGGGATGTTTGGCACCATGGCGTTGCTAGGATTGCTGGTGGCAGGTTACTTTGGGTTGGGAGCCCTTGGTTTTACCGAAATTTGGTCAATTTTGTTAATTCTTCTCATTCTCATACTCGTCGATGTACTATTGATGAAATGGCTTACTGGAAAGGCTTCCATGGTATATGCATTGCATGAGAAGAATGTTTAAACGGAAAAATGTTACAAAAGTACGTGCATTCTTTGCAAAAGTGTGATATAGTATAGTAGATCTAATCACACATTGTAAAGGAGGGGGCTGCATGATCTCAAAGGTGCAAAGCAAGGAGTACCACCATGAGGCGGCCCTTTCGGCAAATGTTAAGCTTTCCCCTGTGGAAAGGGGGATGGTTCGCTGGGCAGTGCTGGATCCCGGAGACAAGGTGCTGGATGCCAACACCAATGACGGACTGATGCTTCAGTATCTCTACCGGAATATGGAATGTGAGGTCTGTGGGATTTCCACCAGCATGGAACGGGTGAGGCGGTCCCGAAGCCTGCTTGGTCAGGCGGACATTATCTTTGCCAATGCGGAGGATATCCCTTGGAGGGAGGACTCCTTTGATGTGGTGATGATGCGTAAAGAACGCAATTTCGATGAAACCCGTTTAAAAATGCTTATGGAGATCCTCCGGGTACTAAAACCGGGCGGGCAGTTCTTATTGGGTACACCCTATTGTCCGGCACCGATTCGACAGATGATCGGTTTATTTGCCGGGGATGGAGAGGATCAAGCCCCTCCCTGGTCTCAAGGGAAGTCGGAAATTATGGGCTGGATGAAAAAGGCCGGCTTTCAGCAGGTTTCCTGGCAGCAGGCCGACTTGCTGAGCGGTGTGGCAATCGGCTGGAAGCGGATGACAGAACAAGGGGTAAAAGCATAACCTGTCCCAGCATCAAAAAATGGGCTGTCGCAGTTTAAAACGCGACAGCCCATTCTGATGAAACCTATGCTTCCGGTGAGTTCATCCTGCCTGCGGCATCCTTTCCCTGGAAAAACATAGCTACCGTGCGGGGACCGGAATGGGAACCGATAATAGGACCAATGGGTGATACCATCACCTCAGGCACATGCAGATCCTTTTTAAGCTTGTCCGCCAGCCATAAAGCATCTTCCAGGCAATCCCCATGACTGATGAACATGGTCTGTTTTTCGGGCTCTGCAGCGTAGTCCTGAACTTTTTCAAACAGCGCTCTCAGGCTGCGCTTGCGCCCTTGAACCTTCTCGCGGGGAATCAGCTTGCCTTTGGGATCCACGTTGAGCACGGGTTTTATTTTCAGGATGCTGCCCAGATATGCGCTGGTGGCGGACACCCGGCCTCCCCGGCGCAGGAAGTGGAGATCATCCACAGTAAACCAATGGATCAATCGGGGAACCAGGTTTTGAGCGAAGGCATAACATTCATCAATGTTCTTACCGCTTTCCCGCTGGGCTATGGTCAGATGGACAAACAATCCCTCTCCCAAACTGGCGCTTTTCGTGTCAATGGCCAGAATCTTCCGTTCAGGGAACTTTTCGTGAAGCTGTGCAACTGCTGACATGGCGGATTCGCATGTGCCGCTTAGCCCGCTGGAAAAGGCAAGCACCAATACATCGTCACCATTGCTGCATATGGGCATCAGATGCTCTATCCAGTTTTGCTCATTGACTTGAAAGGTGGTCGCATTGGATCCGTTTTCCAACTTCTGATAGAAATCATGGGCGGTTTGCTCCGTATCGGGATCCAGGGGGTCTATTTGCTTCACTTCACCGTCTATTTGATAGGACATGGGTACTACTATAAGATTTTCGTGCTTCTTTATATAGTGTGCGGGCAGATCACAGCAGGCGTCCGTAACAATCCAGAAAGCCATAGGAATAACCTCCTTTAACACCGCGGTTATAGGACCAAGCGGCGATAACATGATACCAAAATCTGCTAGGGTCGTCAACGTCTCCTCATGTTGTCATCTATGTGACTCATTGAGAAATCTACTCATTCTCACCATTTTCTCATGATTCTATTACCCAAAACTCAAGCATTTCATGCGAAGGGATGGTATCATATCCATGTCAAAAGGATTCCAGTAGGAGTAAGGAGGACAGCACAATGGCACAATATACAATTGAGGATATTGAAATTTTGAGACAGAAGAGCGGCATCTCCTATGAAGAGGCGGTGAATCTGCTGGACTACCATAATGGCAGTCTGGCCAGGTCGTTGGTTGATTTGGAGAAGAATGGCAAATTGAGAGATGTGCAGCAGGGTCGTGCGATGGGAGGCAAGGGTCACAAAGCGGGGCATATCTTTACCTCCCTCTATCGGATGCGTGTGAAGGTGGATAAGGGGGGTGTGCCCATTTTGAACATCTCCGTTCTCTTTCTCATCTTCACGGCTATCACGGCGATCTGGGTACTGATCTTTGGTGGCATCGCTGCCCTGATAATGGGATACCGGGTATCCATTGAGCGCAACAGCAGGGATTTTGCGGGAGATAACCTGGAGTCCATGGTCAAGAATGCCTCCTCCAACGTGAAAAACACAGCCTTCCATTTTGCCAAGGAAATGGGCTTTATGGACAAGGAGTCCTCATCGCCTGCAGCTGACAGGCCCCAACAGCCCATGGGAGACGGCGCACCCAGCGGTACGACACCGGTGAATGTGCAATTTCCAGACGGCGGAAGCGTTGAAGTGAAGGAAAGTGGGGACGGCTTCCACGAGGCGGATATCCAGTAAAGCCGGACCATGTGCCATGCAAAACCCGTGACGGGGCTCTCGCCACGGGTTTGACCTTGTAGGGTGGGAGGCCTTCTGCTATACTGGTGATACTGCAACAGCACCGTAAGGAGAGTCTATGAGCAAGATTCTGATTGTGGAAGACGAGGTCAAGATCGCACGGTTTGTAACTTTGGAGTTACAACACGAGGGTTATATGGTGGAAGTGGCTCATGATGGCCGAACTGGGCTTGCGCTATGCGAAAGCTGGCAGCCTGATTTGTTGATCCTGGATTTGATGCTGCCCGAACTCAGTGGCATTGAAGTCTGCCGCAGACTGCGGCAGAACAGTGATTTGCCCATTATTATGCTCACCGCGAAGGACGATGTGAGCGACAAGGTAATGGGACTGGATATGGGGGCAGACGATTACATGACCAAGCCCTTTGCCATCGAGGAGCTTTTGGCACGAATCCGGGTATGCCTGAAAAAGCACAGATCAAGCTCCGCCGCCGGTTCCGGGACGCTCACTGCGGGAAAACTGAGGATTGAACCCGCCAATTACAGCGCAAAGTTTGGCGATGAGTCCATAGCACTGACCAAAAAGGAATTTGACCTGTTGCACTATCTTTGGCAGCATGAGAACAACGCAATCACCCGTGACGAGTTGCTTAGCCATGTGTGGGGCTATGAGTTTGCAGGGGATACCAACATTGTGGACGTGTACATCCGCTATCTGCGACAGAAGATAGACGACCGCTTTGGTGTGAAAACCATTCATACCATCCGGGCGGTGGGATATATGTTCCGTTATGAATAAAGGAAAGCTAAGCACCAAAAGGCACCGTTTGATGGTTCACGTAGAGCGGAGAAACCGGCGGAATAATTTTTCGGTTCAGAAGGACTCAACCGAGCCCATGCACAAGAAGAGCTTCCGATTCACCGGTTTCTCGATTCGCCATGGAATGTCCAGGGTTTTGAGCAATTTGCGCTTTTCGCTGACCCTGCGCATCGCCATTCATTATGGAGCACAGCTTTTGCACACCTCCCTCACGATGCTTCTTATTGTGACAACCGTGCTGGTGGTGGCTCAAATTCCCACAGTGACAAGGGCCATCAACGCAGTCGCAGATATGGAACCGGACATGAACATGCGCTATTCTCCCCAGCAGCTTTCCGGCCTTGGGGTTAGCGAGGCATATCTGCTCCAGGAACCGATATCTGCTGATCTGTCCGGCTTTGTGGAGAAAGTCTCCCTTGCCTTTTCTCACTTCTTCCAGAGGACCAACCCCAGGGTATTCCTCTATGCGGATACGCTGGAAGGGCCGCTGGTGGTGGTGTTCTCCATGGAGTACTGGATCCATGTATACATCCTTTTGTTTTGGGCGCTGATTATTTGCGATTTGTACCGGATGGTATATTTTTTACGGCATCGCAACCGCTTGAATAAAAAGGTCTTAAAACCTATTTCCGACATGGCTGACGCAGCTGCTGCGTTGAGCGCCAACAATCTGAGCAATCGGATCAGCATTGAGGGGACCAAGAACGAACTGAAGGACCTGGCCGTGGTCATCAACCTGATGCTGGACCGGATAGAACGGAGTTATAACAGCCAAAAGCAATTTGTTAGCGACGCCTCCCATGAATTGCGCACCCCCATCGCAGTGATACAGGGCTATGCCAGCATGCTGGAGAGATGGGGGAAAACGGATAAGGAAGTTCTGGACGAGGGCATCGCTGCGATTTCACAGGAGACCACCGCGATGAAGGAGTTGGTGGAGCGTCTGTTGTTCTTGGCTCGCCATGACAAAAAGACACTGATGCTGGAGATGGAAGTTTTTGATCCCACGGAAATTATGAGTTCCATACATCGGGATGCGAAACTATTGTCCCCGGCCCATCAGTTTGAATTAAAGCTGGATGGCAATATGACCGTAAACGGTGACAAGGGGATGCTCAAACAGCTGATGCGCATCTTGCTGGACAATGCGATCAAATATACTCCACCTGGAGGCAGGATCATTCTGACCATGGGCAGGGAAGGGGAGGAATGTGTGCTGTCTGTGACGGATACCGGTGCGGGTATCTCCGCCCAGGAACTGCCCAGAATCTTTGACCGCTTTTATCGCAGTGAGAAAGCGCGCAAGGCACAATCCAGCGGACATGGACTGGGCTTATCCATCGCAAGAATCATTGTGGTGGCCCATGGAGGCAAGCTCCATGTTCGCAGCAAGGAAGGAGCGGGCAGCACATTCTCGGTGAGGCTGCCTGTCACTCGTGAACAACGTGTATAATGATGTTCCTGTATAACCAGATAAGTACTTTTCCAGATACGTCCTTCATCGCACCAGGCCCATATTCATATAAAAATCGCCGGCCCACTGAATTTCCCCCGAAAAGTCTTTGGGCCATTCCCCGGCTACGAAGAAACAGACTCGGCGGATTCTGCTGATGGAGGAGAGGGTATTGACCAGGCCATAGGCCAGCAAACGGTCCTGTTGGGGAGGGAAACCCTGACCCACCAGGGCAAAGGTGGGTGCGAAGTTTACCAGCAATGTATAATCATTGATGGCAAAACCGACCAGATCGGAGTCCTTTAAGGCACCCAAGTTCATCAAGGGATGGGACGCCACGCTATCGAAAGTAAGCGGCCCCTTGGCCAGCTCCAGGAGCAAAGCCCTGGGATTTTTTGTGAGGTAGTAGGGCATAGGGCGTTCCACTTGAACCAGATTTTTATTGTCCAGGGAGGACAGGTAAAGCGTTCCCAGATCCATCAGGAATGCGGCATAATCCGCTCGGTGCTGGATGGCATTATTGAAAAGTATGGCAACTTCATTGACGCTGTCGCGCACCAGAACGTTTTGTACCCTGTCCTGGCCGATATAGATTTGTATGCCCGATACACCGGGGATGAAGGTGGAGAGGGTATAACAGATGGAGGCCATCAAAGTGGCCCGGTTCAACTCCAGCCCTGCTATCATTTCGTCAAAGTTCTGAGCATAGCGAAGAACAATGAGTTTACCGCCACCATCCGGCGCATCCATCAGTTCGGGACGTGCGACCAGCTGTTCACTAAGTCCGGGCAGCGCAGGGGAACGACCGATTTGCTGCGGGCCTGTGGCCAATTCTTTCAACAGGTGTATAACCATATCGGACGGGGACTGGCTATCAAAGGAGATGGAACGCGCCTCCGGCATAATGCCGTCCAACAACGCCAGCGGGAAGTAAAGGGTGACAAGGGAGGTAAGCCCTCTTGCGGTAGGGTCCTCTCCGGTTTTGACCCGCTGGGATAAGAGCTGTTCATATAGCGCTCCCACATCCTCACCCACACTACGGCTAAGACCACCCATGGGCAAGGTACCTGCAATATCAAGGCCGATGGCACGATCCATCACCAATATGTTGACGTAATGAATACCAGGCAGGGAGGTAAGGGTGTTTGTGATGGCCTGACAGGCTAGAAAGAAGGCTTTTCGTTCCAGTTGGAGGGCTGAGGCTGCCAGGTTGACGGTAACTACATCCCGGCTGATTTCCACCGGATTGGCCCCATAAAGCGCAAGCTTGATATGACCGCCCACAGAGGAGACAGAGTTGTTGCCCTCATGGGCTAGCAAAGCTCGTACCACATTTTCCGCTTGGGGTTTTGCGGCACTTAAGGGAATGGTTTGGGTAATGGAGGCAAGCCGGAGGCTATCCAGACGGGGCAGGAAAAGGGTAACCTCCCCTGTATACTCCAGAGCGGCATCGCCAATGGGAGGCGTATATTTGGAGACAACAGGAGGCAGAGTGGTTTCGGCGGTTTTTGGCTGCACAGGGATACTCCCGGAGCAGGAGGAAAGCGCCAGGCAACAGATCATCAGCCATGGGAAAAGTTTATAAGATCTGTATCGAGAACCCACAGTGTTTCCTCCTTCCCAGAGTCAGTGATTGGTGGGAACCATAAGGGCAAGCAACTGAGCAAACTCAATTTTCCAGATATCATTTTCTCGAATGAGCGGCAGGGGATAGGACGCTGCGATGGGAATACTGCCCTCACCCTGGAGGGTGTATTGCACGGTGAGGACACAACGGCGACCGTCAGTGGAAACGCTGCCACCGCTTACGGTGTAATCCATCAATGAAGCCGCGGCATCCAGTTCCAGTGACATGTTCTGCAGGGAAGGCTTTAGTTCGCTTTCTTTCCCGGTGGCGATATAAGGGTAGATGGCGGCATAGTCCCTGAGCTGCCATGCTTTCATCAGGCGCAGGACCGCGTTCTGGGGAGTTAGTAATAGACTTTCATTCCGGGAGAGGGGTTCGCTCAACCCCTGAGCGTCCGTGAGAAAATAGGAATTCTCCAGACGGAGGCTGCTTTGGACCTTATGGGTGCTGTACACCAGAATCTGTACACCATGATACGGGAAGCTCTCCGTGACGGAAGCAATGGCGCTTTGAATTGTCAAAGCCCGGAGGGTAGGAGCCTCGATGACCCATTCAGGCCGGCTTTGCCAGTCATCCGGCACCTCATCGGCGGTGAGCAGGGCATCATTGAAAGTAATATATAAAATTCCATTATGTTCAGTGACACTTTCCACTTGCACACCTTCGGGGAATAGGCGTTTCAGTTCGCTATGGCCGGCGGAAGGGCCTTCCAATAAGGCCCGCAGAAGTACCAGTTCTTTGCTTTCATCCCGACGGGCTGTAAGCATTCGGGTCTCGGCAGCTAACATAGGTTCATTTTCAAAGCGGAAGTAGAGGGAGACTTGGAAGGTATCCACATTTTCATCGGAGGCAGAAGCGGGGTGAAGGCGCATGGCAAGACCTGGCACAGAAGTCGCCCTGACCTTTTCCAGAGGGTTTGTAGACAGGCTGCACCCGCCCATCAGAACGCACAGGGAGATGGACAGGAAGGCCACCAAAAGTTTATTTCCTTTCACGGACATTCCTCCTATCCCTGATGGATGGGCAGCTCCACTGTAAAGACAGTGCCGTGACCTTCCTCGCTGTCCACCGTAACGCTCCCTCCATGCATAAGTACCATTTGATGAACAATAGACAGACCCAGGCCGGTACCTCCGGTATCTCTGCCCCGGGCCTTGTCCACACGATAGAAACGATCGAAGATATGGGCTTGATCCGCCTTGGGGATTCCAGGGCCATTGTCTGCAACAGAGAGAATCGCATCCCTGCCGGAGCGGATCAGTCGCAGACGGATGGTACCGCCTTCCTGGGTGTACTTAATGGCGTTGTCCATCAGGTTATAAACCACCTGGGTGAGTTTAGCACGGTCTGCATACATTTCGCAGTTGTCGGAGATTTGAAGCTTGATCTCCTGGTTGCGCTGCTCGGCTACAGGGGCGAGACGGTGGGCATTTTCAGTGATAACCTGAGCCAGGCTAAAGGTTTCCCGGTTGAGCCGCATGGTTTTTGCGTCCATGCTCACCAACGTGAGCAGGTCGCTGATGATCAGATTCAGTCGGTCGATCTCCTTGTTCACGTCGGTGAGAAATTCTGTGCGCAGGTCATTGTCCATGTCCGGCTGGTAAATGATACTCTCCAATAAAATTTTCATGGTTGCCAGGGGGGTTTTCAACTCATGGCTGGCGTTGGATACAAATTGGTTGCGGCTCTTGTCCAGCAGTTCCAGCTTTTCGGACATGGCATTAAAGGTGGTGGCCAATCGGCGCAGTTCCCCGCTTCCTTTCACCGGTACGCGAACAGAAAGATCACCGCGGCCCATGCGCTGAATACTGCGGGTCAGACTGGCGATAGGCCGAGTGATGACGCTGGAGAAGATAAGGGCGATGACGATGGATGCGGCCGCGGCAATCAAAAAGTAAAAAATCATCTGGTCCTGCAAGGTGAAAAGCCGCTGCATCATGTCCTGAAGGGGAGAGGAAAACAACAATACCCCTATGATCTGCCCACTTTTCGTGAGGGCGGAGGTACAGTATCCCACCCACTGGACATTGGGGTCATAGGGTTGTAAAAACGAAAGAAAAGGTGCTTGTTGGGAGGCGGTGGGTGCGAGTTTGTGAACCCCATAATCGGCAGTCTTTCCATCCAGCAAAATACTGGCTACCTCCGGAAGTTCCATTCGGCTTCCGTTTAGCTCAGAATAACTGTCTGCCTGGACCTTTCCACTGCTATCCAGAACCATTAGCCTGCCGCCCAACTCCCGACTGGCATCCTCCAGGTGGGCTTGCAGTGCAGGTATTTGTGCAGATAAAAGAAGCTGCTCTACCTCCACGGTCATCCGGTCCGTGTTAATTCGGTCCTGGCGCATCCGGTCGGAAAACAGATAATCGCCCACCAGCGCAATCAGGGAAGCAGCTACAGCATAATAGCTCACTCCGACGATCAGCAGGAAGGCGAGTAGGATTTTCCATCGAATGGAGGTAAATGGGTTATTAATCCTTATCGGTGAAATAGTAGCCAACTCCCCACTTGGTGAAGATAAACTCCGGTTGAGCGGGGTTGCGCTCGATTTTTTCACGGAGTCGACGAATATGCACGTCAACCGTTCGAGCGTCTCCGGTGTAATCGTACTTCCATACCGTTTCCAGCATGGCCTCACGGCTAAACACCTTGCCGCGATTGTTGACAAACATTTGTAACAGATCAAACTCCTTGGCGGTCAGTCGCACATCTTTGCCACCCAGGGTTACGGAGCGATTGACAGAATTGATTTCCATATCGTGAACGCGGATTGTCTTGCGGGCTTCCGCTTGCTGTGCGCCGGCTGCCCGTCGCAGAATGGTTTTAATACGGGCCTTGACCTCCAGAATGTTGAAAGGCTTGGTCATGTAGTCATCCGCACCGTACTCCAAGCCAAGAATTTTATCAATATGCTCGCCCTTGGCAGTCAACATGATGATGGGGACATTACTATGCTCCCTGATGCGCTGGCAAACCGTGATACCATCCATTTTGGGAAGCATCACATCCAGCAGGATAAAATCAAAATTACCGGCAAAAAACTTTGCCAAAGCCTCTTCGCCGTCGGAAGCGGAGTCTGTTTCGAACCCCTCCTGTTCCAGCGTATATTTCAAGCCTTTCACAATCAATGGCTCATCGTCAACCAATAAAATGCGCTTGGCCATTGGTTTCCCCATCCCCCTCCGCCGGTATGGCATTTACATTATGATGCTCAAATGATTCTGTTTGCACCACATTTCTTACATTGTAAGACCAAATGTAAAAAAAAGCAAGGGTATATGAAACAGAAGATTCATATTTTTGTGGCGAAAACTAAGGGTTTTGAAACGATTTCGGGATACTGACAATTCTGCCGATTGGAGTTATTCCCTGTCAGACGTTTCAGTGTCGCTTACAAAGCGGACCTTCAGGTGGTAGTTCTCCCGGGCCGCATCCTCAAATACCTTCAGTAACCGGGGTAGATACTGTTCCATCCTGCCTTTGGGCTTGGCGGAATAGCGCAGTGTGATATCAAGGGGCTCCGTATTGCTGGAAAGCTCATCATACAGCGCATCCAAATTGCCGCCGTAGTAGAATGGGAAATCAAGCATTTCCTTAAAATAACGATGAAGGGGTATCTTATCCTCAAAAGGCGTAATATCCAGCGTGATCTCCTTCATGGTGTACCCTCCCAAGTCAATAGAGCTTCTCAAAGGTTTGGTAGTTGTCGGAAGTGTAATAAATGTGGCCATCGTTGGAAAATACCAACCGTTCACGGCTTCGTTTGCCGTCTATGACATTTACGTCACATTCCCACCATAAGCGATTTTTGGCATCTGGCAGCTGCCCTTCCCGATTTCCAAAGGAGTTCCCACCAATGGCATAGCCTGGTGCAACCTGCCCCAAGTTATCCTTCTTGTTCGTCCAGCCCAAATCACGGGCTTCCTCTTTTGTCAGATAATTGTAGGGCAGGGTGCCAAACTGGTGGATAAAGGATGCCACCTCCTCCTTGGAGGTATATGCTCCATCCACTTGCAAGGTCTGCGAAGCTGAGAGAGGGCCGCCATCAATAACCAAAATCTGTGTGAAGTGGTTGTAATGATCCTCTGTGTAATAGATCAACCCATCCTGGCTAAAAACGATGCGCTCGCCTCCTCGAAAACTCCCATTAAAGTTGATGTCGCATTCCGTCCACTTCTTGCCTTTGGGCAGGTCCGGATTTCCCTCGTAATTACCAAAGAAATCGCCGCCAATGGAAGAACCGGGAGCAACCGCATGCAGATTGCCTTTACGGCTGTCCCATCCCAAATTTTGCGCTTCCCGCTTGGTTATAAAGTTGCTGGGAAGTTTCCCAAATGTTGCAATATATACGGCCACTTCCTCCAGTGAGGAGTAGGAACCATCCGTGACCACGGGATAGTCCGCGGCGCTCAGTTCCAGAACATTGATCTTTGCCCAGACGCCGGTCAGGAGACCGCATAGAATGAGAAGCAAAAGTACTAGGGAAGCATGGCGCCATGGCTTTGACTTTCTCATTGCGAAACCTCCATTGGATTATATAAGGGAGATAGGGTTCGACCAGGCGCTTTTTCCCTGGGCGTCAATGATTTGACACCGGAGGAAGGATTCACCTTGGTTCGCCTCAAGGTTGTAGTGGGCCATGGTGATTCCTGAGCCTGTCACGCACCTGCCGGCTGCCCAGACCTGATTGCTGTAAAAAATCACCGTATCCACAGGCGAACAATGGATGAGCAACTCGGTATCGGTGAGGGTGATCTGATTAAATCGGGGGCCTTGGCTGGCATAAAACCTTCCGGCATCCAGCGCTTCCAGAATGGCCTTGGACGACAGATCTGAAGCCTGAACATGGGTGAAGCTTCTTCCGGCTTCGCCCTGATACCTGTGGGAATCGTCCGAGGCAACAAAGCGGTAGAGCGCGCCATGGGTGGCAGCTTGATCCAGCAACAGGCTGGAATCGGCTCTGTCTCCATTCCAGGGATAGGTGGAAACGGAGTTGTAGATTTCGGCGGCTGTCAGGTTGTGCAAGCCGGTCAGTGTGGTCAGGGTGTTCATGGACCACGCGGGATGAGCCAGAATTGCTCGCCCTCCGTAATGACGCATCCCATCGATGCATTCCTGAGGACCCAAACGGCTCGATTGGCTGCGGGAGTATTCCTCACTCATACCAATGCCGATGATGTGAACTACTTCGCCGGCAAGCGAGTAATCCATCTCGGTCCCGGAGAGGAGAAGCATTCCCTCCTTCGTCTGGGCCGCCGGTGATAGCAAGCGGTGATCGGTGAGGGCAAGAAAATCATAACCAAGAGAACGGTATACTTCTATGACTTCGTCCGGAGAGAGTGCCCCGTCGCTAAGCGTAGAATGACAATGGAGATTCCCTTTGAAAAAAGGCATGTTGCCTTGAAATAGGTTCATTGGGCCACCTTCCGCAACAAAAAATAAGGACTTTGGGAAACGCAAAAAGAGCGCCCCATCATTATATACTTCGATTCCAGGATTTGCAAGGCGGGTTGTGAGGGACGATTCAGTTCTGCATGTTCAGTTCTTCCAGGAGGAAGGCGATCTGTGGTTCCATAGAAGCGAGTGCTTGCTCATAGGTTGCAAGAGAACCTCCAAAGGGATCCTGGATGGGGGGATCAAAAGTCCGCACCGGTGTTTGGAGATCAGAGAAGCGCTCTTTGAGCATGGCCGCATGCTGAGGGGTCATGGCCATGATGAGCAGGGCATCCTCAGCCAGGGCACGGGTTATCGGCTGAGCGGAATGCCTCGACAAGGATAGCCCGCGGGCTTTCATGGCTGCATAGGCTTCTTCAGAGGCAAAAGCTCCCTCGCGGGCATACAATCCCGCAGAACAGGCCTGGAAGGGAAGCCCCCTTTCTTGTGACAGGGTGTTGAACAGCCGCTCTGCCATGGGGCTTCTGCAGGTATTGCCGGTACATAAAAACAGTACTTTCTTCATGGCTTCTCCTTTCCAAAGGGGAAGGTACGCAGGGACACATGGATCATTGATCTGCGTCCTCCATGCAAAAGGACGCTGCGCGGCAAAGCCGGTTGAGAATGGCAAGGCCGATTCCCTTGGGTTCGGGCACCTCACATAGCAGAAGCTGTGCTCCGTCTTCGTCCATTTGGCGAAGCAGGGAAAAGAGGAGTTGCGCTACGGCTTCAAGGTTGCCCAGAGAGCCGAGGGGTACAAGATGGGGATGTTCCCCATACAATGGAAGATGCTCCTCAAAGACAAGAATCCGGACGGAGACCCCTTGCTCAGTGGCTTCCCGATAAAGGGCTTCACAGCGGTTACACACATGACCGGGCTGCCCCTTTACCAAAATAAGCTTGGCTTCCGGCGCGTAATGTCTGTACATCATCCCGGGCGACAGGGGTTTTTCTCCCTCTTGCATGGGTCGCAACACACTGTCTACAACCCGTACTTCCGGCAGCACCGTAAGGAGCATTTCTGGAGAGATACCGCCTGGGCGCAGGAGATTGGGCGGGTTGGTGGTCATGTCAAGCACCGTGCTTTCCAGACCAACCTGGCAGGTTCCGCCATCCAGGATCAATGGAATCCTTCCATGTAAATCATACCTTACATGTGCGGCGGTGGTTGGGCTTGGTCTGCCGCTGACATTGGCACTGGGGGCGGCAATGGGCAGACGTGAGGCATGCAATAGGGCCTGGGCAACCGGATGGTTGGGGATGCGGATGGCTACGCTGGGAAGCCCTGCGTTCACAACGGGAAGGATGCAGTTCTTTTTTGGCAACAGCAGCGTCAGAGGGCCGGGGCAGAAGGCCGCCATCAGCTTCCTGGCATCTGGGGTCAGTTGGCATAATGCTTCAGCGGAGGCGGCATCCGATACGTGGACGATAAGGGGATTGTCCGCCGGTCGTCCTTTTGCGGAAAAAATACCCCGGACTGCTGCTTCGTCCAAGGCGTTTGCGCCCAGACCGTAGACAGTTTCCGTGGGAAAGGCTACCAATTGTCCGTTGCGCAGCAACTCTGACGCCAACTCAAGGGCTTCCTTCGTTGGGGGCAGCACTTGGGTGTTCATCAAGCCTCGCCTCCCAGTTCCTTCAGCTTTTCAGCTTGCTCCGCCAGGAGCAACGCATCGATGACCTCATCCAGATCCCCGTCCAGAACATCGTCAATCTTGTAGAGGGTCAGGCCAATACGGTGGTCGGTCACCCGTCCTTGGGGGAAATTATAGGTTCGAATGCGCTCGCTTCGATCCCCGGTTCCAATTTGACCCTTGCGGTGAGCAGCATAGGCGGCGTCCTTCTCTTCCCGAAGCTTGTCATACAAGCGGCTTTTCAATACCCGCATGGCCTTGTCCCGGTTCTTGATTTGGCTCTTCTCATCCTGACAGGTGACCACCAGTCCCGTAGGCAGGTGAGTGATGCGCACCGCGCTGTCTGTGGTGTTGATACACTGCCCCCCGTGACCTGTCGAACGGTAAACGTCAATTCGCAGATCATTTGGATGAATCGTCAGTTCTACGTCTTCCGCTTCGGGAAGAACCGCCACGGTGCAAGTGCTGGTGTGGATACGACCGCTGGATTCGGTGGAGGGTACCCGCTGTACCCGATGAACGCCGCTTTCATATTTCAAGCGGCTGAAAGCGCCGCTTCCGCAGATGCTGAATACCGCTTCCTTAACTCCGCCCAGTTCTGTCATGCTGTAGCTCACCGGCTCGACCCTCAGGTGATGACGTTCGGCATAACGCTGGTACATCCGCAAGAGCAGTGCGCCAAAGAGGGAGGCTTCGTCACCTCCGGCTCCCTGTCGAATTTCCACCACCACATTGCGTTCATCGTCCGGGTCTTTGGGCAGGAGCAGAAGTTTGAGCGTATGCTCCTGGTCCTCCTTCTGCTTTGTAAGCCGCTCCAGTTCATCCCACGCCATGTCAGCCATGTCCGGTTGGGTCGTTAACACTTGGGCTTCTTCGATTTCGCGGAGTGTCTGCGTATAGGCTGCATAGGCCTTCACAGAGGGCTCCAGGGAAGCGTGCTCCTTTAGAAGCTTTTGCCATAAAGCCTGATCCGCGATAATATCCGGTTGACTCACGGCCTCAGAAAGTTCCTGATAGCGGCCTACTATCCAATCAAATTTTTCAAACATTCAATATACTCCTTTGCGCTTTATTCCAATTGGGACAAGCAACAAAGGGAACGCTACGTGGGAAAGGAAGCGGCGTGGGCAATTACGACCCGGTCAAATCTGCCAAGGTCCTTGTGAATTTCAATGCTTTCAAATTGGCCTTCTATTGAGAGAAGATTGTATACAGCCTCTGCCTGAGTATCGCCGATTTCCATGCATAATAAGCCACCAGGGTTCAGATGGCTGGCTGCATTCCGGGCTATGCGGCGGTAATAGTCAAGACCGTCCGCCCCGCCGTCCAATGCAAGGATCGGCTCAAATTGCACCTCGGCCTGGAGGGTGTGGCATACACAGGTTTCGATATATGGCGGATTAGAGAGGATACAGTCAAAGCGTTCCCCTGCGATAGGGTCAAACAGATCCCCTTTCAGAAAACGGATGGAGGCATTATTCCTCATCGCGTTCGATGCAGCTACAACCAGGGCGTCACCACTGATGTCTGTGGCGGTCACTGACGCGATGGGAATCTCCCGCTTCATTACGACAGCGATGGCCCCGCTGCCTGTGCACAGATCCAATATTTTCAGAGAAGGGGTGTTTCGCAGAAGCTTCAAAGTAAGTTCGCAAAGAATCTCTGTTTCCGGGCGCGGGATTAGGACGCGCTCGTCCACCGCAAAGGGTAATCCATAAAAATACTGGATCCCAAGCAAGTATTGCAATGGCTTTCGGGAGGTACGGGAAAGCAGGAGCGACGCAAATCGTTGTTCCTGCTGGGAAGTGAGGGCCTGCTGCCCATGAAGAAACAACTCCAAAGAGGGCATACCGGTTACATCAGCCAAAAGAAGCGCCGCATCTCGCGAAGGATCGGGAACATGGGCATGCTCCAGGGCATCGGTCGCCTGGGTCAGGGCTTGCCGGATGGTCATAGCGATTCAGATAAGGGGGGTGGGGTACTGTTGCCCTGAATAGGCTCCTGTTGGTTGGCCTGTTCCGTGGCCGGCCTGACATAGTCGGGGGAGCTTTCCCGGTAGTCCTTGAGTACCGCGTATCCCTCCGGAGTTATTTCAACCTTAGGCATCCCATACAAGGCTACATTCATGGAAACAATGGCCACTTCCAGCATGTCCAGGGTGGGGGCCTTGGTGGTCAGGCGTTGCATCTGCAGACCCGGCCAGCGCAGGATGTGGGTGAGTTTGGTATTGCTGTGTGCAAGACCCCTCAGAGCCTCATAGCTGATCCCTGCTACGACAGGAAGCAATGCCAAACGGCTCAACAGCCGCCAGATGTAATTGCTGCCCTGGTAGCCCAACAAGGTGAAAAGGACAATGGAGATCACAAAAACCAGCAGCAAAAAGCTGGTGCCGCAGCGAGGATGCAGTGTGCTGAATTTATCGGCGTTTTCTGGTGTTAGTTCCAGGTTGTGCTCGTTACAATACACGGTCTTGTGTTCCGCACCATGGTATTGGAATGTGCGGCGTACATCCGGTACCTTCGCACAGAACAAGATGTAGCAGATGAGGATCACAATGCGCAACAGGCCGCTTAAGAGGTTGACCACCCAGTTCATGCCGGGATCGGGCCAAACGCTTTTCAGCAGCCTGGCGAACAGCTCGGGCAGCATGAAAAACAGCCCGATGGACAGGGCAATGGCCAGTACCATGGCAACACCCATCACAATCTTGTCAATGCCTTTGCCCAGCTTTTTGCTGAGCCAGAGCTCAAATTTACTGGGTTCTTCGTTCAGTATGCCCAGCATCTCGGTGCTGGTTTGGAGGGTGTTCAGACCCATGGACAGCATCGTGCCCATGTTGATGATGCCTCTGACAAAAGGCCAACCCATCCATTTGTGCTTTTCAGCGGGGGAGTGGTAGGGGGTTCGCTTGACGACGATGCTGCCGTCCGGGCGTCTGACAGATACCGCGATGGCGTCCTTTGACTTCATCATCACGCCTTCCATCACGGCCTGACCGCCAATATCCACACGCTTGCAGGAGCCTTCCTTACCTTTAATCATGCGATCAAATTCCTTTCCGGTGCTGTAAAACGAAAACATAATAAACTTCGACGCCAACTGGAGTTTTCCTGCCGGAGTTCCTCTGGATTGGTTTTCCATCTGCCCAATAATGGGCAGAAAAAAAGAACGGTGGCAATTTGCCTCCGTTCTTTGATACACGGATTACTCCATGTTGAAACGCTTCTTGAAGCGATCCACACGTCCGCCGCTGTCCACCAGCTTTTGCTTGCCGGTAAAGAAAGGATGGCATTTGGAGCAAATTTCGACCTTCAACTCCGGTTTGACGGAGCCGGTTTCGAACGTCTCACCGCACACGCAACGAACGGTAGACTTGCCGTATTTAGGATGGATTTTTTCCTTCATGCATTTTCACCTCTTTTGCGCATGCTCAGCGGCTTCCAAAGCCGCAGATGTTATTTTAGCACAGGGAATCTTTGATTGCAAGTCTTTTTCATCGTCATGAAAAATTTTCTTACATAAAAAGAATCCTTGACACCCAGCCCATCCCCGGATATAATGATGGCAATTTCATAGCAACTGCAGATGAAGACGAGTAACCAAGGAAGGTACCCACCAGAGAGTCGCGAAGGGTGGAATCGTGACGGGAAACATCTTGGTGAATGGACTTTTGAAGGCGGAGCGAAAGGCGACAAGTAGCATCCGACGGAATCCGACCGTTAGAGCGGAACACGCATGATAGTGCGTGGATGAGAGGTCGCATAGCGACAAATTGGGTGGTACCGCAGGAAAAATCTCCTGTCCCGACGGATGTTGGGACAGGAGTTTTTTATTGAGAAAGGATGGGTGATGTCACATGAACAGGCGAAAAAAGATGAGTTGGCGATGGCCTGCGTCATACGTTGGCAGCCCAAAAATGAATACCCATTCAATACAATTGAAATTAATGATAGGAAAGGGATGTACATCATGAAAAATACCTGCAAGTTTCTTTTCCTGGTTCTGGTTTTTGCTCTTTTTGCCCCGGCCTCGCTGGCAGATGAGACTGTGGGTGTCATCCAGTTTGCAACCCACCCCTCGCTGGACAATTGCTATCAGGGCTTTGCGGAAGGTTTGGGAGAGGGGTATGCAATTGATTATCAGAATGCTACTGCGGACATGAGCGTCTCCGACCTGCAAGCCAAGACCATGGTTTCACAGGGCCACCAAATGCTGGCAGGCATTGCCACTCCTTCCGCCATGTCCTGCTATGCCGCTACCCGCGGCACAGGGATCCCTGTGGTATTCATCGCAGTGTCCGATCCTGTGGCTGCGGGAATTGTGCAAAGTATCGAAGCCCCCGGCGGCAACTGCACAGGTGTCAGCGATGTGCTTAACTTTGATGCCCAGCTTCAGATGATTCGTGCATTTCTACCTGAGGCCAGGACCATTGGAGTGATCTATACCACCAGCGAGCCAAACTCCATCAGTCATCTTTCCTCCTTCCAGGAAATTGCGCCGAAGTATGGCTTTACAGTGGAAGCGGTGGGTATTACCGGCCCCTCTGAGGTAGGATCCGCTACTTCTTCCCTGGTTGCAAAAGGAGTGGACTGCCTGAACAATTTTACAGATAACAACGTGGTAGACAACCTGCCTTTGGTACTCCATGTGACGAATGCGGCAGGTATTCCGGTGTTTGGCTCAGAGGTGGAACAGGTAGTGAACGGGTGCCTGGGTGCGCAGGGCATCGATTATGTAGCCCTTGGCCGCAAGGCTGGGGAGATCGCCAGGGACATTCTCACCGGTAAGGCTGATCCTGCTACGACTCCTGTGGTGCAGGTATCCGATGTGACCCCCTGCTACAACTCCAAAGTTGCTGAGGCTCTGGGGATCTTACTTCCAGACGCTTTCAAGGACACGGGTATCACAGATGTGAGCAGTAATCAGTGAAACAATAGTCAACGAACATCATGGAACCCGCTCGGTTGAAAAACCGGGCGGGTCCAGCCTGGAGAGATGGCAATGAACACGATTGTACTGATTTTGGTCAACATTCTGGAGGAGGGGCTCATCTACGGATTGATGGCCATGGGGGTTTACGTAACCTATCGGGTACTGTCATTCCCGGATTTGACAGTGGACGGCAGTTTTCCGCTGGGTAGTTGTGTCACGGCGGCTTTGCTGCTGGTTGGGGTTGACCCCCTGTTGACCCTTTTCATCGTGTTCCTCTGCGGGTGCCTGGCGGGTATGCTCACCGGGATTTTACATGTGAAGCTGGGGATTACCGACCTGTTGAGCGGGATTTTAACGATGACGGCGCTATGGTCCGTCAACCTGGTGGTAGCCGGTGGTAAGGCTGTGGTGCCCTTTTATAACCAGTCTACCATTTTCAGTTCCGGATTGATCACGTTGATCCCTGACCTGCTGTATCCCCGTAGATTGCTCCTCATTTTGCTGCTCATTGCGCTTTTCGTTAAGTTTATCATGGACTGGTTCTTGCGCACCAAAACGGGCTTGCTGTTGCGGGCAGCGGGGGATAACTCTCAGTTTGCCAGTTCCCTGGCAGTGAATCCCGGCACCATGAAGATTCTAGGGTTGATGCTGGGCAATGGACTCACTGCGCTCTCCGGCAGCGTGTTGGCCCAGCAGGCAGGCAGTGCCAACGTGGCCAGCGGCACCGGCATGGTGGTTATGGGCCTTGCCTCGGTGATCATCGGGCTCAATCTCTTTCGAAAGCCAGGGTTTCTGAAAGATACCACAAGAGTGGTGCTGGGCACGGTGGTCTATAAAGCCTGTTTGGCTATTGCCATGATGCTGGGGCTACCGGCAAACTATTTAAAGCTGCTGATGAGCGTGTTGTTTGTGGCAGCGTTGATGTCGGGCCGCTTTATGGGGGGGAGGGGGAAGCGTCATGCCTGAAGAAATCCTGGTCAGCATGGAGCACGTTCACAAGACATACAATGCCGGCTCCGTGCATGAAAAGGCAATGTTTAGGGACTTTAATCTGGTGCTCAAGAAGGGCGATTTCGTATCTGTAGTGGGCAGCAATGGCTCCGGTAAGACATCGCTCCTCAATCTCCTATGCGGCTCCCTATCCCTGGACAACGGAATCATTCGCTTGAGGAACCGCCAGATTCAAAGCATGCCGGAATACCAGCGCAGCCGGTTTGTCGGTCGGGTGTTTCAGGATCCGGCCAAAGGCACCTGCGCCGAGCTGACCATTTTGGAAAACATGGCCTTGGCGGATAACAAAGGAAAGCATTATGGCTTGACCCGCGGAGTGAATCGCAGCCGTGCCGAGGTCTACCGTGAGATGCTAAAGGATTTGAGCCTGGGGCTTGAGAATGCGCTGGACCAGCGGGTAGGAAGCCTCAGCGGTGGGCAACGTCAGGCACTGGCATTGCTTATAGCTACCATGACACCTTTGGATTTGCTGATTCTGGACGAGCATACTGCCGCATTGGACCCCAAATCCAGCGAAATGGTAATGCATCTTACAGAGAGGATTGTTCACGAGAGAGGTCTTACCACCCTGATGGTGACTCATAATCTGAAATATGCCATCCAGTATGGCAACCGCATCTTGATGATGCACCAGGGCGGTATCGTGCTGGATGCGGCGGATGAGAAGAAGAGGGAGTGCTCGGTGGACGATCTACTGAAAATTTTTACGGAGATCAGCGTAGAACTGGGTAATTGAAAAGCGAAACGACCGTGGGGGTTATGGTGGACAGGCCGCCGAAAACCTCCGCGTTTTTTTCGTGACTTCGGGCTTGTAATAGAAGCATAAAATCAGTATAATAAATACAGAGAGGGGATTGAGATCATGTTTATGGGTTTTCCGGAAGAAACAATCCGTTTCTTTTTGGATATCCGTTTTCATAACGAAATATCATATTTTAAAGCCCATGAGGACGTGTACCGACAATATGTCAAAGACCCGTTCTTTTCTTTTATTGAAGCCATGGCACCCGCCATGCGAGAAATTGCCGATGATATGGAAACAAGGCCTGGCAAGTGTCTGGCCCGCATCCACCGGGATACCCGCTTTACCAAGGATAAAAGCCCTTATCGTGACCATCTGTGGCTCCTGTTCCGCAGGGCTGCTGAACCAAGACATCTGTCGGTGATGTACTGGTTTGAGCTTTCACCGGAATGCGCGGGATGGGGTGTTGGTCTTTGGGGCGAAAACCGACCGGCCATGGACGCGCTGCGCAGGGGGATGGTGCATAACCCCAGCAAGTTTCTCTCCGTACTGGAGGCCTGCCGCATCCCGGGAGATGGCTTGATACTGGAAGGGGATTGCTTTTCCCGGATGAAGATTCCTCAGGAGGTTCCGGAGAAACTCGTCCCCTACTATCCCCGAAAGTCACTCTATGTCAGCCGTTCGAGCGTACCCTTGTCCCTGGCTTATACCCCTGAAATCATCAATGAGGTGAAAAAGGACTATCTGCGTTTAAAACCCATGTATGAACTGTTGCGGGCTGCAGCAGACGAAGGCATGGCGCAACTGGACGGATAAGAAGGAGATTGTATGGATTATTTGCATCTGAAAAGCGGTTCCGATGTGCGGGGTGTGGCTTCAGGTGATAACGCTGTTCTGACATCGCAGGTAGCGGAGACCCTGGGCAAGGCTTTTGCGCAATTCATTGCTCAAAAGGAAGGGAAAGGTATCGGGGAGGTTTCAATCGCCCTGGGCCGGGACAGTAGAGTGTCTGGCCCTGCCTTGTTATCTGCTGCCGCTCAGGGCATTGCCGCCTGTGGTGCTGAAGCAGTGGATTATGGCATGTGCACCACACCCGCCATGTACATGGCAATCCTTACAGAAGGCTTTACACCGGATGGCTCCATCATGATTACTGCCAGCCATCATCCCTGGCAGCTTAACGGTATGAAGTTTTTTACCCGGGAGGGAGGACTGCACTTTTCGGAGTTGGAGGCGCTTCTGAAATCCGCCCAGGAGCTCACACCGTCCCAGAAAATCCGGAAGGGGAAGGTCCGGCAGATTCCCTTCATGCCCACCTACCAGGAACATTTAAAGAGGATAATCATCGATGGGGTCAACCCGGAGGTGACCATGCCGCTGTTGGGATTGCATGTGGTAGTGGATGCAGGGAACGGTGCGGGCGGATTTTATGCCGAAATGCTCCAAAGCTTGGGAGCCTGGGTAGAGGGCAGTCAGTTTTTGGAACCGGATGGCCATTTCCCCAACCATGTGCCCAATCCGGAGAATGAGGAGGCCATGGCCTCCCTGTCCAAGGCTGTGAAAAAGGTACAAGCGGATTTGGGAGTGATCTTTGACGCGGATTGTGACCGCGCTGCCATCGTGGACCACACAGGCAAGGAGATCAACCGGAATCGTTTGATCGCCATGATCAGTGCTATTCTGCTTGAGGAAACTCCCGGAGCCACCATAGTAACCGATTCCGTTACGTCCTCAGGGCTGGCGGAGTTTATCCAGGAATGGGGCGGTGTCCATTACCGCTTCAAGCGGGGATACCGCAATGTGATCGATGAGGCCATCCGCCTGAACGACATGGGTATTGACTGCCCGCTCGCTATAGAGACAAGCGGACATGCAGCCCTCAGGCAGAACCATTTTTTGGACGACGGCATGTATCTTGTCACTTTACTGGTAATCAAGGCCATGCAATTAAAGCAGCAGGGTGAGAACCTGGGCAAGTTGCTGGACGGCCTGAAGGAACCCATGGAAAGCGTGGAAATCCGCCTGCCGATTATTGCAGAGGACTTTGCTCATGCAGGCAAGCAGGTGATCGAACATTTGCTTGAATACGCCAGCCAAGCACCGGACTGGCATGTCGCTCCCGACAACAGGGAGGGAGTCCGCATTTGCTTTGACTTGGAGAATGGATTGAATAATGGATGGTTTCTCCTGCGACTTTCTGTCCATGACCCTGTGATGCCACTGAATGTGGAAAGCGATGTGGCTGGCGGTGTGAAAACCATATTGGCGGAGCTATACGAGGCTATGAAGGATATCAATGGAATTGATGTAGGGCCGATCCGCAAAGCACTGGCATAGAAAGATAGATACTCCCAATTGCAAGGAGCCGGGGGGCATATATCCCCGGTTCCTTAATTCATTATACAAATCATTACGGCTGGTTTAAACCTTCATACATGGCGGAAAGCAGATCTCCGCTGGGATCGCCGCCATATTCCCAGCTCATGAGGCCCATCAGCTCGTGTTCTCTGACATAAGCGGCTTTGGCCTTTATGGAATCAGGGTCATCATAACTGATGAAGGTACCTGCTTTGACAAGATAGGGCGCTTGAGCCTCCTCATCGTAATGCCGCTCGTATTCGCCCTGGGCCATGACGGCCTGCAGTTTGCCATAGTTGTAGGCATTGGATGCGGGACTTCTGCTGGGCTGATACAGCCCCTTGCCCTTGGTGCCTTTGAGTGAAAAAACCCTGCCATAAAAGGCGCAGCCTATCATGATCTTTTCCCTGGGGATCCCGGCCTCTACATAGGCTTCCACAGCCGTGTCCACGCTGGCATCGTAGACGTCGCCGCTTGGATACAGATTTGTATGATGGGTGGCCAAGTTGGATGCCTGCATATCATAGGTCATCAGATTGATTTGATCCACAAGTTCGCTTACCTGCAGGTTTTCGATCAACTCTGTCGCGGACACGGTTCCGCCCACTGCGATGCACAGTTTCCTCTCTTTTCCATCCTTTCGGGTGAGCTCATTCAGTCCCGCCCTAAGATCGGACAGGAGCAAAGTAAAGTTTTCTTTGTCGGCAGGCTTGCTGGCGATTCCGGCTGCCGAGGAGCCGGGATATTCCCAGTCAATATCTATGCCAAGAAAACCATACTGTTCCATTAGCTCCAGTGAGCTATCTACAAAGAGCCTCCGTCCCTCTTGCGTGAAGGCGGCCTGGGAAAACCCATCCGCTCCCCAGCCTCCTACGGACAAAACCGGAAGGATGTGAGGATTGGCTTTGATAAAGGCATGAAACTGTTTGATGCTTTTCCAATGAGCACCGGACACCTTTCCATCCTTGATCAGAGCAAAGGAATAGTTCATCTGGTCCAGATGGCCTGCATCCCGCTGGGAGAAGGTCAGGCCTGCATGGTCATAAACATAAGCAGAGGTAATGAACTTCTTTACAGGCTGCTTTTCATCCATAGCATTTTCTACCTTTGTATGATCGACTTTGGACTCCTTGGTCGCAATCGCACCGCCAAAGGCTGAGAACAGCAGCATGGAGGCGAGGGTGAGGCTTTGCCAGGAGAGACCAAGGCGTCCCCGTTTGCGGGAGGTCGGCTGGTGTAATTTGACCATGAGTGTTCATCTCCTTTTCGGCGGGCATGGATCCCGAATTGTATTCATGGCTGCTTCACAAGGGAATCCCATGTTTGCCAGCGAAGTATATCATGAATGTTCATCGCAAAGCAATGTCATTCGTTGTTATGGTATTCCTGTGCAAATAAGGAAACTCAAATAAGGAGTGGACAGACATGGGGGAATATATGATGGACATGCGCAAACGGGTGAGGCATATCCCACTGATGCAATGTGGCGCATCTGTCATTGTGGAAAACGAAAAGGGTGAAATCCTGCTTCAATTGCGCACAGACAACAGACAGTGGGCATATGCGGGCGGTGCGGTGGAGTTGTATGAGCGCACCCAGGATGCGGCGGTGCGAGAATTGTTTGAAGAAACAGGCCTTGTGGCTGAAGAGTTGGAGCTGCTCGGTGTTTTCTCAGGTGAGGAAATGCGCTACACGTACCCAAACGGCGACCAGGTTTCCAATGTGGATGTGGTCTATATTTGCCGGAAGTATCACGGCGACCTTTTCTGTGAGCCGGATGAAGTAGAAAAGCTGGGATTCTTTCCGCTAGACCGCCTTCCACATCCAGTTTTTCCTGTTAACATACCAGCCTTGACGGCTTTTCGTAAGCTAACGGATGAAACTGTACCGATAGATTACCTGCACCGGTCATAAACTACAGCTGCATTTCCTCTTTGACCTCGCAGAAGCATTGGACCGCGAATTCCAGGTCCTCGCGGGTATGGGAAGCGCTGACTTGTGTACGGATGCGCGCCCTGCCCTGGGGCACCACCGGATAGCTGAACGCTACCACATAAACGCCTTTTTCCAACATGCGTGCCGCAAACTGGTTGGATGTACGAGCGTCATAAAGCATTACCGGCACGATGGGGTGGTTGCTCCGGGGTATGTCAAAACCCTGCGCTTTGAGCGCATGCCGGAACCAGGCAGTGTTCTCCATCAGACGCGAACGTGCCTCGCCGCCACCCTCCAACAGGTCCAGTACCCGCAGAGTTGCTGCACATACCGCAGGGGCCAACGTGTTGGAGAAGAGATAGGGCCTGGACTTCTGGCGCAGCAGACGCACAATCTCCCCGGATGCAGCGGTGTAACCGCCCGATGCGCCGCCCATCGCCTTGCCAAAGGTGCCGGTCAGGATGTCTACACGGCCCATTACACCCGCATACTCTGGCGTACCGCGGCCATGCTCGCCCATAAAGCCCACCGCATGGCTGTCATCTACCATTACGAGCGCGTCGTACTTATCCGCCAGATCGCATATGCCCGCAAGATTTGCCACGTAGCCGTCCATGGAAAATACGCCGTCGGTGGCGATCAATCGGATACGGGCAGAGGAAGCCTCACGGAGCTTTTCCTCCAGATCCGTCATGTCATTGTTCCTGTACCGAAGGCGTTGTGCCTTGCATAACCGGACACCATCAATGATCGAAGCATGGTTCAACTCATCGGAAATGATGGTATCCTCCGCCCCCAGCAGCGCCTCGAACAGCCCACCGTTTGCGTCAAAGCAAGAGGAGTACAAAATGGCGTCTTCCATGCCGAGAAAGGCTGCAAGCCTGGTTTCCAACTCTTTATGCAAAGCCTGGGTGCCGCAGATGAATCGCACGGAGGACAGGCCAAACCCCCAGAGGTCATAGCTGGCTTTCGCTGCCTCAATCAATTCGGGACTGTTTGCCATACCCAAATAGTTGTTGGCGCACATGTTAAGAAGCCCTTGGGCCTTTGTCGTATCGATGCGGGCGCTTTGGGGGGTTAAAATGACCCGCTCACCTTTCAGCGTGCCCGCGGCTTCGATGTCACTCAATGCCTTCTGGAAGTGCCCAAATGCTGATTTCATGATGGATCCCCCCAGTTGAGAATCACTTTTCCGCTCATCCCGGTGTTCATGGCGGTAAAACCTTGCTCAAATTCGGTATAGTGATAGCGATGGGTAATCAGCGGCAGAAGGTCAAGCCCGCTTTCCACCATGGCGGCCATCTTGTACCAGGTTTCGTACATCTTGCGGCCATAGATGCCCTGTAACGTTAAGCCTTTGAAGATTACCTGGTTCCAGTCGATCTGAGCGTCCCGGGTAAAAATTCCCAGTAACGCTACTTTGCCTCCGTTTCGCATGTTGTTCAACAGTTGGTGCAGTGCAGAGTCACTGCCGCTCATCTCCAGCGCTACATCAAAGCCCTCCACCATATGATGGGAACACATGACCTCACCTAAATCGTTTTCTGCTACATTGATGGCAAAGAGGCCTATCTGGCGGGCAAGATTCAGTCGATATTCATTCACGTCAGTGATAATCACCTGTCGTGCGCCATTCTTTTTGCAGATGGCAGCCGCCATGATGCCAATCGGACCGGCTCCGGTTACCAGCACGTCCTCACCTACCACATCAAATTCCAGTGCGGTATGGGTGGCGTTGCCATAAGCGTCAAAGAAGGCCACCACATCTTCGGGCAGTCCCTCATCGATTGGCACCACGTTCTTGGCCGGCAGGCACAGGTATTGGGCGAATGCACCATTCCTGTTGACACCCACGCCTTTTGTGTGCTTGCACCACTGTGCATTGCCTCCCCGGCAATTGCGGCAGTGGCCGCAGGTAATGTGCCCTTCGCCACTGACCCGCTGGCCGACTTTGAGTCCCTCGACCCCTGCGCCCAACTCTTCAATCACACCCACGTATTCGTGGCCAATGGTCAACGGCGGGATGATGTTGCGCTGACTCCACTCGTCCCAGTTATAGATATGCAAATCGGTACCACAGATGGCAGTCTTTCGGATGCGGATTAACACCTCGTCGTGGCCGACCTGGGGGATAGGCACCTTAGTAAGTTCCAAACCTTTTCCTGGCCGTGTCTTAACCAAAGCGAACATCTCGCCATTCATACACAGTCCTCCTTATTTCCGAAAACAGAAACCTGAACCCAGCTATCAGTTTAGCATGCGATAAGCTGCACGTCTATCATATTATACTTCCGTCACATGCAAAAATCACGTTGTATACATGAATCGTCTGCCCTTTCTACTGAATCCAAATCCGCTCACCGCTGCGTATGCAGCCGATGTTTCCTTCTACAGCATACCATACATCCATGGCAGATGGGTTTTCCATCAATTGCCCGCTGCAGCTGATCCGAAGGGCGTGGAAAGCAGTCACATAATCATACAGTTCTATATTGGTAGCATAGTATATCTCCTCATGGCCGCCCAGACGCTTGGCCAATGCCTCCATCAGTTCCCAGCTTCCATCCCGTTCGAACTCGTAGCTATGTCCCCAGATGTAGAGCATATAGGGTCGGTGTTCCACCGTTTCATGCAGAAATCGATCGCACAACTGCGGCAGAGCCGCATCGCCGTGATGGCAGGTGGGGGATAGACGTATCCAATCTTCTGGTACGTCAAAGGTGTAGGATGATTCCGTGGTACGGAAATAGGCTATACCGCATGCGCGCAGACAGTCTGTAACCATACTGCTTAAGGTTCCGTACGGATAAGCTCCCCCGCGCACAAAGGTTTTAAACAGGTCTTCCAACCTGCGTCGATCCTCCATGATTTCATAGGTGACCCGTACTGGGGGCAACTGTTCCAAATGGGGATGAGTCATTCCGTGCAGGCCAATTTCGTGGTGACCATCACCGAAAGTATCCAAAATCTGCCGCTCGGTCATGCGCCTGAAGATGTGACCCTGCGGCCACGTCGTTCCTTCCGGTGAGAATAAACCACTGTTGAGATTGAACGTTGCCTTTAGACCATTGTTATCGAAAATAGCACGCAGTCGGACATCTTGCTCCATGCCATCATCATAACTGAAAGTCAAGGCCTTCGCCTTGCCGCCGGGGAATCGCATGTAATAATCTTTGGTCATGATCGGGTTTCCGCCTTTCCAGTTGATAACACGATTGATATTTTTATCATATCATGATCCTCGTCAAAGGGGAAGGGAGGCTGAAGAACACTGTATACGCACGAACCCGCACGAACGATCCAAAGTGGTTTCTTATTTTGTTCTTGACATGCAATCTTTTTTCCGATATGATAAGTTAACTGAAACGTTTAAGTTAATTCCTGTGAATGATTTGGCATATCAGGTCAAGAACGGAGTTGAGGGCATGAAGCGCGTTGGCATTAAGGATGTTGCCAGGGAAGCTGGTGTTTCCACCACCACCGTAAGCTATGTTCTCAACCACAAATCATCGGAAACCATCAGTGCCGAGACCTCTCAGCGAGTGATGAACGCTGTGGCGAAGCTCAACTATGTGCCTAATTTAAATGCCCGCAGCCTCAGCAGCCGTAAGACCAATCTGATTGGCGTAGTGATACCCCAGACTGAGCCGGGAAAAGAGTTCATGTTTTCCAATCCTTTTTATGGCGAGTTGCTTTCCTCCGTTGAATATACGGCCCGCAAGCATGGCTACCACCTGTTGCTGTCAGGCCCCCAGTCTGACCAGAGTTATAGCAGCATTGCCCGTAACCGGGGCGTGGACGGTATTATCATTGTTGGCTCCTATCCTACCCATAGCCTGGGTGAACTTCGTCAACTTTCCATCCCTGTGGTGCTGGTGGATACCTATGTGAAGGACCCCGTGTTTCATACCATAGGCATCGATGATAGGTTGGGGGGACAGTTAGCCACTCACCACCTGATTGAGCAGGGCCATCGACATATCGCCTTTGTATCCGGGGCTGTAAGCGAGCAGGGTGTTATGCAGAAGAGGTTTCTAGGGTATATGGACGCTTTGAATGAAGCAGGCATCCCCGTGAAAGAGCAGCATCTTTATTTTGGAACAGTGGGGCTTGATTTTGCTTTGTCTGTACCCCAAGAGATGACTCGGCGGGGAAGTGTGGAAACTGCAGCCTTTGCCGCTGCCGATATCCTGGGTGCGGGACTGATAAAAGGCTTGCGTAAGCTTGGAAAGCGCCTGCCTGATGATTTTTCCATCGTCGGGTTTGATGATTTGGACATTGCCCGGGTTTGCGATCCCTCTCTGACCACGATTCGCCAGGATATTTCCGCCAAAGGCCGACACGCGGTACAACTCATTTTGGATGCTCTGGATGGGACAATGGAGAAACAGGAAAGGATTTTACCGATTAGTCTTGTATTACGGGATTCTGTTCAAAAGGTGATATAATCTGTTCAGGAACTGAAGCGTTTGTGTAAGAATGCGACGAAGAAAGGGCGAGTGAAATGATCAAACATCTGGGAGAAGAACTCGTTCCTTTTGTAAATAGCGGCTTTGCCAGAATCCCTGAGCTTCCGCTGGTGGGGGAAGAAATAAAGGTGTTTTGCCGCGTGGATGATTCTCATGCAGTTCCCTTCCTGATTCTGCATCCCGGGGAACAGCAGCATATCCTGGCCGCCCATAGGGAAAGAGAGCATTACTATTCCTTTGATCTTGGGCCTTTCAGCTCACCGCAAACCGTGACCTACCGCATCCAAACCGGTGAGGAGAGCACGGCTCATTATTCCTTTGAAGTATTGCGGGAGGAGGTTGTCACAAAAGCCCGAAAGGTGTATCGGGATAAAGAATGCCTGCTATTGGATTTAACCGACGATTTGGTGCTGACCCTGGGTACAGACGGGACTATGACATTAAGGCAAAAGCCGGCAGCCACTGAAGACGAATTCGGAGATCAGAACTCATTCCCCTGTGGGCATTGTATACTTCCAATCTGCGATGGTTTTCAGTGGTCCATATCAACTCAAGGATTTTGGGAACTTAAGCGCTTAAGCCAACGTGTTGCAAGCGCTCATCGCTACCGCCTGTTTCGTAACGCTCAAGGTCTGATACGCCAGGTTACACTGGAAATGTCGTTAACTGCAAGGCATATCCTTGGAACAGGTGAAAGGTTCGACTCGGTGGAGCAGTTTGGATTGGGCAGCAATGGCCGGGTGGTGGAAAAGTTCACCCATCAAGCAGAGCAGACCTATCTGCCCATTCCCTTTTTTCTGACAGAGCAGGGTTTTGGCTGGTACCGGCAGAGCGATATTCCCGTTCGGATGCAATTTGGTGAAACCGTAATCCTTACCCAGGAGACAGAGGGGGAGGTTTTAACCCGGGATCATGTGCTTCCGGGTACGCCCCAAAAGGTTTTACAGACCTTCCTGCGTATGACCGGCGAGCCGGTGCTGCCTCCCCAATGGGCCTTTGGCCTATGGATCAGTTCCAATGGCTGGAACTGCGACAGGGAGGTGGATGCCCAACTTCATGCGTTAAAACTGTACGACTATCCTGCCAGCGTTATGGTGCTGGAGCAATGGAGCGACGAGCGCACCTTCTATCTCTGGCATCCGGAACATTGGTCAGATCCAGCCAATACGGTATTGCGCATCCGTAACGCTGGGCTGCACTTGGTGTTATGGCAGATTCCCGTCATCAAACATCAATGGGACGACTCCCCCGGGGAGACCCTCCAGGATGATACGATGGAGGCAATTCAGCGTGGATATGTTGTGCGAAGAGGCGATGGCAGTCCTTACCGCATAACCGAGAGATGGTTTCATCACAGCCTGCTTCCTGATTTCACAAACCCGGAGGCTGTTGATTGGTGGTTTGGAAAACGAAAATACCTTCTTGACATGGGTGTGGATGGTTTCAAGACCGATGGTGGAGAGTTTCTCTTTGAAAAAGCCGCACGGCTGGCCGACGGGACAAGCGGGCTCCGCGCCCATAACCTCTACCCAGGTCAATACATTGGGGCATATCATGAGTTTCTGCGGCAAAATGGTGTAGAAGGTGTAACCTTCAGCCGAGCCGGATATTCGGGAGCCCAAACCCAGCCCATCCATTGGGCCGGCGATCAGACCAGTGAGTGGAGTGAACTCCAGGCTCAACTGCAAGCAGGTTTGTCGGCGGGTCTGTCCGGGATACTCTTTTGGAGCTTTGATATCGGCGGTTTCGCAGGCCCAATCCCTGAGGCAGAACTCTACCTGCGAGCCACCGCAATGGGGTGTTTCTGTCCGGTCATGCAGTGGCATTCCGAGCCTCGCGGCGGCCAGTTTGCCGGGGGACAGGAGGAGACGTACAACAATGACCGAAGCCCCTGGAATCTGGCCAACAAGCTTGGGGATGAGCGTGTACTGACCATCTCATGCGCCTTCGCTCACCTGCGGGAGAGTCTGCGCCCATATCTTTGGAAAGAAGCCCAGGCATGCGTCCGGGAAGGCCGGCCATTAATGGCCCATTTATGCCTTGACTTTTCTGGCGATGAGCGGGCTTGGAGCACCCATGACGAATATATGCTGGGACGGGAGTTCCTGGTTGCCCCCATTGTAATGCCTGGGAAAACGGGGCGTCATGTCTATTTGCCTCATGGTCAATGGCGGAATTATTTCACAGGGTCAATCCATGTTGGGCCTTGCGAAATCTGGACGGACTGCCCACTGGACCGTACCCTGGTGTATCAAAGGGAGGTGACACTATGAATGGCGTACAAATTAGCCCCTGGCGAATCACCCGGATCTCCCCGGTGGATGATTATAGCGAGACCCTCTTTTCCCTGGGCAACGGAAGGCTTGGAGTACGCGGTTTTCCAGGATGGAGAGGCAAGGATGCACCCCAGGAGCATGCTATTTTTCGTGCGGGTTTTTTCAGTGCGATCAAGCCTGCCATCACAGATATGGTGCAGCTTCCCGATGTATTGACCCTTCGGCCACTTGGGGAAGAACCTGATATCAATGTGCTTCAGGAACTGGACATGCGAATCGGCGTGCTGACCCAGAGTTGGGATACGCCCAGGGCCAACCTCCGGCTGGAACGTGCCGCTTGCATGGCGGACGAACAACTGTTGTTGCAGAGGCTGACCCTTACAGCCAAAAAGGCTGGGTTTTATACCCTGGAAAGCATGGCGGACGCATTAACCCGCAACCTACCGGTGCATGACGATCAGACCATAGCTTCCACAGAGTTGGCCCAGTTGTTGGCAATCGACTCGATCACCACCGAGCAGATCAGGTGTCATACCCTGGTGGAAAAGGAACCGCTGATCCTCAATTGGTTGCTGCTTTGCGACCGGGAGGCGGAGCGATGGGAGCAAGTTCAGAGGGAGAAGGTCATCACCCGCTTTTTTGTTGATCTGAAAGCAGGGGAAAGCGTGACGGTGGAAAAGCGCGTTCGTGTGCTGGTTGGAGAAGAGGATCCCCTGACGCTCCCGTCCAATCCATGGCAAGCCAACGCCGATGCTTGGGCGGACTTATGGCATGACTGCGATATAGAGATTGAAGCAGACGATCCGGATTTCCAGGGTGCTCTTCGCTACAATATCTTCCAGATGCTGTGCAACAATGCTTCTTGGGACCGCCGTGTGTCCATCGGCGCTCGGGGCCTAACCCATGGCCGATATAAAGGCAATACATTTTGGGATACCGAGATTTTTCTGTTGCCCTTCTACCTGTGGACCCGGCCCCAGGCAGCGAAAAACTTACTGCTTTACCGAGTAGATCGCCTGCCGGATGCAATGGCCTTGGCCCAAAAGCAAAACCTTGATGGCGCACGTTTTCCCTGGATGTGTTCCAATACGGGGATGGAACAGTGTGAAAGCTGGGATATCGGCCTTTGCGAGGTCCATATTACTGCGGATGTGGCTTATGCTGTCCAACGATATGGGGAAGTGACCGGAGACGAGGAATTTATGCGGGATCACGCAGCTCATCTCTACCGAGAGACGGCCAGATACTGGCTTTCCCGCCTAACCTATGAACCATCAGTGGACAGGTACAGTTCCTTCTTTGTCAAAGGACCGGATGAATACTGCGGTGCGGCCATTAACAACACGTTTACCAATTATCTTGCCCGCAACAACTTGACCCTGGCCATTTTCCATGGAGAGTTGGAACCGCTAGAGCGGGAGAGGATGGAGGGGGTACGGCAGCGGGTGATGCTTTTATACGATGAAAGTCGTGACCTCTTTTTACAGGATGAGACCCTAAACCGGCTTCCGCCCTTTGTGAAGCAAGATGATACGCCCTCATACAAGAGCGTCTGCTTTGACCGTATGCAGAGATACCGGGCGCTCAAACAGGCGGATTTGGTGCTGTTGATGACTCTGTTTCCATACGATTTTACCCTGGAACAGCAGCGCAATGTATTTTTTGAATATGAGCCCATTACCCTCCATGACTCCACCCTGAGTTACGGTGTTCACGCGCAACTGGCCTTGCGCCTGAGCCTCTGGGACAAGGGTGAGGACTACCTGCGCAAGGCGATATATCTGGATCTGTGGAACATTATGGGAAATACCGGCTATGAAGGGGTTCACATGGGGGCAATGGGGGCTGCCTGGCAGGCTGTGGTCTTTGGAGCGCTGGGCTTGTGGTCTCATAATGGTAAAATGATGGTAGACCCAAAGCTGCCGCCAAGCATTCATCGTATCAAACTACGGATTTGTCACCGTGGATCATGGTATCGGGTGGAGGCTTTTCAAGAAGGGACATCCATACAGAAGGAGGAGTGAGAGTTGTACTTGCCAAAAAGCGCGGATAGAAGAAGAGCCATGGCAGTGTTCCTCGCGCCGTCCTTCATCGGGCTGATCCTGTTCTGTCTGCTTCCCATCGTCACTTCCTTGGTTTATAGCCTGATGGATTATGACCTTCTGGCCGGTTCCATGAAGTTCATCGGTTTTAGAAATTATTCACGAATTCTTACCGGCAAGGAGTTCCTCCAGGTACTTGGGCATACGCTAACCTATCTTGGACTATATTTGCCCTTTATTCTTGTATTGTCCCTGGCCCAGGGGATGGTGCTGAACCAAACCTTCCGGGGCCGGGGAGTATTTCGGGCCATTTTCTATACGCCTGTGATTACCTCCTGGGTGGCTGCCGCAGTGGTGTGGACCTGGGTACTCAGCGGCAAGTACGGCCTTCTCAATCAAATGCTGGCACCGCTTGGTATCACAGGGCCTGCCTGGCTTAGCAGCAAGTTTTGGGCCATGCCCGGCGTGGTTATTGCCGCCCTTTGGAAGGACACAGGATACTATTCCCTGATGGTACTGGCTGCGCTTAAATCCATAGATCCTTCGTACTATGAGGCTGCCTCCATTGATGGAGCCAGTGATGGGCGGAAGTTCCTGAGTATTACCCTTCCTTTAATATCGCCCACCTTGTTTTTGTTATTGGTCATCAACGTGATCTATGGATTCCAGGTTTTTGAGTCCGTGCTCATCATGACCGACGGCGGACCAGGGGGAGCGACCAGCGTGTTTTTGGAGCGTATTTTCAAATACGCCTTCAAGCAATACAAAATGGGCATGGCCTCCGCTTACTCATGGATCCTGTTTGTGATAATCTTTGCTTTCACGCTGATCCAGTTTTGGATGCAAAAGAAGTGGGTGAACTATGATGCCTAGACGGGCCAGAAAAATCCTTCGCAGGGCGGCCTTTTGCCTGCTGCTGTGTCTGATGGCGCTGGTTACGATATTGCCCTTTCTGTGGATGATTTCCTCATCTGTGAAAAGCAGCGAGACCATCCGCACCATTCCCATTCGATGGGTTCCGGAGAATCCTTCCCTGGAAGGGTATCAAAGAGTCTTCAATATGCAAGGTTTTTCCTTTGGACGTGCCACTTTCAACAGCTTGTTGCTGTCGATCCTGAGCACCCTGGTGCAGGTGGTAAGCGCCTGCATGGCAGCCTTTGCATTCGTGAAGATACCCTTTAAGGGTTCTGGAAAGGTGTTTGGAGTCTATCTTGCCACCATGATGATTCCCGGCACCGTTACCATGGTTCCCAATTATGTGATCTTAAGAGTGCTGGGACTTCTGGATAGTTTCACCGGGCTGATCCTGCCTTCTCTGGCCAACACCTTCGGGGTATTTCTCATGCGCCAGGCGATCCTTACATTCAATGACAGTTACCTGGAGTCTGCTTTCCTTGATGGTGCATCCCTTTATCGCGTCTTTTTCGTTATTGTGATGCCGATGGTCATGCCTACCTTGGCAACCATGGTACTACTGGCCTTCATGGGCAGTTGGAACAGCTATCTCTGGCCACTGATTGTGTTAACGAGCACCGATAAGCAAACCCTTCAGGTTGTGCTGGGCAACATGAACAGTCTTTATAAGAACAATGAGCATGTTCTCATGGCGGGTGCTGTGCTGACCATCCTGCCTGTGCTGGCAGTGTATCTGCTCTCACAACGTAAGGTAGACAGCGGCATCGCTCTGGGCGGTCTCAAATGATCGAGCATAACGCCTTCGCGCGTTAGCAATAGAAAAGGAGGAATCCGGTTATGAAAAAACTCATTTCGTTGGCTTTGGTGCTGGCAATGCTTCTCTCGCTAACCGGCATCGCCCTGGCAGAGGACACAATGCTCACCTATGCGTGCTTCTCCGGTGCGGGAGCCCAGGAGGAGACGCTGGCAAAGATGATCGAGGTCTTTGAGAGCAAAAATCCTGGGGTCAAGGTGGATGTACAGCTGACTGGTTACAACGATTACTTCACTGCCTTAGCCACCAAGGTGGCAGGCGGCAACCCTCCGGACGTGTTTGAGATGAACATGGAAAACTACCTGTCCTACATGCTTCGGGGTGCTTGCGCCGATCTGAGCCACCTGGTCATTACCAAGGAGAACTACTCCGAGGGCACATTGTCCGCCGTCTCCAGCGATGGAAAGCTGTACGCCGTGCCCATGAGCTTTTCCACCTGTGTACTGTTCTACAATAAGGCTTTGTTTGATCAAGCAGGTGTCGCGTATCCCACCAATGATTGGACCTGGACCGACGCACAGGCTGCCGCAGAGAAGATTCGCGCACTGGGCGACGACGTCTGGGGTTACTACCAACCCATTAGCTACCACGAGTTCTACAAATCCATACGCACCAACGGCGGCAGCCTATTGAATGCTGATTATACAGCCTTTACCGCGAACTCCTCGGAGAATGTGGCTGTATTGGACGCCATGCTTGCAAGGGTAAGGGGCGAAAACCATGTGATGCCCAATGCTGAGGAGATGGCCGGGCGCGGTGATTGGGACCTGTTCACTGAAGGGAAATTGGGCATGATCGTCACTGGCATCTGGGCATTCAGTACATTTGCGGAGAAGTGTACCTTTGACTGGGATATCGCGGTTGAGCCGGGCATGGGGGATAAGGCTACCTTCTTCTTTGCCAACGTCAACTGTGTTTCACCTTCCAGCGAAAAGCAGGAGTTGGCTGCAAAGTTTATTGACGCCATGGGCTCCGATCCGGATATCGTACAGCTTCGCCTGGATGCCAGCTGGGAGTTGCCCACCATCGCAGACCAGACAAAGCTTGGCCAGTACTTGAACATTACACCGCCCGCCAACAGAGCCGCCGTGTTCACCAGCATGGACTATGCAGTGGCTCCGCCAGCGCTGATCGAAGCTGGTGCGGCCTCTGAAATTATCAACAATGTGCTGAGTACTCTGGCGACCTCTGACATGAGCGCCCAGGAAGCCCTGGACGGTATACAGGCACAGCTGGAGGCTGCGGATCTGCTCAAGTAACCCAACCTCGCCCTGCGATCGCGGGAGAAGCATTCTGCTTCTCCCGCAATTGTATCTCATCAACAATATGAGGATAAGGATATGGAACGATATCAAGTTACAGGCAACGAGTTTGTATCCCTGCCCACCATTCGAGAGAGGGACGGTGCCGTGGAAGGAATCACATTTCTGTACATGGCCGCCAAAGGATTGTTGGAGATTCATGGAGACGAAGCGATAATCGCGCCGTATTTAATAATAAAAGATCGGGAAATTGCACTGAAACCCCAATGGGAAAGGGGGCATTATTGGATTCCCCGCTTTACCTGCGAGACGGAAGACATCCGGTTCACATGCACGTATCTGACACCCATTGGGGAGAGGGCCTTCGCAATCCGACTTCAGGCAATCAACAGCGGTACCAAAACCGCGCCGGTCAGCCTGGGGCTCAAAGGCTGTTGGGACAGGACCCTTCATGAGATCAACGAAACGACTGAGATTCCAGGTGGGCGAGAATGCCATGAATCCGGCTGGAATCATCTGTTCATCTGGACTCAGAAGGCCGGGCTGCCCCTTTTTTCCTTTGCGCCCATTGTGGCCGACAATCAGCCCTTTAGCAGTATCGACCAGGATGCGCAGTGGACGATCGATGGATTTTCTTATACAATTCATAAAGATGTGACCCTTGCACCCGCAGATGAAGCATTTCTGGATGTCTTTTTTGGAGTGGGGTACGAACAGGTAGCCGCCGCTACCAGCGCCAAAGAGCTTCTTCGGCAGGGTTTTGACGCGTCGAGGCAGCGAACTGTCAGCTGGCTTTCTACCCGGGAGAGGCGCCTTGATGACCCCAAGCTTATGGAATTATTAAACACCAATCTGTTTTTTGCCTTTTTCTATGCCTCGGGTCGCACCATAGATACGGAGGAACTCTGTTTGATGACCTCGCGCAGTCCCCGCTATTATGTCAGCGCAGCTTACTGGGACAGGGACAGCCTGTTATGGGCCTTTCCGGCGCTCCTGGCCGTGGACCCGCCGTATGCCCGGGAGGCACTGGAATATGTATTTACCAGACAAGCTCGAAATTTTGGAGTTCATAGCCGATACATTGACGGCACGGTATTGGAACCGGGCTTTGAGCTGGATGAACTCTGTGCCCCGGTGATTGCCTTGCAAAAGTACGTAATGAAAACAAGGGACGATGATTTTGCTAAACAACCGTTTGTACAAAATGCCCTTCGCAAGATTCTGCAAGAATTGGAAAGCAAGAAGCACCCGGCGCTGGGACTCTATGAAACCTTCCTGCAGCCCACGGATGATTTGCGCAAATTTCCCTACCTGACTTATGACAATGCGTTGGTCTGCTATACCTTTTCAGCCCTGGCGCAACTTATGGGCCGGCCAGAACTGGAAAACTGCGCTCAGACAGTACACCGGGCGATTTACAACCATTGTGTCAGGGAGGTGGATGACAAGCGCTTTTTTGCGTGGTCTGTAGACGAGAAAGGAAACTACGACATCTACGATGAGCCGCCGGGGAGTTTACAGCTTTTACCTCATTACGGCTTCTGCCGATCGGATGATGAGATATGGCAGAACACTGTAGCCATGATCCGGGATAAAAGCTATCCTTTATCATTTGCCGATGCACCTATCGCAGAAATCGGGTGTAAGCATGCTCCTCATCCTTGGATACTATCTATCTGCAACAGTCTGTTGAGCGGACATGTCAATAGCGCCTTGGAACATCTTTGCCGCACTACCTTGGACAATGGGATCGCTTGTGAAAGTGTCAATGAATATACTGGGGAATGCGAAACAGGGGAGGCCTTTGCCACTTGCGCCGGATTTTTGGCATATGCATTGCTGACAACTTTTTATGAGTAAAATTGAATGCTGAACAGTATGGTTAAGTATATGCTGCTATATAATTATGCAGGTATACTAAAACCCCCTGAACGATGCCAGGGGTAATGGTAGGTATCGTGGATATTTTTATGAGCTATTTCTGGCTGCCTTGGTGAGGGCTTCCCAGAGGCCCAACAGGTAGCTTGCACCCATGGCCCGGTCTTAGAGGCCGTATCCAGGCATAGCCACCTCGCCCCACACCATACGGCCGTGGTCAGGACGGATTACCGTACCAGGACAAGTTCCATAGATAGCCTTCATGATTTCATACATATCCAGATCCCCATCGGAGGCAAGATGGGCAGCTTCCAAAAAATCCCCTGGGCCATTATGCTTGGTGTTGCGCACATGGACGAATGGGATGCGGCCCGAGAGAGACCGGATGATGGCAGGGATATCGTTTTGCGGGTTGGAAGAGAGAGAGCCGGTGCATAACGTCACCCCATTGAAGGGATTATCTACGGCTCTCATCAACCGCTGAAGCTTTTCACCACTTGTGACAATACCATGTATCCTCATTCTTTTTATTGGATTATTGCTGAGGGAGGCGACTGATGCACCTATAGCGTTACTCCGCCTTTCCAGATCGCCAGTCCGCGATGATGATGCTCCTCAGCGCGGGTTTGGTATACTCCGCTGGCGGTGCGGAACACCAGATCCAACAACCGGTCGGACGCGGAATCCAGGGGTTCTCCCTCCGCCACGGAACCCGCATTGAAATCCAGCCAATGTGACTTTTTCATAAAGAGAGGGGTATTGGAGGATATTTTCAGGGTTGGCGCGGGGGCACCGAAGGGAGTCCCACGTCCAGTGGTGAAGAGAATCAACTGTGCGCCGCTGGCGGTGAGGGCTGTTGCAGAAACCAGGTCATTGCCCGGGCCATAGAGCAAGTTAAGCCCCCGAGTACTGACACGCTCCCCATAGTTCAGTACATCTACCAGTGGAGCAGTGCCGCCCTTCTGCACGCATCCCATGCTCTTATCCTCCAGGGTAGTGATGCCGCCTTCCTTGTTGCCTGGTGAGGGGTTTTCGTAGACCACCTGATTGTGGTCGATAAAATACCGTTTGAAGTCCTCCACCATCTGTACGGCCTTATGGAAGATAGTCTCATCCGTACAGCGGTTAAACAAAAGGCTTTCCGCTCCAAACATCTCCGGTACCTCCGTAAGGAGGGCAGAGCCGCCCATGGAGATGAGTTTGTCGGAGAAAGCACCCACCGTGGGGTTGGCGGTGATGCCGGACAGACCATCGCTGCCGCCGCACTTCATTCCCACCACTAGTTTGGAGGCCGGCAGGGGCTGGCGTTGGAAGCGGGAGGCGTATTCAGCCAGCTCTCGTAACAACGATGAACCGGTAGTCAGTTCATCCTCCTCCTGTTGGCAGACCATAAAGCGCAACTTGCCCTGATACTCCGGCTCAAAGAGGGTGCGGAACTCCTCCATCCGGTTATTTTCACAACCAAGGCCCACAACCAGCACACCTCCTGCGTTGGGATGGCGGCATAGGGCTGCCAGTAGATGGCGGGTTTGTTCATGGTCGTCTCCCATCTGGCTGCAACCATAGGGATGCGGAAAATGAAACAGGCCGTCTAGCCCGTACTGGACAGACAGGGAAGCGTTCTCCAGCTCAAGGGCTTTGCAAACGTCATTGACGCAGCCCACTGTGGGGATGATCCATAGCTCATTACGGATTCCGGCACGACCATCCTCCCGTAGGAAACCTTGGAAAGAGCGAAGGGGTACGGAGGGCAGTTCTGTTCGGGTAGGAGAGTATGTATGGTGAGCATCCTCATCCAGTCCGGTCTGGACATTGTGGGAGTGAACCCATGCGCCCGGTACGATGCTGTGACTAGCGGTTCCGATGGGCAGGCCATATTTCATGACCTGTGTCCCCTGGGCAATGGGTATCAGGGCAAACTTGTGTCCCGCAGGGATGGGCTCTAAAAGAGTCACACCCAATGCTTTGTCTCCGCAAGCCAGAGGCGCGAGAGCTACAGCTACATTGTCGATGGGATGGACTTGGATGGCTTTCGTCATGAAAGTATTGCCTCCAGTGCAGCCCGCATGCCTTTATTCTGGATGGTCTGGATGGCATCGGTGACGGTGGGGAGGAAGTCCGGGATGTCCGCCAGGTTCTGTCCCCAAAACTGCTCCTGAGCACACAGGGCAGCCATCAGCATTTCAGCGGAATCGGTCCGGTGGGCAGCGAAGAAGGCCAGCACCTCCCGGTCATCCTTGCAGTCGAATGTCCCGCGGCGGAAGAAATCCGCATAAGCGGCAAAGCTGAAGGTAAGGAGCTTGGGCAATGCGCCTATGCGCTTTACGTATTCCGTGACGCTGGGCAGAACACGGGCACGCCATTTGGAGGTCGAATTGAGGGTGATGGTAATCAGTTCGTGTCGGATAAAGGGATTTTGGAACCGCTCGATCACCGAGGCAGCAAAGTCGTCCAGCTCAGAGTGGGGCAGATCCAGCGTAGGAATAATTTCAGTAGCAACCTCTCTCTCCAGAAAGGCGCGCAGCAGAGGATCGGCCATCATCTCGCCTACTGTTTGAAGGCCACAAAGCAGCCCCGCGCAGACCGTCGATGTATGAGCACCGTTAAGAATGCGCACCTTGCGCTGCTTATAGCCCGTACAATCCTCTGTAACCAATACAGGAAGACCGGCCTTGGCAAAAGGCAGTTCATCATTCAGGCGGCCGGGGCCTTCGATCGCCCAAAAGCCAAAGGGCTCTCCGCAGACCAGCAGGCCATCTTCATAGCCATTGGCATTATTAAGTGCATCGGCATCTTTGGGATAACCCGGTACGATCCGGTCCACCAGCGTAGAGCAGAACTCGTTTTTCTCCTCCACCCAGGCAGCAAAGTCCCCAGACAGTTCCCACAATGTGATATACTTCCGTACACAGGCAAGAAGGTTCTTGCCGTTTTCCTCAATAAGCTCACAGGGAAAAAGCACAAAACCGATGTCCGGCAGGCAGCGGTAACGCTCCAGCAGTAGCAAGGTCAGTTTCCCGGGGAAGGAGGCGGTGGCCGGGTCATCCATCCGGTCACTTTCCCTGTAAACAATGCCTGCCTCGGTGGTGTTGCTTACAATATACTTGAGCTCCGGATTGTGAGCGCAGGCAAGCACTGCTTGAAACTCCTCCACGGCGGAAATACAGCGGGATATACAGGAGACCACGCGGCGTTTCTCCATCTGCCGACCGTCCTGGATGCCTCTCAGATAGAGAGTGTATAGGCCGTTTTGCGCTTCAAACTTCTCTTTCAATGCTGGGGCGGGTATTGGCTGTACCGCCACCACTTTGCCATGGAATCCTGAGGTTTCGTTTGCTACATCGATGAAATAGTCCACAAAGGCTCTTAGGAAGTTGCCCTCTCCAAACTGGAGCACTTTTTCTGGCGCGCTTTCCAGAAGATAGTCCTTGCTTCCCAAGGCTTTCAAGGTTTGATACGACAATTGCTCCATGCTTAAGCCTCCCTAGGAATCAATATCCGAAGAACTCTTTGGCATTGTTGTAGGAAACGTTCTGGACCAGTTTACCCAATCGCATCGTGTCAGCGGGGAACTCTCCCTTTTCCACCCAACGGCCCAGCAGGTCGCAGAGAATACGGCGGAAATATTCGTGCCGGGGATAAGCCAAAAAGCTGCGGGAATCGGTAACCATACCCAGGAAATTATCCAGGGGGGCCAGGGAGGCCATGGTGGTCATCTGTTCGATCATACCTTGTTTGGTATCATTGAACCACCAGGCTGAACCTTGCTGTACCTTGCCCCGAATTCCTTCGGATTGGAAGCCTCCTGCGATGGTGGAAAGCATGGCATCGTCGTTTGGGGAGAGGGAGAACAGAACGGTCTTGGGCAGCCATCCTCTGGTATGTAGTTCATCCAGCAAGGTGGGCAGGCCGGACACGGAGATGACAGGAGCAATGGCATCATATCCGGTATCCGGGCCCATCACCTCAAATTGAGTGGTGTTCACGTTGCGGATTGCTCCAAAGTGAATTTCCAGCACCCAGCCCCGCTTACCATACTCTTCGCCCAAGAAGAGCATTAAGGCGTACTGGAATGCGGCGGCCTCCCGATGGGTGACAACCTCACCCTTCAGCCCCTTTGCCAGGATATCATCCAGTTCCTCTTGGGTGGCGCTCACTGGTTCAATAAACTCGATGCCATGATCAGAGGCGGTGCAACCGTGGGCATCAAAGTAATCCATTCGGGTACGAATGGCGGAACATAGGGAATCCATATTCTTCACATCGCCCAGCTTGGCGATATACTCCGCAAAGCCCGGCTTATGAATGTTTAGCAACTTATCAGGCCGCCATGCAGGCTTCACAGTCACTGAAAAGGTGGGGTCAGCGGCTAGCTTTTCGTGCCATTCCAAGGTATCGATGGGGTCATCGGTGGTAGCAAGACCCATCACATTGGAACGTCGGAGTATCTCCCGAACGGACAATCCGGAGCGCAGTTTTTCATTGCAAAGAGGCCAGATGTCTGGGGCGGTATCTTCGTTGAGGGGTTCATGACAGTCGAAAAATCGCTTTAATTCAAGATGAGCCCAGTGATATACCGGATTGCCAGGCACTTTGGGCAAGCATCTGGCAAAGGCAAGGAATTTCTCATAATCGGCTGCAGACCCGGTAATCAATCGCTCTGGCTCACCACAGGCCCGCATAAGCCGCCATTTGTAGTGATCGCCGTAGAAGTTGCCTCCCAGCCAAAGCTGGGCGATGTTATCATAAACCCGATCCTCGTATATTTCCTGGGGAGGCACATGGCAATGGTAGTCGATAATGGGCATCTTCTCCGCATAGTCGTGGTAGAGAATTCGGGCCGTGTTTGATTGTAAAAGAAAATCCTCGTTCATGAATGCATTCATACGTTGTGAAGCCAGCCTTTCTTGTTATTCTAAATTGGACTGTAGCCATTCATAATGCGGCTCCATGTAACTTTCCAAGTTCGTTCTCAGAATGATATGTGTATCAACATGCAACCTGGGCATGGGTGGAGTCCATCCCTCCAGGATGTGCCGTACCAGCAATCGCGCGGCCTGGAGTCCCTGGTGGTAGGGATTCTGGTAGAGCAGAGCAGAACACCAGCCTTCTCGCAGGGCTGCTGCGGTGCGCTCTGTCAGGTCATATCCCACCACCCTGATATCCCGACGTCCCAGGGTCTTGATGGCCTCAATGGCACCCGCTGTACTCGAATAGCCGGTACAGAAAACACCGTTGATGTCAGGCACTTTCTCCAGGAGGTCCATCAAACATTTTGCGGCCAACTCTGGGACACTACGGCACTCGGAGCAGGGATAAATATGGATGTCGGGAGCCTCCAACTGAACGAACTCACAAAATCCGCCATAACGTTCAATGAATGGCGTTGCCAGGCTAAAATTGCCCAGGATAGTGACATTGCCTTGACCGTGAAGAAATGTGGTAAGCAGTTCTCCGCCCATCAATCCGGACTGTCTGGAGTTGTTTCCTACGTAAAAAAGCCGACGGCTATCCGATGCATCGGTATTGAAGGTGACTACCGGGGTTCCGGAGGCTACAAAGCGGTCAATCTCGGTTACATTCATTGCACCGGCAGAGGTGATGGCCAGACCGTCAAAGTCCGTTGGATTTACCTGGGCCAGACGCGCGCGCGTGATTTCGGGATCCTGGGTCTTATAGCGGATCTTTTCCACCGTCACACCGTAGTATTGCAGTTCCTCCATTGCCTTGCTAATGCCCCTGTCGATATCATTAAAGAAATCAAAGGGTTCATAAGGGTATGCTGCTCCAATGCGGATGGTTCTTTTGCGGCCCAGAGCGCTTGCTAATTTATTGGGCCTGTAGCCCAATTCCTCCGCCACCTGGAGTACCCGTGCCTTGCTTGCCTCACTGACACCCTCCCGATTGTTCAGCGCCCGGTCCACCGTGCCGATGGAGGTTTGCGCCTTCTCAGCAATCATCTTCAGGGTAACGCGCATCGTCATATCATACTCCTGACAAGTTCAACATCCTCATGTTCATTGCATCTGATGCTACTATACCAGAAGAATGCTGAGAAGTACAGCATATTTTCGTGTTCGTTAACGAAATCTAACAATAGAATATTAAGGTACAAATTTGATGCAAATAAAAAGAATTTGTAATTAAGTACTGTTTAGCCATATTTAAAAATTACCGAAGCCCTCTAATTATACCAATCGGATCGTAAAATGCACGGAAACACACGAAGCAATCCTGGGGGGAGGTGATAAGGATATCAGAAAAAATTTCTCGAAAGGAGGGAAAATGCAAATTCTTTCTCTACGGAAAGGCATTGGTAATGTATCCTTTTCTGTCAACAGTCATTATACCGGTGTTATGGTGGTTGACAATAGCAATGTGGACTCCCAGAAAGTGAAGGACATCGTAGGATGGAAAAGCCCTCGATGCCGAGAGGTATCGGACGGCTTATCACTGAACCAGTTTTATCCATTGCAAGTCTCGGAGGAAAAATAACCGTTATCGTTAACGAATCTTAAATTTTAAGAGATATAATGATCCTGACTCATCAATGATTTGATAATGGTTCGGTTTGTGACTCCTACCATAAAAGAGTATTTCCTGTACCTGTCCAGTGAAATTTGAGCTATTGGGGTACTGAATTGGATAAACTGGATGAGACAGGGATCTGTGGGCTATTTCTCCGGCAGGGTCACTGTAAAGCAACTTCCCATACCCACTGCGCTGGTTACTTCAATCTTTCCTCCATGGGCTTCCACAATGGACTTGGCGATGGTAAGCCCAATACCCGTCCCTCCCGTTTTCCGATTCCGGGATTTGTCGGTCCGGTAGAATCGCTCAAAAATGAAGGGAAGTTCATCTTCTGCAATACCAATGCCGTCATCCTCCACACGAATCAAACCGGCTTGGTGGTCTTTCCAAACCTTCATACGAATATGTCCATGCATTTGTGTATACAAAATGGCGTTGGACAGCAGATTCATGACCACCTGGATCATCCGTTCCCGGTCTGCCTCCACGATTACAGGGTCTCCTTCAATGAATAAAGACAACTCCTTTTTCATGGCCTTTGGTTCAAGATTATGAACCGCTGTTTGTACAATCTCAAATAGATCCGTATTTGCCATATTCAGTTGAAGATTGCCGTCCTCAATTTTCGCCAGACGCTCCAGATCCGCTACCAACACGCCCAGCCGCTTGATTTCCTCATGACAGCTTTGCAACCGCTCTGGAGTCGCTTCCCATAGGCCTTCGGTCATGGCCTCCAGATAGGACCCAACAGCGGAGAGAGGTGTGCGAAGTTCGTGAGCTACATCAGATGTGAGACGTTTCCGCAGGCTCTCCTGATCGGAAAGAGCTTGAGTCAGATGATTCATAGCACGCCCCATTTCCTCCAGTTCCTTGGCGTTGGGCGTACTATCAAACCGGAGGTTGTAATTCCCCTGGGCAATTTGCGTGGCAATATAGGCAGTTTTTACCACAGGCTGAGTGATCCGCCTCGCCAACAATCCGCCCGCAATGACCGCTACCCCGGTGGAAAGCAAAGCCACCGCCAACAGGACCGTATTCAGTGTATTAATGAACAGATAGTCATTTTCTGTAAAGAAGAAGGGGCCGTAATAACGGATGGAAACCGAACCTAATTTGGTCCCGCTCCGGATTATGTCATAAGTGTTCGTGACAAAATCCCCATGCTTTTTCGCTTGGGACATCCGTGTCGAGATTTCGCCCATGATCTGCCCGCACAGGGACATGTCGTGATTTTCTGCATCCCATAGGAGGGTACCGTCTATGCTATAGATTTTTAGGAGATACCCATCGTAGAGAGAATACATGCCAATAGTGTGCAGCAGGTTGTGATCCCAACCTCCCTTCAGGCTGTCGTACCGGTTCCCAAGATCGGTAACGATGCTTTCACTCCGCTGGTGTTCCTGCCGGGTGATGTAGTCCTCAAATTCGTTGTTGATGATCCAATTGGATAACACACTGATCAGTGCCACGGTGAGCAGCAAAATCAACATTATGGAGAGGGACAGTTGAGCCCTTATGCTCCTTAGCATTTCTATTCCCCCTTGAACTTGTATCCGATTCCATGCACTGTAAGGATGTATACAGGCGCTTTGGGGTTATCCTCTATCTT
>JAAYDR010000045.1 GCA_012729115.1 Clostridiales bacterium | reverse complement strand
GTGATTTTCGACCCTGAGTCTGCCGCAGGATAAAACATCCCTTCTTCCTTTCTTCTGACTCATTCTACTACGGAAGGACGGTATCATTCATGAAAGTTGAGAAAGGCGGCAAGCCCAATGCCGGCAAAAAAACCGGCGGAGCAGCCGTAAAGAGCCGCAATACCAACACAAAAGTCCATGTGCGCCGCAAGTTAACGCTCTCCAAGCGTACATCCGCGATCATCGCCCTGAGCATTACCCTGGCATTGACCCTCTTTGTGGGTTACCTTGGCCTGAACGGCGCCTGGCTGGACAGCCGGGGGCTTTGGAAACTGCTGCCCTGGCTGCCCAACGCCGATGTAGAGAACTGGCCCCAGTCCATAGCCCTGGGGTTGGACCTCAAGGGCGGCGTATATGTGGAGTACGAAGCCAAAATGAGCGAATCCATGGCCAGCGAAGGCCACGACTTTAACTATCTGCTGGATAATACCATTTCCATCATGGGCCAGCGTCTCACCGAAAAGGGTTATCCCGAAGCCACGGTGAGCCGTTTGGGAACAAGCGGCATCCGCGTGGAAATCCCCGATGTAACAGATCCCGCCGCTGTGCTGAATCTGATCGGATCTCCGGCCAAGCTGGAGTTCCTGGACCCCGAGGGCAACGTGTTCCTGGAAGGCCGCGATCTCCAGGCCGCCTATCCCACCAAGGACGAAGACGGCAAACCCGCCATCACCTTCAAGCTCAATACTGAAGGCGCTGAGGTTTTTGGCGACATGACCGCCAAAAACGTCGGCAAGACCATTACCATCCAGCTGGACGGGGAGACGCTGATGGCCCCCTCCGTGCAAACCGCCATCTACGGCGGCAATGTGCTGATTACCGGTGACTTCACCGCCGAGCGGGCCCAGGACATCGCCCTGCAGCTTCAAAGCGGCGCGCTGCCCCTGGAGCTTCGCCAGGACAAGCTGGATACCATCTCCGCCACCCTGGGCATCGATGCCTTGTCCACCAGCGTAACGGCTGCTGTCATCGGCATTTTGCTGGTCATGCTGCTCATAGCCATCCGCTACCGCCTGTGTGGCATTTTGGCCGACTGGGCGCTGGTGGTCTACATCATCCTGATGTTCCTGCTGATCGCCATTGTTCCGGGCATCCAACTCACTCTGCCGGGTATCGCAGGCATCATCCTGAGCATCGGCATGGCCGTGGATGCCAATGTGGTCATCTTCGAACGTGTGAAGGAGGAGGTCAAGGCCGGACGCCCAATGACCTATGCCACCCGCATGGGCTTTAAGAACGCCATGAGCGCCGTGCTGGACTCCAACATCACCACCATCATTGCCGCCGTGGTTCTGCTGATGCTGGGCACCGGCTCTGTGCAGGGCTTTGCCACCACGTTGCTCCTGGGCGTGCTTTCCAGCATGGTCACCGCCATCCTTTTCTCCCGGTTCCTGATGAAACGCATGGTGCGCATCATCCAAAACCCCCGCCTGTATGTGGCGGGTCTATCCAAACTTGAAACCGCACAAACCGCAAACGGGGAGGCGAAATAACATGAAAGTAAAGAATCATGCCCGTATCTGCCTGATGATCTCCGGCGGCATCATGGTCCTGGCCCTGTTGCTCTCTCTGTTTGGCTTGGGCATCAACATGGGCCTGGATTTCTCGGGAGGCCTGAGCATCCGCTACGACATGGGCCAGGCCTTTGACCAGGCCGATGTACAGGCAGCCTTGGACACCCAGGGCATCACCGGCTATTCCATCGCTCATTCCGGAGCCCAGGGTCAGATTCTGCAGGTTCGCATACCGGAACTGGCCACCCAGGAGGACATCCAAAACCTCCAAAGCAACCTGGAAACCACCCTTCTGGCCAAGTATCCTCAACTGAATACCGCCACCGGCACCGCCAACTACGTGGGACCCATCGCCGGTGCGGCCCTGGTGCGCAACGCGATTTTCAGCGTCCTTCTGGCCACGGCCCTGATGCTGGTCTACATTGCCTTCCGCTTTGACCTGTACAGCGGTATTGCAGCCATCGCCGGCCTGCTCCATGACGTGCTCATCATGGTCAGCTTCATGGTGCTCCTGCGCAGCATCATTCAGATGAACAGTTCCTTTATCGCGGCCATGCTGACCATCGTTGGCTATTCCATTAACAACACCATCATCATCTTTGACCGCATCCGTGAAAACAACGCCAAGCCCGGCTACCATCACATGAAGCGGGAGGAGATCGTCAATCTCTCCGTGAGCCAGAGCCTGGGCCGTACCATCAACACCACCCTGACCACGCTTATCACCATCGTGACGTTGTACATCCTGGGCGTGGATGCCATCCGGGAATTCAGCCTGCCGATCATCATCGGCATCGTCTCCGGTGTGTATTCTTCCAACATGATCAACGGCTATGTCTGGGCCTGGCTGGAGGAAAAGCGCAAGGGACAAAAGAGTCAGCCCTCCCTCAAGCCCAAGAAGGTGTAAGAGACTCAATCCATAGATCCGGTTGGCAGCAGCCGCGCGAAAAGCGCGGCTGTTTGCTACCCTCCATGATTGACACAATCCGTGGACTGGGCTATACTACAAAAAACCCTTCTGCGCTACGGGAATGGATAGGTAAGGACCATCGGGAACTTTGCATTACCGCAACCAATCCAGGTGAAAAGGACAAAACAGCCGCGCTCTGCACATCAGCGACAGCACCTATAACGTAAGCAGCAGTTATGTGTTGGTATTGCCCATGAAGGATAGACCACCAGGAATATACAAAAGCCAAACCCTGAAGGGAGCTTGCAGGAATGGAGAATGCGGCTCAAAGGAGCAATCAATCAATATGCGTCATGATTGGTGACGTCAGCCAGGACTTTTCGGCTGAATTGATGAAAGGCATCTTTGACGCGTCCCAAAGGGAAGGCATTCAACTGTTGTATTTGATGGGAATGCCACGGCATGCGGGATCCTTGGGCCAAAGCGGAAAGGGCAAAAGAGTTTATCACCACAACAGCATCTACGACTACGCGAATCTTTTTGGAGCAGACGCATATATTTTCTCCTGTGGATCCTTATCGGGCTTTGACAACGAAAATACGTTTCAAACGTTTCTCAAGCGCTTTGCTGAGCGTCCCTATGTCATCCTTCAGGAAAGCATCGACACGAGCATTCCGGGAAGAAGCTGCATCACCATCGAGAATTACAACAGCTTCTGCCAATGTATCGAGCACTTGATTGTCGTTCATGGTTACCAGAAAATTGCATTTCTTGCCGGGATTGCCGACCATCCGGATACGAAGGAGCGTTTGCGGGCCTATCGGGATACGATGGAAAAGTTTGGACTGCCTGTATCGGAGAGTATGATCGAGTATGGCGATTTTTCTGAGTATTCGGATGATCAGGCCATGCAACTGATTGATCACAACCCCGGTCTGGAGGCAATCGCATGCTGCAATGATGAGATGGCCAAGGGATGCTATCGGGTCTGCGCCAAGCGGGGTTTGAAAGTTGGCATAGATATCGCCATTACCGGATTTGACAACTTCTCCACGAGCCGATCCCTCATGCCGCCCCTTACCACCATTTCCCAAAGCACCTATCATATGGGCGAAATGGCTGTCATGCAAGCGATTTCCTTACTGGAGGGAAAACACGTTGCTCCAGTAAAACTGGAAACGAAATTTCATTTGCGCCGTTCCTGCGGTTGTTATCCCGATACTGCAAGAAAACTGTTTTATCATGTGGATACCCATTCCTATGCGGACATTGACGACGTCATGATGAATCTGTCTGTTGACCTGATCAATGCCTATTCCAGCAGTGACCATGAAAGCAGCCAATTGCTCGTTCAGGAGTTTGTCAAGCACGTCCATGATTTGCTTGGCGCGGCAGGAGTATCATCGGTAGGAAAGTACTCACTGGCAGATTGGCTGCAAGCCTTCGCGGAAAAATATGGGAGCGCGACCTATTTGCTTGCCAAACGGCTCAATGACTATATGATACAGATACCCGAGCAAATTCTGCAGAACCCTTTGATGAGAAACCTGTATGACATTATTTCCTTTTCACAAGGATTTTTATTCTCGTATAAAGCAAGCATGGTTGAAAAGAGACTGGATGATTTTCGTGCGCAGTCCTGGTTTATCCCTGAACTGATTCGCGATCTGGTAGAGGGCGATTTGGAAGACGGAGGGGTTTTTCAGGAAGTCGTGAAGAGGCTTCATGCGATTCAACTGAGAAATATATACATCTGTTTACTGCCTGAGCCCCGGCCGCTTCGAAACTTCGATTCTCAGGATGTGCCGTGCGGTGTTCTGCTCGCTGCATACCATACGGATACGATTGTGCGTGCTTTTCCCTGGTCACAAATGCCATTGATCAGTACCAGCGATACGCTCAAGAGCCTGCCTGATTTGCGATGTACAACACACCTCATGAGCTTCAGTATTTTTTCAGGCGATATGCAATATGGGATCTTAATGTGTGAAGCAGATGTTTCCAAGTGCTCGCTGTTGCATGTGGTCGGTCTGCAGTTGGGGATTTTAACGAACTTCCTGGATCTGAAACGGAAAGAGAATATCATCACCAATGAACTGGACCATATTCGTGAGAAAAATGAAATCCTGAGCTTTCTGTCTGAATATGACCCCCTATGCAATATTCTCAACCGGCGCGGTTTCATTGAGCGGGCGATTCGACTGAATCGCGACAATCTTGGAAAGCCAGCGATATGTGTATTTCTGGATCTTGATCATTTAAAGGAGATCAATGATACGTTTGGTCACGCAGCAGGCGATACAGCGCTTATTGCCGTAAGCAATATCCTCAAGAATACCGTACGCAGCGATGATTTGGTGGCGCGTATCGGTGGGGATGAGTTTGTTGGAATATTTGTCAGTGATTCGCCTGACCATGGCAACAGCTTTAAAAGCAGGCTCCTAGAGGCTTTTGATCAGTTCAACAGTACGTCCGGTTATCCATTTTTCGTTGAAGCCTCCATAGGAATCACCAGCTTTATCTGTGATCACAAGTTGGAGATCGGATCCGTTGTGAACAATGCCGATCACTTCCTGTATGAAGAAAAGAAGCACAAACGATCCAGTGCATCAAGGCATCAGGTGTCGTAAATTATTGGATACTTACAGCGCATTTCAGGAAGGAAACACGCTGCGAAAACTTTCATATCACCAAACAATAACGCCCGAAAACCGTTGTGTAATAAGGGCTTGTATAGAGAAACCGTTTTCCCCATTCTTTATTGACTTTGCTTCCATGTACGCTATACTCAAATCACAAAATACCCGTATAATCAATTAAGGAGGAGACAAGGATGAAGATATTGGTTGCTATTGTGCTCTGTCTCATGATGCTACCGATGTTACCTGCGATGGCAGAAGACGCTGAAATGATCATAGTGTATGCTTCCGTTCCCGCTGACTGGAGCTGGCCTTGTATATGGGCATGGAGCTCGGATGGGACCAACGCCTTTGCCTCCTGGCCGGGCGACATGATGGAACCCGACGCGGCAAATGAAGGCTGGTATTACATCTACCTGCCTGCAGGCATGGAGAGCGTGATTATCAACGCCAATGATGGCGGCGTACAGACAGATGAGATCAAGATCGACAAAAAGTCCGCATGGGTCACCGTGGCAGACGACAAGACTGCTGCCGTATTCTTTGAGGCTCAGACCGCCGGGGAGGCTCCTGCCTACACAGAGCGCTTTACCGTGCATGCTCAGGTGGATGCCTCCTGGAAGAATCCCTGCATCTGGGCATGGGCCGATCCTGCCGGCACAAATGCATTTGCCGCATGGCCCGGACGGGTCATGAAGCCCAATGAGAATGGCTGGTATTTGGCGAAGGTTCCTGTTTGGTGCAACAGTATCATCATCAACGGTAATGCAGGCAGCGTGCAGACCGCCGATATCAAGGATTTGGATCCTGCCAATCTGTGGGTCTCTGTCCATGCTGACGCCACCTTCGAGGTGACCTATGAGGATCCCACCGCGCCCAAAGCAGATGACATTACTGTTTATGCCAAGGTGCCGGAAGAATGGGCGTCTCCCAGCCTATGGGCCTGGAGCCATCCCGATGGCACCAACGCATTTGTGTCCTGGCCTGGTGAAGCGCTCATCGCTGGTGATGATGGCTGGTATGCTATCACGGTGCCCGGTTGGATCAACAGCGTCATTATCAATGCCAATGAAGGCAGCGTTCAGACCACCGATCTTCGCGTAGATGCAGGAAAGGATCTGTATGTGACGGTCATCAGTGCTCAGGAAGCGACCGTGGCCTACGAAAAACCCGCAGAATAGTCCAAGGTTTCCCGCAGGAGAGGAGAAGCACGCTCCTCTCCTGTTTTCTCTGTCAGGGCCGGACATTTGGAGGTTGAAAATGCGTAAGTTTGTGTGTGCTTTGATGGCTTTTTCCCTTCTGCTTTTAGCCGGTTGTTCCGGCAATCAAACAAACCAGGCAGGGCAAAGCGGACCTGTTACCATTACCGTCTGGCATGACAAGGAAGACGCGATCATCGCGGTGTTGGAAGAAGCACTGAAAGCGCTTGAACCCAACATCCATGTGGTGTTCGAAAAAAAGACCGGCATGACCGAGTCTCTCAAACTGGTAGGCAATGATCGAAATACCGCGCCGGACATGTACCTGTTTGCCCATGACAAGATCGGTGTTTATGCGGAAATGGGGATTCTGACACCCATCACCGAGCTGCTGGGCGATGATGCTCTTGCCGGTTATGTCCCACTGACTGTAAAGGGCGTCACCTACAAGGAGCATGTATATCAAGTGCCGCTGTACTTTGAGACACTGTTGTTTATGTACAACAAAAAGTACATGGCTCACAGCGATATCCCCTCGACCACTGAAGAACTTTACGCCTACATGCAGCGCAAAACCAAGTATGGTCATTACGGCTTTGTGGAGCAACACTCCACACCTTACTATGCTGCTGGGTGGATTCACGGTTTCGGCGGCAGTCTGATTACGAATACCGGCGTTCCCTGTCTGGATTCTTCCCAGGTAAAGGCAACTCTGGCCTATCACAAAAAGTTTGTAGACTATATGCCGGGTGAGACGGAGTACGCCACCGTAAACACGCTCTTTATAGAAGGCATGGCACACACTACCATCGCCGGTCCGTGGTTTATCCCGACTGTTCGCGAAGCGGGAATCGATGTGGGCATCGCGCCCATGCCAGTGGTGGATGAAACCGGGCTGCCGCTGGCCCCCTATTCCGGCATTCAGGGTCTTCATGTGCTGAAGGTGAAGATACAGCAAAACAAGGACAGTATCATTAAAGTGCTGGAAGTGCTGATGAAACCTGAAGTCAGCGTTGCACTGGCCAAGGTCAGCGGCTGCGCGCCTGCTGTGGAAAGCTGCTACACCCTGGAAGAGGTTATAAGTGATCCGCTGATTATGGCCATGAAACAGACGGCTGAAATCGCCATCCCCATGCCCAATATACCCGAAATGGATGTGATGTGGACGGTAACGGGCAATCTGCTGACCAATGTCAACATGAGCGGGCAGGATGTTGATACTGCCGCATCCAATGCACAGAAGAAGGCACTGGAACTGATTGAGGCAATGAAATGATGAGAAAAGCTTCACCCAAGCAGAGAAGAGGCAGGCAGACAGCCATAGCATATCTGGTATCCGCGCCTTCGCTGATTTTAATCTCTCTGATCGTGGTGTTCCCGATCTTGTATACCGGATACATCTCACTCACCAACATGAACACCTATCACTGGTTTGATTTCGAAATCATCGGTCTGCGCAATTACGAGCGTGCGGTGCTTGTGTTTGATTCCGGTTTTTTATCGGCACTGCTGATGACCGTCCTCTGGACGGGCGTAAACATGGCGCTGCAGTTGGTGATCGCTTTCCTGATTGCCAATCTGCTCAATATCCGTCATCTGCCCTTGAGGAATGTATATAAGACTGTCCTGATGTTTCCATGGGCTATGCCAGGTTATGTCAGCATCCTGTTGTGGAAAATCGGCATGTTCAACAGCCAGTTTGGTCTTCTGACACAATGGATGGAAGCCTTGTCCGGTTTGACAGTACGCTGGCTTCAAAACGATCTGAGTGCCTTCCTGTGCTGCACGGTTGTGAACTTGTGGCTGGCACTTCCGTTTATGATCATGATTATGGACGGCGGTCTCAAGAGCATCGATCGCAGCTACTATGAATCTGCCATCCTGGACGGTGCAACGCCCTTGCAGCAGGCAGTTTCCATCACCCTGCCCTGCCTGAAGCCCATCATAGGGCCTTCGGTGATGATCACGCTGTTCACCACCTTTAAGCAGTTTGACGTTATCTACCTGATGACCCAGCAGGTTGGTTCCCAGACCGGCGCACATATTCATACGATCATTACCTACGCCTATGAGAATGCATTCATTGCAAACAACTATGGTTACTCTTCAGCGATTTCCATCATGATCTTTGTGCTGCTGATCGTCTTCGCACAGCTGACCAACAGGCGCACCAGGGAGGTGAACGCATGAAGAAAAGATCATTCAAACGATTCGCCGGTGGGATGCTCATCAATCTGTTCTTCATTGGCTGCTGTTTTCTGGCTCTATTGCCGATTCTGTATGCGCTGTCTGTTTCCCTGGATGCAAAGGGCAGCTTACTCTCGTCCAACTTTTCATTCATTCCCAAGGAGTTCACGCTGGGACATTACCGGAAAGTATTCACCAGCGAGCCTGTACTGCTATGGTTTTCCAACACTTTGCTGCTGACGGCAACAACCATGATTGTCGCCATGTCGGCAGCAGTTCCTGCGGCATATGTGTTATCCCGCAAGCGCTTTGCCGGACGAAAAGCGGTGCTGCGTATCCTGCTGCTTCTGTACTCCTTCCCATCAATCCTATCCATGTTTGCCATCTACAAGCTCATGAGCACACTGGGTCTGATCAATACGCATATTGGCTTGATCATCATTTATGCAGGTACGATGTCGGTGTTTGCGGTGCTCAACATGAAGGGATACTTTTCCGCCATCCCCGTAGAGATCGAAGAAGCGGGGCGCATCGATGGCTGCAGCGATTTCAACATCGTCACAAAAATCGTTCTGCCGCTGGCACGGCCTACGCTGATAGTGACCGGTGTGATGATCGCCAACTTTGTTTGGAATGAATACATCTTTTCCATTAACTTTCTAACCGGGTCAGACCGGATGACACTGGCGTCGGGCCTTTACTCGCTGCAGGCGACCGAAACCAGCGGGTCATGGCCCGTGTTTGCTGCTGCGTCACTGGTTGTGAGCTTCCCGGTGCTGATCTTTTTCTTCCTGTCCCAGAAACACATGATCTCCGGCCTGACATCGGGTGGAGTGAAAGGATGACCAACATGAATCAACAAGCCATTCTTCATATACCCATGTCCCAATATGCCTTTGGCCTGGATGAATCCCATGTGGTTTTCCGTTTACGCGCAGGACGCGATGACCTGAAAAGCTGCACACTGATATACGGTGACAGAGCCTGCCGCCGCACGCCGGTTGATTACTTCTGCCTTGACATGGAGAACGTATGCGAGGACAAGCTGTTTGACTGGTGGGAGATAACGCTGGAAACAACCATCAAGCGGATTTGCTATGGTTTTAAACTGACAGATCAACAGGACGAAACCACACTGTATTACGGTGATCAGTTTTATGATGATTTGACGGATGACCGGTCGGAGTATTTCCAGTTGCCATACAATCATCGTGCAGATCGCACTGTCGTTCCTGCATGGATGCAGGACGCCATCGTGTATAACATATTCCCAGACAGCTTTGCCACAGCAAAAGGGATGATTACAGGAGTGCCTTTGGATAAAACGTGGCAAGGTCAAGCTGTCTCAAGTAAGCATGGCGGAACCATTCGCGGAATCACAGAAAATCTGCCCTACATCAAAGAGATGGGTTTCAATTGCATTTACATGAACCCCATTTTTGCAGCCGGCGCATATCACAAGTATGATTTAATCGACTACTTCCATATTGATCCTGCGTTGGGAACAAATGATGATTTCAGCGCATTGGTACAAATCGCGCACAGCATGGGCATCCGCGTGATGATTGATGGTGTGTTCAACCATTGCGGATGGAAATTCTATGCTTTTCGGGATGTGGTGGAGAAAGGCAAATCCTCTGCATACTGGGATTGGTTCTTCCATTTGGAAGATCCGGTGATCGTGCCGGACAGCACAGATGACTATCCCGGGTACGAATGCTTTGGGTACGAACGCATGATGCCCAAACTGGCAACCGATCACCCTGCCGTACAGGACTACTTCTGCCAAGTCGGCGTCCATTGGGTGAAGGAATACGACATCGACGGCTGGCGTTTGGATGTGGCCAATGAAGTCAACGATAGCTTCTGGCGGGCTTTCCGATGTGCGGTGAAAACTGTCAAGCCTGACTGTGCCCTCCTTGGAGAGGTGTGGGAAACCGCGTCCCATTGGCTGGATGGAAGTATGTTTGACGGCACAATGAACTATGACTTCCGTCGCCATTGCTACAAATTTTTTGCGCTGGAGGACATCGATGCTCAGTCATTCAACAGCCGCGCAACAGATATGCTCATGCGCTATCGAAGACAGGTAACGTACGGTCAGCTCAATTTGCTGGACAGTCATGACGTCAGCCGTTTCTTCTCGCTGTGCAAGGGTGACCTCCGGAAAATGAAACTGGCGGTTCTGTTCCAGATGACATTTGTCGGAATGCCCTGTGTTTTTTACGGCGATGAAAAAGGCATGACCGGTGTACTGGAGGAAGAGTATCGTCACCCCATGCCCTGGGAGAATGAAAACAGCGAGATACAATTCTTCTATCAAAAAGCGATTGCGATCAGACAGGAACATGCAGTGCTCCGACACGGCAGCTTTCGCATGATCTTCGCTGAATCAAACGGCGGTTTATATCACTATGTCCGTGAACTTGACCAATGCACCATCAGCATCTTCATGAACCGTTCCGATACACCCCGAAGCATCGCCGTCAATGGGAAAATCCTGTGGTCGGAGAATTATGATTGTGGTATACTGACGGCGTATGGATTCGTTGTCTTGTATACAAGCAAATGAGAAAGCCTCCGGGAGGGGCTAAGCATGTCATCGACCATCCGTGATGTCGCGATCAAGGCAGGCGTATCGCGATCGACTGTCTCAAAAGCGCTCAACAATTCAGGGGTTGTATCCGAAGAAACAAAGTGCAGAGTGAAGCAGGCTGCCGATGCATTGGGATATCAGCCCAACGCCCGTGCGCGAAATTTTGCAACCCGCGCGACCTATCAGATTGCTTTTCTGGCGGACTTCCCTTTTGATGCAGCCTTTGTCAATCCACACCTGTTTGAAATTATGCGCGGTGTACAGCATACATTGGATAAAAAAGGCTACGCAATGGTCATGAAGCATCAGGACGACAAGCAATCCATTTCATTTGTAGAACAGGCATGGCTGCAGCATATGGTTGATGGATTTGTATTTCACATGTCCGTGATGTCCAAAAGACTGTCGGCTTTGATCAGCAAGGAAAACATACCGCACATTGTGATCGGCAAACCCAATTTCAATAACCGTCTGTGTTGGATAGACACGGACAACTGTCTTTCCGGCGAGTTGGCTGCGCGTCATCTCTTAGAACAGGGCTATACAGATTTTGCATATATTGGCGGACGAGCTGAAGATATGATTTCCTGGCGCAGACTGCACGGTGTCCGGCAATCGCTGCAGGAAAATGGTTTAAACCTTCCCCACGATCGAGTGCTGCAGAGTCAGTCTACATTAGCGGACGGAGCCCGTGCAATGAAAAAACTAATGCGCATGAACCCGCGTCCGCAAGCAGTGATCTGCGCCAATAATCCGATTGCCCTGGGGCTTATGCAGGCACTGCAGGCAAAAGGCATACATGTCCCTGAGGATATGGCCCTCATCACATTTGACACCTACCCTTTCTCCATGTTCACAGAACCGCCCATGACAGTTGTGGACATCAACATGTATGATATGGGGCAGGAAGCAGGCCGTCTCGTTTTACAGAAGCTGAAACATCCGGCAACGCAGATCCAGACATACATTACGATACCAACGCTTGTATGCCGCGGAACGACTGCCTCTTTGAGAAAATGATATTTATTGGAAATCCGGATCTGAGCATTTCCCTTCTTTATGACCTGAATGGGAGCAGGATAACTGACTGACTTATGGCAGGTTAACAACGGGCCTTCAAGCCCATGGAGGAACAGCATATGCTGCAAGTCGAGCATGTGGCATTGGAATATGCAGGCAAACCGGACTTTGCCTGTCCTAATGGCTGGCTTCTCATGCGGACAAGAGCACACTGCACGTTTTTCATCAATGGCACTGATGTTGACTATCCTCCAAATTGTATTGTTTTATATCAGCCAAAGCAAACTGTCACCTTTCATCCTTGCGATGAAACACTCCCCCTTGACTATATTTGCTTTACCACAGATGAAGCCCATATTGCCGGCTGTACCCTGCCATTCGGCTTGCCTGTCACCCTCCCGGATCCGGATTATTACCACAGCCTGTTGTATCTTCTGGCTGCGGAATATAGCAGCGGCTGCATGTTAAGAGAAATCAATATGGACAGGCTGATGCGGGTGCTGTTTTCCAGATTGTCTCAAATGACCGATATCAAGCCAAAAACGCATCTTTGTAAAAAGATTCATGATCTGAAAAAGGAAATCTATATGCGGCCGTATGAACCGTGGTCAATCAAGCAAATGGCATGTATGCTGAACATAAGTGCTGGATATTTGGAGAGCACCTACAGAAATACTTTCGGTATATCTTGCATAAAGGACGTGATTGTCAGCCGCATTACATTGGCAATAGAATACCTTCAAAACAGTACATTCAGCATTAATGAAATTGTAACACGATGCGGTTATCGGAGCGCCGAACATTTTTACAGGCAGTTTAGGAAGATAACCGGCACAACACCCCAAGGATACCGCTTGAAAATTCAACCATTGAAGGATGAGAACCATAGCCTTCAACAAAACAGGAACAACTAGCTGGAATGTGCGAGCCCTGATCTGAATCATAAGAATAGTCACAAACATCGGCAGATGTATCATTGATTATTTTGTACAACCGCTTATAATAAAGGAATAAAAATATTGCACGTTCATACACTTTGCCAGTCCTGCTTGTGGGTTCGATTATTGGTTTTATTTACGTATGAACCCAGAATCCCTTTATGTTGAATATGTTCTGGTAAGAGAGTGTAATTCTCTTCAAGATAATGATGAAAAGGAGAGCTGACCATGAGGAAAACGCGAATCTGGTTTCCCCTGATGATGGCAGTCATCATGATGCTTGCCATGATGGCTCCTATCGGCACTGCTCTGGCGTCTGCCCCTGACTATTCACAAAGGATGACTGTATCCATCGCCAATGTGGCCCCGATCGAAGGGTATGATTACACAGCCGGCGATAAGTATGTAAAGTTTTGGACCGACCGCTACAACGTGGATGTTGAAATCGCCGGCCTCACGTGGGACAACTGGAATGAAATGCTGCGTATCTGGATCAGCGCACAGGATATGCCAGATGTAGCCGTGTTCAATTTCGGAACATCCACCTATCCGGATGCCGCCAGCTTTGCGGAACAGGGCCTGCTCAAGAGGATGCCCGATGACTGGCGCGAGCGCTGGCCAAATGCCGCTGCTGTATTTGACAAGACAACGCTCGGACCGCAATTGGAAAAAGCCTTTGGCGGCGTATATTTCCTGCCCAGAGCACGTTTTGATGTAAATCTGCCAGGTGATCCGCTGCCCAACCACATGAGCATCCACATTCGCAAGGATTGGGCTGAGGCCGTAGGCTTTCCCATCAAAGACGCATACAAAATCAGCGAGTTGATGGAATACGCGCGCCTGATCAAGGAAAAAGATCCCGGCAAACTTGGCAACAATTTGGTACCCCTGGCAATGAAGCCCGAGTATGCCATGCGCACATTCATATACCACAACAGTACCGACTATGATACCTTCTACAAGGATACGGACGGCCAGTACAAGTGGGGCTTTGCCAGCGACGATACCCTGGAAGGCTTGAAACTCTACTATCAGGCCTATAAAGAAGGCTTGCTCAGCCCTGAATTCTACAGCATCAAAAATGAAGAAGACTTTGACATGTTCCGTATCTCTGGCGTTGCCGGCGCTACTTACATGGGAGGCACCAGCACCGGTATGCAGCTGGACCTGGAGGCCAGATTCGGCCAGAGCCTTGGTCTGGATCCCGTAAAGAGTGTCCATGTAGCCAACGTACTGGGCGAAGACGGCCATTACCATCAACGCGACCTGATCAACTTCTGGGGTGCCCTTTGCTTCTCCCCCAGCATTGAAGACGCGAAGTTTGAACGCCTGATGGATTGGATCGATTATGCCTGCACACCGGAAGGTTTCCTGGTTGAGGTCGCCGGTTTTGAAGGCGAAGACTACAAGATCGAAAACGGGGAAATGGTCAACCTGCTGCCTCCCGGAATGCCGCTGGAAGGCACCAACGGCAAGTATCCTGGCATTGGCGGTTACTTCATGCTCAACCTGAAGCTTTGGGATGATTTCAGCTTTGACAACCCCAATGTATTGCCTTACTATCGTGAGCTTTCCAAGAATCTGTATGCCAACCGTGTCGAAATGGGAACGCCGGAAACCTTTACCAAGGTGGACTGGACAGTATACACCCACGACTCACCGGCACGGCGCAAGATCGCCTTTGATTACAAGACGGAGTTTGCCAATCTTGTAACTTCCGCGACAAGCGTGGAAAATCTCGAAGAGCTATGGCGAGCCTGGATTGATTCCCAGATGCCGTTGGTTCAGCCGGTTCTGGATGAACTCAATGCCAAGGCAGAATAGACCCTAGGTATTTGCAGCCACCTGGCAGGAGAACCGGGGTAGTTGTGCCAATGCTCGGTGATGAAACACCGGCTGGCGCCGCCCCGGTTCTCTTTAAAGATTTTCTGCCGTTTGCAGGCAAAGGAGATGAAGCTTTCCAGTGGAGAATAAGGCAAAGAAATCCCGGCTCAGAGGCATCTGGTCCGGCATGAAGATAAACAAGCAGGTGTATTTTTTACTTCTGCCCGGTATGGCCTGGTACGTGATTTTTGCCTACATTCCCATTATGGGGCTTTCCCTGGCATTTAAAACATACAAAGCAAAGCTGGGCATCTTTGGCAGCCCCTGGGTTGGCTTGCTGAATTATGAATACGTGTTTCGGGATCCCGCCTTCATCGCCTCCCTTTTCCGAACATTATGGATCAATGCCGGCCGGTTTATCTGTGAATTTCCTGTTCCAATTCTATTGGCGCTGGCCATTAATGAGGTACGGATCGGCCGCTCCAAAAAGATCATTCAATCAATTTTCACGTTCCCACACTTTCTATCCTGGATTGTTGTGTCCAGTATCATGATCAATGTTCTGAGCCACAACGGGCTTGTTAACTCGTTCATACGGCTTTGGGGGGGCGAAGCGGTCAACTTTCTGGGCACCCAAGGGTACTTCCAGCCGCTGGTGTACATCACTTCCATTTGGAAAACTGCCGGTTGGACAGCGATTATCTATATGGCATCCATTGCCGGTATTGATCAGGAACAGTATGAGGCAGCGGAGATAGATGGTGCATCACGCATGCAAAGAATACTCCACGTCACCCTTCCCGGCATTCGCAATACCGCTATTGTTATGCTCATCCTGCAGGTTGGCTTCATCATGACCACAGGTTTTGAGCAAATATTCAACCTGAGCAATCCGGCCACCATCAAAGTCGCAGAGACGCTGGACATGTATATCTACCGCGTTACGTTTCAATCTGCTTCTGACTTTTCATTTTCTGCATCCATCAGCCTGTTTAAGTCGTTAATCAACTTTCTATTGCTGCTTGGTGCAGACCGGCTGGCAAAGCTCATGGGTGGGGAGGGGCTGTTTTAATGATTGGTACCTCGAAAACAAAGACGCTGCAGCGCAGGACCATGCGCAACCGTTTTCAACTCATGGATACCATCCTGCTGGCGATATTGCTGCTTTGGACACTGGTCATCATTCTGCCCTTTATCAATGTGCTTGCTGCTTCCTTTTCAACACCCAAGGAATACATGGATTCGCCGCTCATGCTTTTTCCTGCCAATCCTACCCTTGAAAACTACAAAACGCTGTTTCAAGACGGAAGAATATGGACCGGGTATCGCACGACACTGACGATATTGGTTTTGGGCGTTCCGCTCAACATGTTTTTGAGTACCAGTGTTGCCTATGCGTTGAGCAGGCCTGCTTACCCGTTGCAAAAGTTTTTCCTGTACGCCATTTTGTTCACCATGCTCTTTAACGGCGGAATTGTGCCCTTATACCTGTTGATGCTTGAACTGAAATTAACGAACAAAATATGGTCGGTCATACTGGCATATGGTGTCAACAATTTCTACATGATCATTATGCGCAGCTACTTTTTAACGATTCCCGATTCGCTGCTGGAGTCAGCCCGCCTGGACGGTGCCAACGAATGGCGGATTCTGGCGCAAATCGTACTGCCGCTGTCTATGCCGATTATCGCCACCATGATTCTGTTTTATAGTGTAGACCGGTGGAATGAGTGGTTCAACGCCATGATCTTTATTCGCAAAAACAACATGATTCCGTTGCAGCTTGTGTTGCGCAACATGGTATTGGAGGCCAGTGCAGAAAAAACAATGATGGCTTCCCACTCCGCCATGGCACAGTCAACATTCTCCACAGGCATCAAGATGGGCGCCGTTATTGTGACCATAGCGCCTATAATGTGTGTGTTTCCATTTTTGCAGCGTTATTTCGTCAAGGGGATCATGATTGGAGCGATTAAGGCGTAACCATATTCAGTGGCGAATAGCCATGCCGTTTTTCCCCTCTGTGACTGCAAGTATTCTTATGTCTTCCTTGTACAGCCGACCACGTCCACCCGTTGCATGACCCAATAAAACCGCGCCAGCGTTGCGCCTGCCGGGGTTTTTATGTTGCAAGTATTCATGAGAAACGATATAATTGTCAATAAACAAAAGAAAAATAAGAAAGGTGATCTGGTTTGGATAATCAAGAATACCATCCTCAGCAATCTGCACCTGTTATAATGAATTACGATTATGCCGTTGATACGGACCGGTCATACTTTGACAGCGGACTCCTGCAACTGATTGGCTGGCGGCTTCTCGGAATGTTCATCACGGTGATGACTCTGGGTATATGCTATCCATGGGCAATCTGCAAAATATATGCCTGGGAGACGCGCCATACTGTCATCGATGGCCGCAGGCTATCCTTTGATGGTACAGCAGTGCAACTTTTCGGAAACTGGATCAAATGGCTCCTGCTGACGATAATCACCGCCGGGATCTATGGCTTTTGGCTTAATATCAAACTCAAAAAGTGGATCACAAAGCATACGCATTTTGAATAGCGCAGAAGGCCTCCTCTGAGCATTCAGTTCCCAAACAGTACCCAAACGGGCATGTGGCCCGACCTTTCTACAAAAAGAAAAAGCCCTGTATCGCTTATGATACAAGGCTTTCTCTTTGGTGAGCCCGGCGGGATTCGAACCCACGACCTTTTGATTCGTAGTCAAACACTCTATCCAGCTGAGCTACGAGCCCCCATGCGATCTTGGACAACCTTCCAAAATCAGCTTAATTAGTATAACAGAGCTCCGGGTAAATTTCAAGCCCTTTTTACGGTTTTTCTTAATGGAGCTCTCCCAGGGCTCCTCCCCTTCATTCCACCAGGTCCGCCAAGGCGATCTGAAGGGCTTCTCCATGCAAAGAGTACCTCACCACACCGTCCACGGCAATGGCATCAAAGAAGGCATCCATGGGATAGGCGGACATGGTGCGCGTGGTGCCCCCCTGGGTGGTCAGGCTGAGTTGCCAGCGAGGCGTTCCCGTCCCGGTTAAAAACTCACGGCCGACCTGGCCGGAAACCTGAAGGGATTTAAGCCGTTCCACCAGGGTGTCAAAAGTTTCCACAGCAATAACCTCCCCGTTGAGGGTGGCATGCACATCATAGATGGGGTTTCCGGAGGCATCGGTGGCAAGCTGATTGTTGGGAAGCACTTGTTCTGTCCTGGTCTTTCGAAGCTCCAGCACCCGGACCTCCATTTGGATGGAAATGGATGCGATCTCGCGATCCCCCAAATCAGCCGGCTGCTTGGTCACAATCTCCTCGGCAGTGACCTCCAAAAACGCGCCGGCAAGCAGACTGCTCACATTATAATACGCTCCCTCATACCGGCAGGTATAGAAGAAGTCACCCACCTTTTCCCCCAGAGTAAGGCGCAATGTCTGCTCCGGTATGCTTTGCGAAGCAAGGGTTCCGTCCATCTCCGCCTGCTGGACAACGCCCTCCTGTTGAAAAATTTCAATCTGCGCGATAGGATCGTCAAAACCATACTGCCCGCTGTTCTCCCCATTGATGTCATCCCTGCGGGTGCCCAGGCGAAGTTGGGCTGCAGCAGTGAGCAGCCCCTGGGCGATGTCCTGATCCAAAGGATACGCAAAGGGTTTTTGAAGGGTGGCGGTTTGGTATCCCTGAGAATCCGTGGCAAAGACCACCTCCAGGGCTTCCTGTCCCTTCAGGCTCAGGCTGATTCGGTTGATCAGGGTTTTCTCCAACTGGAGCTGAGGTACCGGCAGCAACATCTGGGCCGTATACTCAAAACTATTGTAGACCCCCTCGTCGCACATATAAACGCCCGGGTCCCCAGACCAGCGAAAGTAGTAGTATCCCGTTTCCGGCACCATCCACCCCAGAGAAAAGCCGTCCTTGCGCCCATCCTGATAGAGCGCCAGCACCTGAATTTGCGGCGGATCAAGACCCATGTCTCCCAGATGCTCCCGGACCTCCTGCTCGTCCATGGTGACGGTATCCTCAACAGTGATGGAGGTAGTGGCGGCTATGATCTTCTCCGCCAGGACCTCCTGGATGGCAGCCGGATTCTGACCCGGCCGCTCCAGCAGCAGCCGTCCCTCCTGATGGCGCAATGTATAGGTTTCTCCGCTCAAATGGGTGACGGTAATGCTTGCCAGCCCGGCCGGGTCCACCTTGTCCAAAACTTCAAAATTTCGCCCATGGCCTATGTCAGCAGGCCTGGGCGGGGGAAAGAGCCGCTTCACCTGGGGCAGCAAAAGCACGAAAGTCAGGGAAACTGCTATGGCAATACCCAGCAGGATTAACCTGCGCCGGTGCCTGTAGGAGCTTGGCCTATCCTTTGCCTTGTTGACCTTTGGGGGATGCTGCATGTTCTGCCTCCTTGCTTTCCGTTTCTGGATGCCAGGCTACCGGTTCCGTCTGGGCAGCAGCACCCAAACACCCGCAACCAAAACCAGGAGGGGCACACCCACCAGCAACCCGATGCCCAAGGCCTGTCCCCCTGCACGAAGGCCCGGGTGGAAAGCAGGAGAGGCCATGATTTCCAAAGAGACGGTCTTTTGCGGCAGCAATTCCCCCATCACCTGCATGATGAACTGACCATTGAAGGTGCGTTGATAGATGTATTCGTCCGTGAACACGGTGCTGTTGCCAATGGCAAACATTCGGCTGATATTTCCGTTGGAGTGCATCCGCCGGCTGATCAGGGCCAGGCTCATCACCCCGGTGGGATCGCTGGGCTGCCTGTCAATGGTGGTGTTGGCCTCGGAGGGAGAACGGAGATAAGCGTGTTCCCCGGTTTTCAGCACGGTATCCACCCACAACGCCCCGTCCCCCTTTCCGGGGTTCTCAAAGGCGCAGGCCCCGGCCAGCAGCAGCACATCCATGTCCGCAGCAAGCAGCGGCCTGGTCATGTCCAACTCCTCCATATAGGGCAGCAGATAGACACGCTCCCCATAGTAACTGCCATCGTCCTCCTCCCCTGCGATCACCACACCGGCCAGAGGAGTCACACCATAGTTTTTCAGCAGGGCATGGTAATTGGGCAGCGTCATGGGATCTGTATAGTCCCGGATCACAAACAGACTTCCGCCTTCCTTGGCGAAGGCATCGATCTGGGCAATCTCCTCCGGCCCCAAATCCTTCTGAGGGGAGGCGATCAGCAACAGATCAACCTCTTCCAGGGCATTGGGGGTCGCCAGGGATACCGCTTTGCTGTCGTAATTGTTCTGATACAGAAATTCCGTAAGGCTGGCCAACTCCTGGAGGGTCAACTCGCCATGCCCCTGGAGGATGCCCACCAGGGGGACGGTTTCCTGGGTAACATAGGCCAATGCCTCGGTAAGCTTCTTCTCGTAGGCCAGGCCGGTGATCTCAAACTGCCCGGTTTCCATATTGTATCCCTGGGTCTGGAAGTCATTGTATCCCAGCACGCGATAGCGGCCTGTAGCTTCGCAATTCACCACCACGGTGTCCGCCTGAAGGGCGGTTTCCATGCTTCCCTGAAAGCGGGTGAGGATGCCCGGATTCTTGGCGATGTCCGTAGGTGTCACAGTAAGCAGATCACTGAGGGCCCCGTAGCGGTTGAGCAACTCCAGCAAATAGCTGTCCATATTGCCCCCCTGGTAGAGCAGGTACAGGGTAATGGGCTGGGTGATGCTTTCCACCACCGCGCGGGTCTGCTCGCCGGTGGAGGCATAGCCATTAAAGCTAAAATCCCTGCGCCAGCCATATTCCATCTCCAGAGACCGGATGCCGATGTTCACCAGCACGCAGACGATCAGGAATCCTGTGAACATCAGCGCACTCAGCCTTCCATGCCGCCACTTGGGCTGCCGCATGGCCGCCCGAAACCTTGCGAGAAACTTCTTCATGCCGCGCCTCCTTGGGAAAAGCGCCTGGCATCCATCACATGGATGGTGGCCACCAGGCTGGCCACAATGAATGTAATGAAGAACAGAATGCTGGCGTAGCTCAGCTGCCCCAGAATAAATGGCTCATACCTCCCATATAGGCTGATGAAGCGAAGGGCATCCGCGGGCAGGCCCACAGGCACGTACTGGGCAAGCACATCCAGCAGCCAAAGCATGAAATTGGCCGCGAAGGCGGCCATGGCGGCGCTTAGCTGATTTTTGGCAAAGCAGGTCACCAGCATATCCAAGGCGAGAAAGGACAGGCCCTGGAGAATAAAGCCCAGGTATCCCACGAACCATTCGCCCAGGTACAGGGTGCCATAGACGCCGATGATCAGCACATACACATGGGTCAGCAGCACGGATGCCAGCAGCACTGTGGCCGCAGCCCCATACTTGCCCAGTACGATGGCCGTCAGGGACACCGGGCTGGTGAGCAGGAGCTGGTCCGTGCGCTTCTGCCGCTCCTCGCAGATCAGCCGCATGGTCAGCAGCGGGCATAGCAGCATAAGGAGCAGCGTAAGCTGGGAAAGAAAGCCCAGCAAGTCCCCGGAAAGGGGCCGAAGATTTCCCACATAGAAGATGAGGCCGGACAGAGCCATGAACACACCCAGGAAAACGTATCCCATAGACGTATGAAAAAACCCTGCCAATTCCCGCTTATACACCGTGACCATCGCACACCCTCCCTTCTTCACCTGCTATTCGCAAATAGAGCGTAGGAATATCTTTTCCAGAGAATCCTCCTGGCGGGTCAGGCGAAGGAGGGGCAATCCCAGGCCGGTAAGCAGTGCAAACAGAGCTTCCTCGGCCTTGGCATTCTTCCCGAATGTCAGCGCCAGAGAAACTTCCCCGGGCGCCGAACCCGGCCGCTTTTCCGACTTGAGCAGTCCCGGCAGCCCTTGCAGGGCAGACATAAGCTCATGTTCCTCCGCCCGGATCGTGCAGAGCAGAACTGTCTCCCGCCGGTCGAAATCTCCGCCCAGGGGCATATTCCGCTTAACTTTGCCGTGACTTAAAATCACCACATGGTCACAAAGCTGCTCCACCTCGGTCAGAATGTGGGAGGAAAACACGATGGTATGATCTGCCGCCAGATCATGAATCAGTCCGCGTATCTCCGCGATCTGCTTGGGGTCCAGCCCAGAGGTGGGCTCATCCAGAATCAGCACTTCAGGATCCCCGCACAGCGCCTGAGCCAGCCCCGCCCGCTGGCGGTAGCCTTTGCTCAAATGGCCCAGCATACGGGTGCGCATGTCCGTGAGTCCCGTTCTTTCCATGATCTCCTCCACGTGAGCGGAAATGCCATCCCGCCGCACACCCCGGAGCGCACTGACAAATCGCAGATACTCCCAAACAGTCATCTCATCATACAGGGGGGGGTGCTCGGGCATATAACCCAGGCGTTGCTTTGCTTCCACAGGGGAGAGCAGGGGATCGTAGCCATCGATGAGAGCGCGGCCTGAGGTAGGGGCCAGATACCCGGTGAGGATGTTCAGCAGCGTGGTTTTCCCCGCGCCATTTTGCCCCAGAAGGCCCAGCACACTCCCCTGGTCCACCCGAAGGGAGACACCCTCCAGAGCCCGAACGCTTCCGTAACGCTTGCTGACATTTTGCACCTCAATCATCAGCAGACTCCTTCCCCTTTCTTGATTTCTCTGTTATTATAGCAAAGACCCGGAGGAAAGCTGTGAACGTATTGTAAACTTGACCTGTGCGGCTGAAATCCGTGGCGCAGAAATGGGTTATTCTCCTTGGTCTGGCACAACTTGCATATCATATCGAATTGCGGTACAATATAGTGTATTTTCAACGCGAACCGGCATACTCCGCCGGGGAGGAAAGGATGAGAGGCCCTTGCATGTATACCATCCTGCCCAGACCTCCAATGGAATCCCCCCCGAAAACGTCTTCCTGATCGCAGATAGCGCCAACGTTCCCGTGGCGGAAGGCTTCCTCATCCACACCTATCATCCGTATTTGTTTGTGGAGCGCCCCATCAATATGTACATCAGCCTTCAGTCCAAGGGCCCGGGGCGGGAGATGCTGCTGGGAGCCCTGCTGGCCAGGGCCTATCAGCTCAGGCTTCAAACTCCCTATTTAAAGGCGAGGGTTTTCGCACAGGTTAGCCTTCAGGATGCGCCTGCCATGTCCTTTTACCTGGAGGCAGGCTTTCAGGCGGACGATGCCCTGGACGTGGTGGAACTCAACCCGCCCAATGCCCGGCCCATGGCTCCCATGGGTTATGATCTGGGTCCCATTCCCCTGCAAAGCCCCCTGGAGCAGCAGGCCTTCCTGGTGCGCATGAACACCTACCGCCTGAACGTGATCCAGTATCCCCTATTGCAGCGGGCCATGGCTTCCCCTCATTTTCTCGCCCTGTATATGGCCCGGGGCAGCGATATTGCCGGGGAAATCCTCTTTGCGGGAGAGAACGGGGCTGCCAAAATATTGGGCCTGTACATCATGCCCAAGTATCGCAGACTGGGCCTGGCCAAATCCCTGATTGCCTGTGGAATGAAAACCCTGAGCGAACAGGGGGTCAGCCGGTTTGAAGGGGATGTCATCCGCCGCAATGGACCCCAATGTCTTCTGGCCCAGAGTTGTAGCGCCACCTTCATCAGAACGGCCTGCTTCTATCCTGGCCTCAACTACGACTAATGGGAGGAACCCCCCCATGACGGTTCCCTATGCCCTGGTGCGCTCCAACCGGCGCACTTTGGCCCTGACCATCGACTCCGCCGGTACGCTGACCGCCAGGGCACCCCTGCGCATGCCTCAGCGGGATATCGAGGCCTTTATCCGGCAAAAGCAGGAATGGATTGACGCAAAGCAAGCCCAACTCCGCCGGCAGGCAAAGGAAAGATCCGTGTATGAATTGTCGGAGGGTGGGCTTCTTCCTTTTTATGGGGAGTTCCTGACCCTTCGTTTTAGGGATGTAACCTCCCCCAAGGTACTAAGCGGGGTGCTGCTGCTGCCCAGGAAAAAGCCGGCGGTAACCTCCCTGGTGGGCTGGCTTCGCACCCAGGCCCAAAGCCTTCTTGGAGAGCGGGTAACCCGGCTGGCCAAGGCCATGAACCTTGCTCCCTCCTCCATCCACTATACCACTGCCCGAACCCGCTGGGGCAGCATGAACAACCGGGGAGCGCTGCGGCTGAATCTGGCCCTGCTCCTGTGCCCTCCGTCCATGGCGGACTATGTGATCGTTCATGAGCTGGCCCATATGCTCCAGCCCAACCATTCCCGCGCCTTCTGGGCATTGGTGGAGCAATGGATGCCCGGCTATGAGGACCGGCGGGCGTGGCTGAAGCAAAACAGCCATCTGACCGGCCTTCTTCAAAAGCCCTGAAACCCGCCCCCTGCTTTCTGCCCAAGGCGAAAGGAAAGGCCATGAACCATCCTCAACACCTGGAAAACAGGCGCATCCCCAAGCGATTCTATTTTCTGACCGCGCTGATCTATCTGCCCATCATCTCCGCCCTGGTCCTCATCCACGCCCTGTGGTATGGATACCTGCTGGCGGTCTTTTCCTTTGTCATGCTGTTATGGATGCGTCACACGGCCCTTTGGCAGCGCTTCCGCATCCCGCTGTGCTTTGCGGTGGCCTTTATGGTTGCCTTTTTTGGGCTGTATTGGAGCCGCCCTCAGCACGATGTCTCCCTCATGGGGCAAATCGGCCGGGAAAGCATCCGCTTTTTCATGAGGCTGCCCATTGACGACCCCCTCGCCCGTTCCGGAGAGCTTATGACAGTCAGCACCTGGAAAGCTCCTGAGGGCTATCAGATGGAAACGGCCCAGCTCTCCCACAGCAAGCTGGAAATCCTGACCAGGCGGGAGAGCCGGAGCCGCTTTGCAGTTCTGCAACTTCACGGTGGCGCTTTTGTCTCGGGAATCAACGACATTTACTTGGCCTTTGCCAAGCGGTACTGCGATCTTACCGGAGGCGCTCTGGTGGCCACCCTGGACTACCGCCTCTGGCCTCCCCATGACTATCCCTCCCAAAGGGAGGATGTCTGGGATGCCTGGCGCTATCTGACCCATACCCTGGGCTATCTGCCGGAAAACATCCTGGTGGTAGGAGACAGCGCCGGGGGCAATTTGGCGCTTTCCCTGGGGCTGCGGCTTCGGGACCTGGGGAGACCCCTGCCACGGGGCTTCATTTGCATGTCTCCCTGGGGGGATCTGAGCAACTCCGGGCCATCCCATCTGACCAATGCCACCCGGGATCCCACCTTCGGCATCCCCGCACAGAGCTTTGACGGCACCCCGGTTGGGGTCCCTACCACCTATGCCAAAGGCCGGGACTTGACGGACCCTTATCTCTCCCCCAGTTTTGGAGATTACGGAAGCTTTCCTCCCATGCTGCTGCAAGCCTCCAGCAATGAAGTGCTGTTAAGCGACAGCGAAAGGATCTATCAAAACGCCCTGGCTCACGGGGTGGACTGCACCTTCACCGTCTACCAGGACCTGTTTCATGTCTTTCAGGCCTCCCTGGACCTGACCCCGGAAAGCAAGGAAGCCTGGGAAGAGATCCGGCTCTTCCTGGAGCGGGTCATGGCCCATTAGGGAGCCTTCTTCCTTTATTCTCCCAGCTTTCCAAAGCCCTCCCCCAACACTTCATGGGCATCGGTGATAAACACGAAGGCCGACTCATCTACCTGCCGAACGATCATTTTCAGCTGCCCCACTTCCTGGGCACTGACAATGCAAAGCAGCATGGGGCGGGCCTCCCCACTGAAACCGCCCACCGCCCTGAGCACTGTCACGCCCCTTTGCAACTTGTCCATCAAATCCTCCTTGACCTGTTCATAGGCCATGGAGATGATGTAACAGGCTTTTTGCTTCGTGAAGCCCTCCATCACCACGTCGATGAGCTTGGTGGTCACAAAGATGGAGACCATCGCGTACAGAGCGTATTCCACCTGGATGAAGAATCCCGCTGCCAACACCACGCAAAAGTCGATGAACAGCAAAAAAGCGCCGATGGAGATATGCTGAAAACGGTTATGTACCATCCGGGCCACCATGTCGCTGCCCCCGGTGGTTGCGCCGGCCCGCAGAATCATCCCCAGGCCAACCCCCAGCAGCACCCCACCAAACACACAACCCAAAAAGGGATCATAGGTCACAGCGGGAACAGGCACCAGGTCGATCATCAGGGAAAAGAGCACCGTGGCCACCAGGGAACGAAAAGCGAAAACCCTGCCCATGGTACGGTAGCCTACCACAAACAGGGGGATGTTCAGCAAAAGGCTCACCAAACCCACAGGGGTGCCAAAAACGTAATTCAGCACTGTGGCAACGCCGGTCAGTCCTCCCGGGGCGATCGAGTTGGGCACCAGAAACATGGGATAGGCAATTGCTCCCAACAGGCAACCCACGATCATCTGAAGGTAAGATATGACCCGTTCGTTTGCCAAGAAGCTGTTGGATTTCGCCATCAATGGACCTCCTTTGGTTTCTCACCCGCCCCGGGGCTTCGCCCGGGCTGGGGTTCGCAATTTGCTGCAATTCTGCCGCACTCCCGCAGGCGGCTTTTCACCGCCTGCGGGCCCCTGATGTATCCAACATCAGATCCTTACTCCTTCATGGCCAGGGAAACGCCCAGGGCCTGATTCACCTGGTCCATCAGCTGCGGGGATATGCTGCCCAGCAGGCGGATGAGCCGGGTCTTTTCCAAAGTACGCACCTGCTCGGTGAGCACCATGGAGTCCCGCCACAGGCCCCCCTGACCCGCGGGGATGAGTACATGGGTTGGCATCGCAGGCCTCTTCGGCTGAGCCGTCAGCGCGGCCACAATTACCGTGGTTCCATACTGGTTTCCCATATCGTTTTGAATAATCAGCACCGGCCGCACTCCACCCTGTTCGCTTCCGATGACAGGGTCCAGATTGGCCATATAAATCTCGCCTCGCTTCATACTGCTTCACGCTCCGAGGCGGCAAATACCGCTTACTTTGGCGGCCTTATGTTGGCGTCTCCTCCCCAGCTCATAGTATAACACGCCCACAGGCAATGCAACAGGCTTTCCTGCGCCATGGCACAAGGCCACCCTCTCTATCGTATGGTCTCCCAGAGCTTGTGTGTCATGAGCGCAGGAAGAAGAGCGCCCAAAGGCGCTCTTCCACAAAGCAAAGGCAGCATTCCAGAACCTTAGCCCCTGGTTTCCCTTTCAAACCATTCCAGATAGGCTCCCCGGAGCTTTTGGAACAGTTCCTGTGCATATCCGCCTACGGCTTTGCCGTCGATTTCATAGACCCGGGTAAACAAAGCCAGGGAGCTTAATACCATCACCTCGTCGGCTCGCATCATCTCTTCCAGGGAATAGGAGCGTTCCTCCACGGGAATGTCCAGCTCACGGCAGAGCTCCAGCAGATGCTTGCGGGTAATGCTGGGCAATATCCATTGGCTCAGCGGGGTCGTCACCACCGTGCCGCCTATCAGCACAGCCAGCCCGCTATGGGCACACTCGGTCACATACCCGCCCCGATGCAGCACACATTCGTTACAGCCTGCATCCATGGCCTTCTGGCTGGCCAGCACGTTGGGCAGCAGGTTCAGCGTTTTGATATTGCAATGGGCAAAGCGGGTGTCCTCCGCCGTGATCAGCCGATACTCCTGGTCCCGGTCGGGTACAATCCCGTGGATGGTAACCAGAAGATTGGGAGGGACAGAGCTGTCTGGAAAAGCATGCTTGCGGACGGCCGTTCCCCTGGACATCTGAAAATACAGCATGGCGTCCGGAATGTCCCTGTCGATTCTGGAGATCAGATCCTTGAGCAGCGCCGTCAATTCGTCCCTGGTGATGCCGGGATTGATCTGAAGCAGCTTCATGCTGCTAAAGAACCGGTCCACATGATCCTGGAGAGCAAAGCAGACGCCGTTGCGCACATAGCCCGCATCATACACGCCATCCCCAAAATACAGGGCGCGGTCATTCATGGGAATCATCATCTCATCCAGGCCCGTAATCCGTCCGTTGTAGTAGGCAAGATCTTTCATAGGGCATTGCGGCGCGGGCGGCTGCCGCCTCCGCACCTGCCTCCTCTTCAGCATTGGGGTGATCCCTGATCGCCATATCGTATTTGTATCATACACCCACCGGAAGGTTTTACGCAAGCTGCCAAAAAATCAAGGATCCAGGGCACCAAACTTCGCCCCTGACGCACTCTCTAGCGTTCCTCAATCCTGGCCCCCAGGCTTCGCAATTTCTGTGGAAGATCCTGATACCCTCGCTCAATATGTCCGGAGGGATCCTGCAAAATGGTTTCCCCCTCACAGATCAGCCCTGCCAGCATCAGGGCCGCCCCAGCCCGCAGGTCTGTACTGGTCACCGTGGCTCCCACGAGGCTGTGGCCCCCTTCGATCAGTGCAAAATGATTCTCAATCCGGATATGAGCTCCCAACCGGCATAGTTCCGTGGCATGCATAAATCTGTTTTCAAAGACAGTTTCTGCCAGAATGCTGGTTCCATGGCATTTGAGCGCCACCACCATCATGGGCGCCTGCATGTCCGTGGGAAAACCAGGGTAGGCTAAGGTGCGGGCTTCAAAGGGCGAAATGGCAGTACCGCTGATGCGAATGCCCGCCGGAGTCTCCCGGATGCCCACGCCCGCCTCCTTCAGCTTGAACATCATTGCTCGCATGTGTTCCGGCCTGGCTTTGCGAATGAGGATGCTGCCCTGGGTAATGGCTGCCGCGCAAAGCAGAGTACCCGCCTCAATCCGATCCGGAATAGGCTTGTGCACAGCCCCATGGAGCGTCTCCACGCCGTCAACCACCACGGTGCCCGTGCCTGCTCCCGCCACCCTGGCGCCCATGGCGTTCAGGCAATCCGCCAAATCCACGATTTCCGGCTCCTTGGCCGCGTTTTCCAAAATGGTCTGGCCCCGTGCCAGGGTAGCGGCCATCATCAGGTTTTCCGTTGCCCCCACGCTCGGCAGGTCCAGGTACACCCGGTCGCCGATCAATTTGCCGGAGAGCTGCCTCTGTCCTCCCTTGGCGTGAACCATGGCCCCCATGGTCTGCAAACCCTTCACATGCAGGTCTATGGGCCGCTGGCCAATGGCGCAGCCCCCCGGCAGGAAGACACAGGCACTGCCGCTTCTGGCCAATATCGGCCCCAGCACCAGCACGCTGGCCCGCAGCTTGCGGATCATCGTCTCGTTATCCGGGCTTCCGGGGTGCTGGGCACACACGGACACATCCCTGCCGCTGCGTTCCACCTGGGCTCCGCAATCCCGCAGAATCTGCAAAAGGATGTCCACATCGGTGATGCGCGGCACGTCCTTGACGATCAGCGGCTCCTGAGTGAGCAACCCTGCCGCCAGTATGGGCAGCACCGCGTTTTTGGCCGTGCTTACATCCACCTCGCCACTTAGACGCGGGCTGTGAAAAATCCGATAGTCTGCCACAGTCTCACCACCTTGCTGCGCATCCCGCCCTCCATCATGAAAGCCTTATCAATCCAAGGTTTGGTCATGTTCATTCCCTCCCGTCGCTCCCATTTTGGCCGAAGCAGCTCCCTGCAATGCTGCGTGGAAACCATTTGAAAGCTTCGATTTTTCGGCCTCGGGTGCAATCCTTGGATGCATGAAATCACGCGCCGCTTCTTCCTCCATGGAGCCCATGGGAAATTTTCCAAATGGCGGCCGTTTCCATTTTCAGCCCAAACATGCTATAATGGAGAACCTCATTCCCTTCCCCACAACCCCGGGATACCAAGGAGAAAATGCATGAATCGATTTGTGTTGAAAGCACCCTATCCGCCCAACGGCGATCAGCCCGCAGCCATCGATTCTCTGGCGCGGGGCGTGCTGGAGGGCAAAAAAAACCAGGTTTTGCTGGGCGTCACCGGCAGCGGCAAAACCTTTACCATGGCCTCCATCATAGAAAAGGTGCAAAAGCCCACATTGGTGCTGGCCCATAACAAAACCCTGGCTGCCCAGCTTTGCAGCGAATTGCGCGCTTTCTTTCCAGACAGCGCCGTAGAGTATTTTGTCTCCTATTACGATTACTATCAGCCGGAGGCGTACATCGCCGCCACCGATACGTACATCGAAAAGGATTCATCCGTAAATGAGGAAATTGACCGCTTGCGCCACAGCGCTACCGCCGCCGTGCGGGAGCGAAGCGATGTGATCATCGTAGCCAGCGTGAGCTGTATCTACTCCATGGGCGATCCCAGCGAGTATGAGGGCATGATGGTGAGCCTGCGCCCGGGCATGACCCTCTCCCGAGACAAGCTGATTGACCGGCTGGTGGAGATTCAGTACGAACGCAACGATTTCGCTTTTGAGCGGGGCAGCTTCCGTGTCCGGGGCGACGTGCTGGAGATCATCCCCGCCAATGCCAGGGAACACGCCTTGCGCATTGAGTTTTTCGGCGATGAGATCGAGCGCATCCGGGAGATCGAGGTGGTCACCGGCAACGCGCTCACCACCCTGGAACACGCCATGGTGTTCCCAGCCACACATTATGCCATGGATCGGGAAAAAATGAACGCCAACATCGATGCCATTGAGCGTGACCTGACCCTGCGGGTCCAGGAACTCAAGGACGCCGACCAGCCGCTGTATGCCCTGCGGCTCCAGCAGCGCACCCGCTACGATATCGAGATGCTGCGCCAGATCGGTCACTGCACCGGCATCGAAAACTACAGCCGCTACTTTGACGGCCGCAAACCCGGCGATACACCCTATACGCTGCTGGATTATTTTCCCAAAGACTTTCTTCTGTTCATCGATGAGAGCCACGTCACCGTGCCCCAGGTAAGAGCCATGTACAACGGAGACCGGGCTCGCAAGGAAAACCTGGTGGAGTATGGCTTTCGTCTGCCCTCCGCCTTTGACAACCGGCCCCTGCTCTTTGACGAGTTCTTGCAGCGCATCCATCAGGTGATTTTTGTCAGCGCCACCCCAGCCGCCTACGAACTGAGCCTCAGCGAGAACACCGTGGAGCAGATCATCCGGCCCACAGGCCTCATCGACCCCCAGGTGATCCTGCGCCCCGCCACCGGCCAAGTGGACGACCTGGTGGGCGAGATCCACAAAACCATCGACCAGGGCAACCGGGTCCTGGTGACCACCCTTACCAAGCGCATGGCCGAAAGCCTCACCGACTACCTTGCCAGCCTGAACATCAGGGTGCGATATCTCCACAGCGATATTCAGACCATGGAGCGCACCGAGATCATCCGTGACCTTCGCCTGGGTGAGTTTGACGTCCTGGTGGGCATCAACCTCCTGCGGGAGGGCCTGGACATGCCGGAGGTGGCCCTGGTGGCCATCCTGGACGCAGACAAGGAGGGCTTCCTGCGCAGTGAAACGTCCCTGATTCAGACCATTGGCCGCGCCGCCCGCAACGTGGACGGCCGGGTCATCCTGTACGGTGACCAGCTTACCGACAGCATGATGCGGGCCATGAACGAAACCAATCGCCGCCGTGCGCTCCAGGAGGCCTACAACCGTCTCCACGGCATCACCCCCCAGAGCGTCAAGAGCACCGTACAGGCTTTGCTCAAGATCACCACCGATTTTGCCGAGCATGCCCCCGAGGGCATCAGCGAAGAGGAAAAGCTCCAGCTTCTCCAAAGCCTGGAAGACCGAATGCTCTCCGCCGCCAAAGCCCTGGATTTCGAGCAGGCTGCAAAGCTAAGGGACCAGCTTTTTCAACTCAAGGGAGACAAAGCGCCCTCCATCCAAAAACCCCAAGCCAGGGCGCGCAGGCGGCAGGAGAGAATGCGGAAATAACAAAATCGATACAGGGGGGCTGGGTATATGACCCCCGGCCACTTACCCTAAAATCCGTGTCAGCACCATGAACACCGCTGTTCCTCCGCCAATGCTCAGCAGCACATTTCTCTTCCACGTGTGAATCAGCACAATGCAGCCGATGGCAATCCCCTCAGGCAACCCATGGGGTGAAGCCACAAGATCCATATCCTTCAAGCAATACACCACCAAAAATCCCATCATGGCCGGTGGAAGCGTGCCCCCCAGATACCTCACCACTGGGGGCACTTTTCTCTTCTCCGGAAAGAGCCAGAATGGCAGAAATCTGGTCAGCGCGCACCCAGCGGCCACTGCCAGAATCATGACCAAAGTCTGCAGAGGATTCAGCGGCATAGGCGCCTCCTTCCCATAAGCAGCGCGGCCACCATGCTGCCCATGGCGGGGAGGATAAAGCCTCCCCGGCCAAAAACAAGCAGGCTGACAGCTGCGCTGGCCAGGCCAATGATGGCGGAGGCGCGGTTTTCCTTGCGCTGCCACTGGTCCAGAAAAAGCACCACAAACAGCGCCGTGAGCACAAAATCCAGGCCATTGGTTTCCATCCGGATGAGGGAGCTAAGCAGGCCTCCCAGGAATGTGGCGGCCACCCAATAAAAGTAATCCAGCAGGGAGATGACCGCATAAAAATGGGCGGGCTTAGCCTCCGGCGGCGGTGCAACCGTGCAGGCGATGGAGAAAGTTTCGTCGCAGAGCAGATAGATCAGCACATTGCGAAGTTTGCCCATATCCCGGTATCTGGGCAGCATGGAGAGGCCGTAAAACAGATGCCTGGCGTTGACCATCAGGCTCATCAAAAAGGCGGAAACCGGGTCAAAGGAAATGATCAGCAAGGTAATGGCCACATATTGCATACTGCCGCAAAAGGCCACCGCGCTCATCAGCGTTGCGTAGAAGGGGCCATAACCCTTCCCGGCCATCAGTACCCCATAGGCCATTCCCAGGCACGTAAAGCCCGTGAGCACCGGAAGGGTATGAGGAAAGGCGGCACGGAGGGCCATCGCCATCTTTTGTCGTGAAGCAGACATCAAAACCTCGACTTTGCGTGTAACTTTGTGACTCTATCTCTCTTGGAGCGGTTGGTACTCCCGCCGCTCCTGGACATTCAGGTAAGCCGGGCGGATGATCTTGTCCATATTGATGAGCTCCTCCATCCGATGAGCGCTCCAGCCCACGATGCGCGCAATGGCAAAAATGGGGGTGAACAACTCCCGGGGGATGCCAAGCATGGAATAGGTAATGCCGCTGTAGAAATCCACATTGGCGCTGACGCCCTTGTAGATACGCCGCTCCCGGCTGATGATGTCCGGAGCCAGCCGCTCCACCATGGAATAGAGGGCAAACTCCTTTTGCTTCTCCTTTTCCTTGGCCAGCTTTTCCACAAAGCCCTTGAAGACCGTGGCCCTGGGGTCGGAGAGGGAATAGACCGCATGGCCCATGCCGTAGATCAGACCCTTCTTGTCAAAAGCCTCCTTACGCAGGAGTTTCAGCAGATATTCCTCCACTTGGGCCTCATCGGTCTCATCCTCCACATTGCGCTTGAGGTCCTCCATCATCTCCACGACCTTGATGTTGGCGCCGCCGTGTTTGGGGCCTTTCAGGCTGGCCAGGGCCGCTGCCATGACGCTGTAGGTGTCGCTGCCAGAGGAGGTAACCACATGAGTGGTGAAGGTGGAGTTGTTGCCGCCACCATGCTCCATGTGCAATATCAGGGCCAGATCCAGCACATGGGCCTCCAGGTCTGTATAGCCCTTGTCCGGGCGCAGCATCCTCAGCAGGTTCGCAGCCGTGGAAAGATTGCCCTCAGGCCTGTGGATGTAGAAGCTCTCGTCCCGCTCATAATGGTTGTAGCTATGGTAACCATAAACGGCCAGCATGGGAAATACAGCGATGAGCATCAGGCACTGGCGCAATACGTTGGGGATGGAGATGTCGTCCACCCGATCATCATAGCTGGCCAGGGTCAGCACACTCCGGCTCAGCGTGTTCATCATGTCCCGGCTGGGAGCCTTCATAATCACATCCCGCACGAAGTTGGTGGGCAGCGTCCGGCAGTCCCCCATCACGGCGCAGAACTCCTTGAGTTGCTCCCGGCTGGGCAGCTCTCCAAAGAGCAGCAGATAGGCTACTTCTTCAAAACCAAGGCGGCCGCCGCTCATCACCCCGTTCACCAAATCGATGATATCGTAGCCCCGGTACCAAAGCCGCCCCTCGCATGGCACGCTTTCGCCGTCCACAACCTTGCTGGATTCAATTTCAGAAATACCGGTGAGCCCCGCCAGAACACCTTGGCCCTGTCTATCGCGCAGCCCCCTCTTTACGCCATAAAGATTGTAAAGCTCGGGGTTCATGCTGGCATTTTGTACGAGGCGGGATTCGTTTGCGCAGGCATAATCCGCCAATCGCTCCAAGGGAGATCGGGTCATATGGCATTCCTCCTTCTGGGGTGATGGTTCTGTTAAGCTGCAAGGAGGGAACCCTCCTTCTTTCAGGCAAACCTTATGCAATATGTGGATTCCTCCCTATTTTATACTATAAATGCGCGAAATTTTTCCGTCAAGTTTTTCTCTTGTTTTGGCATCCATATCCGGCATCCATATCCTTCCCTTATATAACCCCATCTCCCGCGTTCCTTGTCGCAAATTGTTTGCTTACGTTGACTTCTGGCCCCTGGCGTGATACGATAAAAGGCGTTGACGCAATCAGTCGGATACCCGCGGGGAGGAGGAAAAAGCTTGGAAAACCAAGGCCACAAAGCAAGCTCCGCCCCTAAGGAACCCCCGGTATTCACACCCCTGGACCTGCCCCGCTGGGATGGGCCGGTAAGCCACCCTTTTTACAGCAAGGTGGGAAAGCGGGCGCTGGATTTTGTCCTTGCCCTGGTGCTGCTGCCCTTTTTTCTATTGCTGATGCTCCCCATCGCCCTGCTGGTAAAGCTGACCTCCGAGGGCCCGGTTTTTTACAAGGCTCTGCGGGGAGGCTACCATAATAAACCTTTTACAATCCTAAAATTCCGCACCATGGTGGTGGGCGCGGACAAGTACAGCGGCACCACCGCCTTGGACGATCCCCGGGTGACGAAGCTGGGCCGGATCCTGCGCAAAACAAAGCTGGATGAGCTGCCTCAGATATTCAACATTCTCAAGGGGGATATGTCCTTTATCGGCCCCAGGCCGGAGTTGCTCAAGTACACCACCCGCTACACCCTCGAGCAGGAATGCATCCTGTGGGTGCGCCCCGGCATCAGCGACCCCAGCTCCATCAAGCTGATCAGCCTGGATGCTGCCGTGGGCCATGACGACCCGGAAGGTTCCTACGAGCGCTACATTTTGGCGGAAAAGAACGCCATGCGGGTAGCCTACGCCAGGAGCCAATCCCTTCTCACGGACGCGGCTCTGTTTTGGACCACCCTGCGCTGCGTTCTGCGTAAGATCTGGATGCCTGAGGCTTCCGCTCCTTTATCCCCGCCCCAAAGCATGGAGGACCACAACGGATGAACACGGAAAAAAGCGTCCGGCTGGCGTATCTGATCCGCCGCCATGGGCTGGACATGACCAACAGAGGCGGCACATCCCATATCGCCAGCATTTTTTCCATGGCGGATATCGTGGCTGTGCTGTATGCGGATATAATGCACCATGACCCCCAGCATCCCCGCCTGCCCGACCGGGATCGCTTTGTGTTAAGCAAGGGCCATGCCGGGGCCGGCGTATACGCAGCTTTGGCGGAATGCGGCTATTTTCCCGTAAAGGACCTTGAGAAACATTGCCAGAATGGCAGTCCCTTCAGCGGCCATGTCAGCCACAAAGGCATTCCCGGCGTGGAGGCCTCCACAGGTTCTCTGGGTCAGGGGATGCCCATGGCCATGGGAATGGCCATGGCCGCGAAGCTTAACGGACAGAGCCACCGTGTCTATTGCATCATCGGAGACGGTGAATGCGATGAGGGAGCGATCTGGGAGTCCGCCCTCATTGCCAACCAATACAAGCTGGACAACTTCATCGTCACCATTGACTTTAACAAGATCCAATCCCTCACTTCCGTGGAGGAAACCATCGCCCTGGAGCCCCTGGACCAAAAATGGGCCAGCTTTGGCTGGCATGTGATCCGGGTGGACGGGCATGACCATGACGCTCTTCACGAAGCCTATGCCCAGGCGCAGGCATGCCTGGGAGGAGGAAAGCCTGTGGTGGTCATCGCGGATACGGTGAAGGGCAAGGGTGTCAGTTTTATGGAAAACCAGGTGCTCTGGCATTACCGCACCGCCCGGGACGGGGAATACGACGCGGCTCTGGCGGAACTGGAGGCACAAAAGCCATGAGAGATACCTTCACCCGCTGCTTGCAGGATGCCACCCGGGCCAATCCTGACCTGGTGCTGATTACAGGGGATTTAGGCTTTGGGGTGCTTTTTCCCTTTATCAAGGAATTTCCGGACCGGTTTATCAATGCGGGCATTTCCGAACAGGCCATGATGAGCATGGCCGCGGGCATGGCGCTGGAAGGGAAAACCGTGGTGGTCTATTCCATCGGCAATTTCCCCACCCTTCGCTGCCTGGAGCAGATCCGCAACTGCTGCGCCTACCACGAGGTCAACGTAAAAATTGTCTGCGTGGGAGCTGGTTTCGTGTACGGTACTTTGGGCATGACCCACCACGCCACCGAGGACATGAGCGCCCTTCGCCTGCTCCCCGGGGTGAAGGTGTATGCCCCTGCCGACGCCAGAGAAACCGAGGCCGTGATGACCTGCTTTCTGAATGAACCGGGCGTTGCCTACCTGCGCATTGGCCGGGGCGGGGAACCGGACCTGAGCCAGGGTCTTCCCCTGGCAAACTACCGAACCGGCAGCGCCGTGCCCCGCCGGGAGGGCACGGATGCCTACATCCTCACAGCAGGCGGCATCCTGGGCAGCGCTCTTGAGGCGGCGGAACTGCTGGGTGAAAAGGGGTATAGCGTTGGCGTAGCCAGCTTTCCCACGGTGAAGCCCATCGACGAAACCTATCTGGCAAAGCTCTGCAACCAGGTACCGCTCCTGTTCACCCTGGAGGAGCACACCGTGCTGGGGGGCTTTGGAGGCGCTGTCTGCGAAGTGGTCTGCGGTCTGCCCCACAGCCGCCCGCGGGTTGTTCGCCTGGGGCTTCAGGACACCTATTCCTCTTTGGTGGGCAACCAGGACTACCTGAAAAAAGCCTTTGGCCTGGACGGGGAAGGCGTGGCTGCCTCCGCCTTCAAAGCGCTGAAGGGTGAAGCATGATGGATCCCCGGCTGCAGGCTGCCCTGGAGAAAATACAGGGGGAGCTTTTACAGCTTCTCCAGGATACCGTCCGGGTTTTGGAGCAGAACCGGATCCCTTACTGCCTGATCTGCGGTACCTTGCTGGGAGCTGTTCGGCACAAGGGCTTCATTCCCTGGGACGATGATGTGGATCTGGTGATGCCTCGCAGCAGCTATGAGCGTTTTGCTGCCCTTTATCCTTCTCAATGCAGCCAAGGCTTTTATCTGGATACAACGGATACCTGGGTGCCCAGAATCCGGCGGCAGGGAGGAGGAGAACTGGCCTTTGTGGACCTGTTCATCCTGGATCCCCTGCCGGAAAATCCCCTCCAGCGGGGGCTGAAGCTGCTGGGTTTGCGTATCCTTCAGGGGACGCTCAAGGAACACACGGATTATACCCGATTTTCCTTGCCACAGCGGGCGATGCTTTTATGTACGTCTTTGATGGGCAAACCCTTTCCCAAGGCCGTTAAGCTGCGGGCCTATGACCGCCTCTCCCGCCTGGGCAACCCTGCCAGCCCGTTGCTTCACATGGCCAACTGTTCCTTTCATCTGCTGGGCACGGCATTTTCTCCGGACATTTTTGACGCACCCGTGCCGGGGGATTTCCAGTCCCTGACTGTGCGCCTTCCCCGGGACGCCAGCCAGGTGCTCACTCGACTGTATGGCCCCGACTACATGACTCCGCCTCCGGAAAGCGAGCGCAGGCCGCAGCATCTCACCTTGTAAAGAAGGGGTATTTTTGAGCCGCAACACCCGAACCACCCGCTTTGTACAGAACACCGCTTCCACTGCCGCCTATCAGCTGACCGCCATGCTGATGGGCTTTGTCACGCCCCGGCTGATGATGCTCTTCTACGGATCCCAGGTGAACGGCCTTATTGTGTCCGTGACGGAGTTCCTCACCTACTTCCGCTTGGTGGAGGCCGGCCTGGCATCCGCAGCCGTATTCAGCCTGTACAAGCCTCTTACCCAGCAGGACGATCAGGGAGTCAGCGAAATCGTTTCCGCAGCCCGTCAGTACTATAACTTCGCGGGTTACATCTTCGTGGGCGTCACCATTGCCTTCTCCCTGATCTATCCCCTGTTTGTCAAACTGGACACCATGGACAGCCTCTCCGTGTCATTGCTGATCATTGCCATGGGCATCTCCGGGTCCCTGGAATTTTTTACCCTCTCCCGCTACCGGGTGCTTCTCACCGCGGACCAGCGAACCTATATGGTGTCCATAGCCTCCATGAGCTCGCTGCTACTCTCCACCGCTCTGATTGTCATCCTCAGCTACCTGAGGGTCAACATCATATTGGTGCGGCTTTGCGCATCTTTGACCATTGTGCTGCGCTCCGTACTGCTCTCTGCCTATGTGCGCAAGCAATACCCCCAGATTGACCCGTTTGCCAAGCCCAACAAGGCAGCCCTGTCCCGCCGCTGGGACGCCATGTATCAGCAGTTCACCACGGCTTTTCAGCAGGGCGCCGGGGTCATGCTCACCACCATCATCACCCGCGATACTGCCATGGTCAGCGTATACGGCACCTATCACATGGTCACCATAGGTCTCTGGGGTATCCTCAAGATGACCACCACCGGTATCTACAGCGGCTTTGGACATTTGTTGGCCAATGGGGAGGAGAAGAAGTTCCAGGTGGCCTACCGGGATTTTGAGTACCTGTACCTGGCCATCACCACAATTCTCTTTTCCTGCGCCGCCATATTGATTGTGCCTTTTGTGGTGCTTTATACCGACGCCATCACCGACGCCATCTACAGGGCCCCGGCCATCGGCCTGCTCATTGTCCTGGAAGCCATCACCGACCATGGCAAGATGCCCATGGACCTGATGATTATCGCCAGCGGCAAATTCCGGGAGACCCGGCACCATTGTACGGCTCAGGTGATCACCGCAACAGTTCTGGGTCTGGGTTTGGGTTTGTGGGGGCTGCAAATCAGCATCACCGCCGCCGTTTGCGGGGTGCTGGCCGGGCTGATCCTGGCCAACCTTCTGCGAACCGCCCTTCAACTCTGGTTTGTACCCAGGCACATTATCCACATTCCCTGGCAAAAGACCTTCTGGCGCATCCTGCGCATGGTGCTGGAGGTGGCGCTGATCGCCCTGCCTTTCCTCCTTTGGCCCCTCAACATCAACGGCTTTTTCAAGTGGATCACCCTGGCAGTTCCTTTGCTCATCTACGCCTCCGCTGTGACCCTGGCCTGCGGCTGGTTCTTTGACCGGGAAAGCATGCTTTCCCTGGCAGGAAGGATCAAATACCTGTTTCAAAAGGCGAGGTGAAACCGGGGTTGTTGCTCTCGCCCCTGTGTAGACCGCGTTTCACACGGTTTACTCCTTTTTCATCTTTCGGGTAAATACCAGAATAGATACCAGGACTGTCATACAGGCATACCCCAGCACCCACCAAAGATGCGGAAAAACACCCGCCGGGTCTCCCTGTAACACAGCCCGTTGCAGCTCCACCGCATGCACAAAGGGCAGCGCATAGGCTGCCTGTTTGAAAGCGCCGCCCACCAGTTCCAGATCAAACCACGTGCCCGAAAGCCAGGCAGCCAGATTCGTCAGCAGGGCCCCGCAAATACCGCCTACCTGCTTGTCATTAAAGATACTGCCGCACAATAGCCCCAATGCGATCATAAACACCGCCATGGGGATGGATGACAGCACGGCATACAAAATGGTCACCCTTATTTCCAGGCCCAACAACAGCGCCACGATATAGCAAATGATACTTTGCGCCACTGCGATGGGGACCAAGGGAAGCGTATATCCCAAGATATAATCTTCGGCGGTCAAGGGCGTCGTATACAGCCGTTGCAACAAAGACGTGGACCGGTCCTTGGCGATGAGCATGGCGGAAAACAATGTCATAAATGATAGACCAAACACCGATATGCCGGGGGTCAACTCCTCAATTGCAAACAGGCTGACGGGCATGCCGGACTGTATGGCGGTCAGCAGCAGCAGGATGACCAGCGGAAATCCTATGCCAAAAGCAATGTTCAGCGGGTCCCGCAGGATTTCCTTTGCCGTGCGTCTGAAAAATGTGAGCATCTTCATCAGTTTCCCTCCTTGACAAGCTTCACAAAGGCATCCTCAAAGCGGTCGGTTTCCGCTTTATTCTTGATTTCATCTGGAGTTCCCGTTAGCAGATGCCTGCCGTTTTTCATGATGGCAATGCGGTCAGACAGTACTTCTGCTTCCTCCATATAGTGCGTTGTCAGAATGATGGTGGTTTTTCCTTTCAGAGCGCGGATCGCATCCCACAGATCGCTTCTTGCCAGTACATCCAACCCCAGGGTCGGCTCGTCCAAAAACAGAATTCGTGGCTGGGAAACCAGGGCCATCGCGATGCTGAGCCTGCGTTGCCAACCGCCCGAAAGCATCCTGGCCTTTTTGTTCAGGATTTCATGCAAGCCCAACTGCTCCGTAAGTTCTGCTGTTTTCATCCTTCTTTTTTCTCTGGAGAATCCATGAAAGCCCGCCATCATCTCCAGGTTGTCCCGCGATGTCAAATTCGGGGCAACAGCTGTTTCCTGGGGTGAAACCCCGATCATGGATTTCACCGCCTGCATATCTCTGAGAATGCTTTTCCCATGGAGCATGGCATCGCCGTCTGTGGGACGCGTCAGGCAGGAGAGCATCCTGAGGGTCGTGGTTTTGCCTGCGCCGTTAACGCCCAGCAAAGAGAATATCTCCCCGGCTCGTATGGATAGGCTAAGCCTGTCCACAGCCGTGACATCCTTGTATTTTTTTGTCAGATTGCTGATAACGATCGAGTCCATTTACTCGTCCTCCCTCTTTATATACCGCTCTTTCATCCCCTGGTAAGCCTCGGTGAGCATGCTACTTACCCTCTCCCAGTCCCAATCCAGATAAGCTGTTGCAATCATGGTGGCAATTCCATGAACATAGATCCACATTCCTATATGGAACGAATAGGCTTCCTCCAAGCTCATTCCTGTACTCGATGCAATCAGCTGCAGCAGATGGGAGATCTCTTCCCGCTCCTCTTTGATTTCCTCACGGGAACGATCCCGCATAAAAAGAAGCTTGAACAACTCCCTTTCTTCCTTGGCAAATCTGATATAGGCAATACCGCTTGCCTTGTAGGGCGGATAGAGAGCATCCTTCATGCCATCTTCAAGGTATTGCCGGTAAAGCTGCTTTGCCGTGAGCATCACATCTGCCTTTACATCCTCCATGGTGGAATAGTTGCTGAAAATCGGCTGTGTTGAACAATTCAGTTTTTTCGCAATTGCTCTTGCGTTCAAGGCGGCATCTCCACTCTCCCGGACAATCGAAAGGGAAGCCGAAAGGATCTCTTTTTTTGTGATTTTCGTTTTCGGCGGCATACGAGGCTCCCTCCCCCATAAAGTATCAATAGTTATATAACGTCTGTCATTCTATTCTTATGGATTCGAATTGTCAACATAAAAGCGACGCCCATCAAAGGACGCCGCTTTTTATAACTACTTGCCATAAACTACCCTTTACGCGATCATAGGGGATCAGGTATCGCCGTCCGTAAATGACACCAAAGGGTTGGCAACTTCTACAAGGTTTCCCCCCGGACAAGACTGACCACATTCTCCACGCCGCTGGCGTAACAGAACATATCTACGGGCTGGCAGGCCTCAAAACGGTAGCCTCCCTGGACCAGAAGAGCGATGTCCCTTGCCTGGGTGGGCACGTGACAACTCACATAGACCACCCTCCGGGGAGCGGCCTTCAGTACCGCTTGGATAACAGCGGGTTCCACCCCTCTGCGGGGAGGATCCAGCACCACCACCTCCGGACGCAGGCCCTTGGCCACCAGGGCGGGCAGCTTATCCTCCACGGCGGCGGTGTAAAATTCCACGTTGTCGATATGGTTCCGCCGGGCATTACGCCAGGCGCTATCCACAGCCTGGGGAACGATTTCAATACCGATTACCTTTTTCGCCTGCCGGGCCATGCACAGGGCAATGGTGCCCGCTCCGGCGTAGGCATCCACCACCAGATCCTCTGGGGAAAGAGCGGCAAAGGCGATGGCCTGTTGGTAAAGTTTCTCCGTCTGAGCCGGGTTCACCTGAAAGAAGGACAGGGGGGATATTTCAAACTCCAGCCCCAGCAGTTCCTCCACCAGGGCATCCTCCCCATAGAGCTTATGGCAGTTGTCCCCCAAAATCACATTGTTGTGTGCGGTGTTGACGCTCAGGTGAAGCCCGCAAAACCCTTTCACCCGGCCGGTGAGTTGGGAAACCAAAAGGGGGATGTCCGGCAGCGTTGCCGCAGCAGCCACCAACAGCACCATCATCTCTCCCTTGCGGGTTGTCCGCACCACCACATGGCGCAGCGTCCCCTGGTGGGTCTCTTCGTCATAAGGCCATACCCGGCTTTGGCGCATCCATTCCTTTACCACCTGAATCACCCGGCTGACCCCGGCCATGGCCACCGGGCAATCCTCAATGGACACCAGGCGATGGCTCCGCTTGCGATAGAATCCCAATACCGGTTCGTCGATGGTTCCGCCCACCGGCAGAGAGGTCTTGTTGCGGCCACGAAGGGGGGCCCCGGCTCCCAGCACAGGGGGCACCTGCTCCTCGGTCAAGCCAAGCCCGCCCACCCTGTTCAGGGAATCCAGCACATTTTGCCACTTGGCCTCCAGCGTGGCATCATAACACATGTGCTGACCGCTGCATCCCCCGCACTGGTCATACACGGGACAAAACGGCTCCCGACGGTCCTTTGAAGGGTTCTCCAGGGACAACATCTGGGCAAAGGCATAGCGGGGCGCAACCTTGAGGACCCTGGCCGAGATCTTCTCCCCGGGCAGCGCTCCCTCCACAAAAACCGTCTGTCCCTCGTGCCGGCAAATGCCCTCCAACTCCGCCCCCAAGCGGGCGCAGGTCAGCGCTATGGTTTGGTTCTTTTGAATCATCTTTCTCCTTCTGGGGGTCCCTTAGGACACCCTTCCCCCCAAGGCCTGATAATCTTCCAGGAATCCTGGCCAGAATTCCTCCAGGATCTCCATCCCGGAAACGGTGATGGGTTCCTGGGCTATCAAAGCCGCCAATGCCAGCAACATGGCCATCCTGGAGTCCCCGCCCACCTCTGCCTGAACCCCCCCACACAACCGGATGGGACCCTGCAGGATCAGGGCATCCCCCTGATCGGACAGCTGTGCCTGAGCCTCCATCCGGGTCAGGAATTGCACCGTGGCCTCCAGCAGCTTCCTGTTCTTATGTCCAGAATCCCGCATCCCCCACAGGGTAGATTCCCCGCAGGCCTGGGTACACAGCAGCGCCAGCACAGGCACGAGATCCACCATGTCCCGGCAATCGGCATTCAGGGGCAAGAGCCGCGCCCTGGAAGGGCTTGTTACATAAAGATTCTCCCAACTCTCAAAAACCAGCAGACCCATTTGTCGCAGCATATCCAAAATCCGGGCCTCTCCCCGGAAGGCGGACATCTCTCCGCTCTCCCGAAGGTTTTCCACCACCACCCCGCTGCCCAGTGCATTGGCGCAAAGCAGCGCCGCTCCCTTGGACCAATCCCCCGGAATACAAACATCCTCCGGGTACGGGCCCTGGGCACACTCCAAGAGGAACACACCTGACCCTTCCTCCTGATAGCATCTCCCAAAACGCTTCATCCACTCCAGCGTCCTGTCCACCTGGGCGCGGCAGGCCAGGGACCCGGTGACGGTAAGCCTGGAGGGGATATCCTGCCCCTGCTGATCCGCAGCGTGGGAAAGGGCGATCAGCATACCCGAGATCAGCATACCGGGCAGGGAGCCGTCCATCTCATAAGATCCCGAAGTCAGCTTACCCTGCACTTCGATTGTGGCGGACTGCCCCTGGGATGCCTCCACCCGTGCGATCACAGTGCCGGCCTGCCTGGACAGGTCTTGGAGCCCCTTCAACAAGAAGGCTTCCGGCTCGTCTCTCAACCTGAGCACAGCCCTGCGCCCCTGTGCCCATAGAACAGGAACCATCAGCAGCAATGCCTCCGTATCAACACAAACGTGGCAGGGAACTTGCTGCGAGACCCACGTGCCTGAAGGAACAGGCTCCACCTGCAGCACATCTCCCTCCCAGGACATCCCTGATCCCAGAGCCTCCAGGATGCCGGTTACCTCCCGCAGTTTTCCGACAAGAGGCGGATTCAATCCATGGAAACGGCAAGGCCCCCTTCCCAAGGAGGCCAGCAAAAGGGCCCGGAGGGCTTCGCCTATGGCGGGAGGAGCCTGAACGCTGCCATGCAAACGGGCAGGCTCAAGGATTCGGCAGGTCATGGGCATGTCCTCCTCACAAGATACCACAAGATATTGTGTATATAACAAATTATAACATACAGATGTAGAAAAACAACGGGCGACAACCCTGCCGCCCGTGTGGAAATCTTACATTTTGTCGACTTTTTTTTCACTTTTTTGACATCCTTCGGTCAAGCCGATCCACCGGGAATCTCAGGCATCCTCCAGAGGATTCCTTTTCCGTGAGGGTCTTGACTCCTCCTCCGGAAAAATGTAGCTGATCTCCATCCTGTCAAAGGAAACGCTGTCCATGAAATGCTCCGGTAAAAAACGGGTGAAGGAATACTGCTCCCAATCCGCCTGATGACGCGGGAGCCAGAGAGGCTGGCTGATATCCATCTGGGGCAGGGCTTGACGCAGCGCATTTCGAGGGTCATCCCGCCGGCATTCCAGCACCACATCCCGCAGGCATTTGTGCGCCTTCATCAGGCGGATCCACATCCTGCCCTGGGCCTCCTGCTTTCCCTCCTGAGCGCTCATCCCTGAGGCTCCTCAAAATCGACGCTGGCGCTACGCTCCACCACCCGGTGCATATGCTCCTTCACGGGCAGATGGACGGGGTGAGTCTTATAGGCCTCAAAGGCATTCCGGTTTTCCAGTACGGTGATCAGACACAGATCACAGCTGCGGGCATCCCCCGCCTCGTCTTTGCGCGCTTTTACACTGAGAAGTCCGGGAATCTTGCCCTCCATGGATTGGAGCTTATCGATGGTTTCCTGCAACAGGGCGCTGTTCTTCCTGTCCTTAAGCCAGTACATTACGATATGATGGAACATAACCTTTCACCTCATCATTGGTTTCTTAGTGACTATGTCTGATAATGCCAATGGCCTTGAAGACCTCCAGCACCGGCAGGGGCACCAGGCTTAGCCCCAACCCCACCAGGTACAGCCACCAGGGCAAGCCTGTCATCAGCTCAAAGGGCTGCGCAAGGGGCGTAAACAGCACCAGAGCCACCAGCATCACGGAGAGCAGGCACGCCTTGTTTAAACTGTTGTTGCCAAAAAAGCCGATGGTAAACAGGGAATGGTCGGAGCGCATGTTGTACGCCTGGACGATCTGGGAGAGGGACAGCACCAAAAACGCGATAGTGCGCCCTGCCTCCAGGGAACCGGTGGCGCTCTTGGCGATGTAGAAGCCCGCCAGGGTCAGCGCTGCGAACATCATGCCCTGAATCCCCACCCGCAACCCCAGGCCGTGGGCAAAAAGACTCTCTCCTTTGGGCTTGGGCTTTTGATTCATCACGTCTCTCTCCACCGCCTCCATGCCCAAAGCCACAGCGGGCAGGCCGTCTGTTACCAGGTTGATCCACAGCAGGTGCATGGACAGGAGGGGGGAAGTGTGGGAGATCAGCATGGCGGCAAAGACCGTGATCACCTCGCCGATGTTGGTGCTCAGCAGATAGGAAACCACCTTCTTGATGTTGGCAAAGATGCCTCTGCCCTCCCGCACCGCGTCTACGATGGTGGCGAAATTGTCGTCAGTGAGGGTCATGTCCGCGGCACCCTTGGCCACGTCCGTACCCGTGATGCCCATGGCACAGCCGATATCTGCTGCCTTTAGTGCCGGAGCATCATTGACGCCGTCGCCAGTCATGGAGACCACCTGACCCTTGCGTTGCCAGGCTTTGACAATACGGATCTTGTTCTCCGGGGACACCCGGGCGTAGACAGAGATCTTCTCCACATTGCTGTCCAGCTGGGCATCGGTCATATCATCCAGCTCCGCGCCGGTGATGGCCCGATCACCCTCCTGGGAGATGCCCAGCTCTCTTGCGATGGCAGAGGCAGTCGCCACATGATCGCCGGTGATCATCACCGGTTTGATGCCTGCCCTCCGGCAGACCGCCACGGCATCCTTCACCTCCGGCCGGGGCGGGTCGATCATGCCCACCAGACCCATAAAATGCAAACCGTTTTCCAGCGCTTCCGAGGTAGGTTTCTGCGGAACCTCCTCGAGTTCCTTCCAGGCTACGGCCAGTACCCGCAGGGCGTTTTTACTCAACTCATCGTTCATCCACCTGGCAGCCTGAAGGTCACCGGAGGTACAGCGCTTCTCCATTTCGTCAAAAGCGCCCTTCACAATGACCCGGTTCTTTCCCTCGATCCGGTTCACGGTGCTCATCAGCTTGCGATCGGAGTCAAAGGGCAGCTCCGCCAGTCTGGGGAAATCCTTGTTCAGTTGGTCCTTGGGCATGCCGTTTCTGTGGGCGGCCAACACGATGGAGGTCTCCGTAGGGTCACCGATGTGCTGCTCCCTGGGGCCGTCAAACACCACCGAGCCGTCGCAGCACAGTGCCGCGTGGCGAAGCAGGTCCTTCACCTTTGGGGAATTGTCAAATCTGATATCCTCCAACCCGGCTTCGCCATCCACATAAGCCTTCACCAAAGTCATCCGGTTTTGGGTCAACGTGCCGGTCTTGTCCGAACAGATAATGGAGGCGCTGCCCAAGGTCTCCACAGCAGGCAAGCGGCGGATGATGACATTGCGCTTCACCATGCGCTGCACGCCGATGGCCAGCACAATGGTGACGATGGCGGGCAGACCCTCCGGAATGGCCGATACCGCAAGGGATACCGCCGTCATAAAGATCTCCATCACGGGAATGCCATTAACGATGCCAACAATGAAGATGACCGCGCAGGCCAGCAGCGCCAAAAAGCCCAGGTACTTGCCCATTTGAGCCAGCTTTTGCTGCAGGGGTGTCTGGCCTTCCTCCTCATCCTCCAGAAGACCGGCAATACGGCCCATCTCCGTATCCATGCCAATGGCGGTCACCGCCGCCGTGGCTGTACCATAGGTGATGCTGCACCCGGAGAACACCATGTTCACCCGGTCACCCAGGGGCGCCCCTTCCTTCACCTGGGCATCGGCATACTTCTCACTGGGCACAGATTCTCCGGTGAGGGCGGATTCCTCGCTTTTCAGGCTTACGGATCGGAGCAGCCGCGCGTCCGCAGGAACGAAATCCCCTGCCTCCAGGCGGATGATGTCTCCCGGTACCAGCTGATCCGCTTCAATGACGGTTTCCCCCCCGTCCCGGATAACCCGGGCATGGGGTGCTGACAAATTCTTGAGCGCGTCCAGCGCCTTTTCGGCCTTGCTCTCCTGCACCATGCCCATGATGGCGTTGACGACTACAATCAGCATAATGAGCGCCGGTTCAAAGAACTCCCTGGCGTCACCCTCGGTGAGTGCGATCACAAACGAAATCACGGCTGCCGCCACCAGGATCAGGATCATTACATCCTTGAACTGATCCAGGAATCGCTGGAGGTTGGTCTTTTTCTTTTTCTCACGAAGCTTGTTGGGGCCGTACTCTGCCTGCTTTTGGGCTACCTGTGAGGCGCTCAGTCCATTGGCGCTGTCGGTGTCCAGTGCATTGAGCAGCGTTTCCCTGTCTTGGGTGTAGGCGCTCAATTTTTCAGCCTCCTAAAATCGTGTAAAGCGCGGTACTCTGTGCTTCCACATTATAGCAAAGGATGCCCATTTTAGCCACGGTCAAATCATCATGCCCTGCTTCTTCCGTCCAGTCTTGTATCCATGCCCAGCGGGTACAAACGGCGCGACCCGGTCCCATACGCAAAAAGGCGCCTCCCACCCGTTGGTGACTCCCACCCATTCCATTCTTGCAATATCAACGAAAAAAGGGTAAAATAGGGACGTCATTTGATCTTATTTCCAGGCGTTATGCCGGCAAGGAGGAATACCCATGCCCGAAAACAGCTATGTCTTCATGACCGATTCCGATTCCGACCTCCCCTTCCGTTATGTGGACGAACTGGACCTGACCATGGTGTACATGCCCTACATACTGGACGGTAAGGAATACCTGGACGACCTGGGTCGCTACGGTAAGCAAAAAGAATACTTTGACAATATGCGCGCCGGTTCCGCCCCGGTAACCTCCTTGCTGCCCACCCCCGTATATGTGGATTATTTTGAACCCTGCTTTCGGGAAGGCCGCGACATATTGTTTATCTCCTTCTCCAGCCAACTCTCCAGCACCATCAATAACATTTTTGCCGCTCGGGAGGAACTGCTGGCCAAGTACCCTGATCGTAAGATGATCGTGGTGGATACCCTGAGCATTTCCGCACCCCAAACCCTCCTCATTCTGGGGGCCTATGAACTGTATCGCCAGGGCAAGCCCATGGAGGAGGTGGCAGCGTGGGTGGAGGAAAACAAGATGCACGCCCAGGCCTGGTTTACCGTTGACGATCTGAAGTATCTCCGCCGGGGCGGGCGCATCAGTGCCATGGCGGCCACCCTGGGCACTGCCCTGGACCTGAAGCCCATCATCATCTTGAACAAGGGCGGAAAACTGGTCAGCGCGGATAAGGTGCGCGGCCGAAAGGCAGCCCTTCGCTACATTGCGGACAAGACCGCCGAAAACATACTGAACCCCGAATCCCAGACCCTCATTCTCATGCACGCGGACGCCCCGGAGGACGTGGCCCGTCTGGAAGCCCTCATTCGGGAACGGGTTCCCTCCATTCACGCCATCGAGACCATCTATGTGGGTCCGGTGATTGGCGCCCATTGCGGCCCCGGCACCATTGCCGCCTGCTTCATGGGCAAGGAAAGACCGATATAAGACCACAAGCGGTTTGCGCAGCCTGCATAGATGTTACAGTTTGGTTACGTTGACATTGTCTCTCCACTGGGCTATAATCAACGTAATGTCGCATCCCATCTGCCGCCGCTGCGCAGTGACATTCGAATCATACAGGAGGTTAAACTGCCATGAAAAGAATCGCGTCCCTGCTTCTGGTCGTAGTGCTTCTGACCGCAAGCATTGGTTCGGCTTTGGCTGCTACCAAGGTTAAGCCGAATAAGTACTCCATCCCCAAAGAGGGTACCGTGCTGCAGGATGTGCCCGACCGGGGGATCAAACCCAAGGGGGATTCAAGCCGCCATACCATGATCCCCGGCGAGAGCCCCACCACCGGCTTGCCCTGGTCGGGGGATTACCTGCCCATGATCATGCAGATCAGCAACTCCGAGGGCAGCGTCAAAGTGAACGGAAAGACCGTAAAGTCCGCCGGCATCGGCGAGCGGGCTCCCTGGGGCGGACAGTATGCCGACATCGTCTTTGAAGGCATTTTGTACCGCACCGGCGCTACCCGTATCTCCTTCCTGTTCAGCGATTCCTTCATCGAGAATCAGCCCACCAGCGCAGGTCCCGTGCGTTCAGCCCGTATCGGCCATGTGCTGTTGCGGGAGGAGTGGGAATCCGGCTTTATCTATGCCGGCGGCCCCCGCAAGGAGGAGAACAACATCAAGGAACTCTTTGCACAAACAGGGGCCGACGAGAAGGGCGTGCTCTTTGATCTGCTTTCCGGCAACTGGCTGGAGTTGAAATACCGGGTCAAGGGTGTGAAAGCGCCGGACAACTACAACGCCAATGTGCTGGGCTTCCGCCAACAGATACCTCCTACCTATGCGTCCACACCCCGCCCCTTCCTCTTTGCCGACGAGAGCCCGTACACCCAGGGGTATGAGTTTGCCAGCACCATCAACCTGGACTGGGGCGACAAAAAGTATATCTCCCACTTCTTCTATGACGAAGCCGAGAATCTCTACCTGCGATTCAGCGGCGACGCTCCCTACATGACCTTTGCTTCCGCCGAGGATCGCAGCGCCGAAAACCAGGAGCAGATGTCCTTCTCCAACGTGATTATCCAGCGAGTCAACTACGAGTATGTGAATAACAACAAGATCATGCCCAACATGCAGTCCATCGGTCAGGGCAATGCGGACATTTTCATCGGGGGACGCTACATCCCCGGTTACTGGGTACGTAAATCCATCAACGAGCCTACCGTTTTCTATGATGATCAGGGCAGCGAAATCCAGCTGACACGCGGCAAGACCTTCATCGCCCACTTCCCGCCGGAAAGCCTGCTGACCTTTACAGGAATTGAATAAATCTTGAACCAAAGCGCAAGGCCCGGGGAAACTGCTTCCCGGGCCTTTGTCATACGGTGAATAGAACAGGCTCTTTAGATAACTTGTATTCAGCCGGCAGCCGCTTGAGGCGAACCGGTCCTTTACTCAAGCCAGGTTGCCATCTTTCAACAAAGGATTGCATCCGGGACGCAAAACCATTATAATAAACCCATGTATGCCATGATCGCGGAAGCCGTGTTATGGAAGGAAGGAAACCCAATGCAAAAAGCCATGCCGGATCTTCATAAGCACAACCCGTTGGTATTCTATCTGCGCGTGATGTTGTACGTACTCATGGCGCTGATCCTTCGCATCGTGACCTTCGCGCCGCTGGCCTTCCTCATTATCCCAAGCGACCTTCCCCTGCTGCCTTGGCTATCTCTGCTATGCCCCGTTTTGTTTTTCTTCATCCTGTTACCCCTTCGCTTTTCCTTCGCGGACGCCCTGGTGCAAGCCCGCGGCACCCGCCGTTTCGGCTTTGACGAGGCCTTCAGCCTTCGCCGTTATGCTGATAAGCTTAATGGCAGCCTTCTTCATACCCTGAACATTCTCAAATGGTGCATTCCCTTGGCTGCAGTCGGGGGCTATGTCTATCTGCAAAAGGACACGGATGTCTCCAGCCTGATGGGTCAACTTGGCGATCTGGGAAGATGGTCGGCCAATATGGTATGGGGAGTAAGCAGCTTTGTAAATGGCCTCTTTGGGAAGGCTGCTCCTGAGGAAAAGCTGGGCGGAATGATGGAGGGGATACTGGTTCTGGGCGTGTTCATCGCCTTCCTGATGCTGATCATCGCGCTGGGCGCTATGCGAAACAGCGCCACCCGTTATGTCTGGGCCTATGCTTTCCAAAACCACCGAAATCCCCATACTGAAAACCGACGCCGGGTTACAAACCGGCGCTGGGCTCAGCTTGGCTTTGCACTTGTCAATCTGGCTCTTTGGGTGCCCTTTGGAATTGGTCTTAGCAAAGTCCTGGTGAAGGATATGTTCAGCGAGTTCGCCTATCAGCTGATGATGTTTATGAGCGGTGTACCGATGGACTTCTCTTTCCTCGCCCCCATGGTCGGCCGCATGCTTTTTGCCTTCTTTGTGCTATACCTGCCCTTTCTCCCCATCCGCCGGATGGTGACTGCATTTTTTGCAGCCAAATCCATCCGCGCTGCCCAGCACAAACCCGTAAGCAGTCCCATGCAGCCTGCCTCTGATCCCGTTATACCGGCCAAATCGTTTGAGCCCACCTCCAGTGCGGACCCGCTTCATGAGGAGGATACTGAGGAGAGTATGGCAGAAGAGGCGCTGCCGGAATCCCCTGCTCCTCAGCTGAATGAGCCGGAGAATGAGCCTGCCTATCTGGACACAGCTGCCCAAGCAGATGCGGCGGCCACCCAGGTGACGGGGCTGCCTCCTGCGGACGCGGCATCCTCTGCGCCTCCTATCGGTCTGTAATCCTTGGCTACCCTTCGGCTGGACAAGTTCCTTGCCCTCAGTGGAGAGCGTTCTCGCAGTGAGGCAGCGCGGCTACTGAAAAGCGGCCTGATTATGGTAGACGGCCTTGTGGAACGCGACCCCGCGCGCAAGATTGACCCTGTCCTTCAACAGGTAACGCTGGCCGGGGAGATGGTGGCAGATCAACGCCTCCAATACGTGCTGCTTCACAAACCCGCCGGTGTTCTTACCGCCGCGCGGGACCACCGGGCCCGGACAGTGATGACGCTGGTGCCGGATTCCCTTTTGCGCCGCAAAGTGTTGCCGGTAGGCAGGCTGGACAAGGATACCACCGGCGCCCTGCTCTTCACCAACGACGGCGAGCTGGCTCACCGGTTGCTGGCACCAGGCCGGCATGTGCTCAAGGAGTACCATGCCTGGGTGGAAGGTGCCTTGGATGAGGATGACGTAACCGCCTTTGCCCAAGGCCTGCAGTTATCCGATTTCACCGCTCAGCCCGCTCAACTGACCATTTCCGGCGTCTCTGCGGAAAAGAGCCTGGGCGTGCTGCTATTGTCCGAGGGTAAGTTCCACCAGGTCAAACGGATGTTTGCCAGCCGCGGACATGAGGTGATCAGCCTCCATCGGGCCGCCTTCGGACCCTTGCGACTGCAGGACCTGCCCCAGGGAGCCTGGCGGGTGCTTACAGCTTCGGAGATCCGCACCCTGCGGGAAGCGGCCGGCCTGGAGCCCGGCCTCCCAGATCCCTCATCCTCTACCCGCATCACTACTTCATAAAGGAACGAACCATGACAGACCATTACTTTACACCGCTTCCCCAAAGCGAGCACAAACCGGCCCGACTGGCATTTTCATACCGGGGGCATGCGCTGGTTTTTGATACGGACAGCGGTGTTTTTTCACGCCTTCAAGTGGACAAAGGCTCGGAGCTTCTGCTTCATTGCCTGCCGGAAACCATGCAAGGAAACGTGTTGGATTTGGGCTGCGGCTATGGCGCCATCGGCCTTTCCGTGTGCAAAGCCTATCCCGCCTGCAAAGTGACCCTGGCGGATATCAACGAGCGGGCTGTGGCCCTGGCGAAAGCAAACGCCCAGACCAATGGTCTTCAAGTTCAGACCCTTGTCAGCGACGGCTTCACAGCCTTAATGGATCGGCGCTTTGATTTCATTCTGCTGAACCCTCCGATTCGGGCCGGAAAGCAGGTTATTTACGGCATGTTTGATCAGGCCCCCCAGCAGCTCACCCCAGAGGGGGAGCTTTGGCTGGTCATCCGCAAGCAGCAGGGGGCTCCCTCTGCCATGGAGCATCTACAGGGGCTGTTTAAGCAGGTGCAAGCCATAGAGAAAAAGGGCGGCTACTGGATTCTCCGCTGCCGTTCCTTTCAAGATAAGGAAGGACGGATGAATTCCCATGGCTTATGATGCGCAATTCTTTGATACCTTTCCCTGCCGCATGGGTACCGACTGCGATAAATGGGATGCGCTGCGCCGCAAGGAAGGAGCCGATTTATTGCCCATGTGGGTGGCGGATATGGATTTCCGTTCACCACCGGAGGTCACCCAGGCTCTGGTCCGGAGGGCAACCCATGGCATCTATGGCTATACCGAGCAATCCACCAGTGCCCAGGAAGCCCTGCTGGGATTTGTAAAGCGCCGCCACGGCCTGAATCTGACCAGTGACCAGCAATGCATGCTGCCCTGCGTGGTCACAGGCCTGAAGGCTGCGGTACGAACCCTGACTCAGCCCGGAGATGCCGTTATCATTCAGCCGCCGGTGTATGGCCCTTTCTTTTCTTCCATCCGTGACAATGACCGGGTGGTGGCGGAAAGCCCTCTGCTCGCAGACGCACAGGGCCGCTACCGCATGGACTTTGAAAGCATTCGCCATCTCTGCGAGACCGGGGCTAAGCTGATGCTCCTGTGCAGTCCCCACAACCCGGTGGGACGCTGCTGGACCCGGGACGAGCTTGAACAGCTCTGGGATATTCTCAGCCACTACGGAGTGCCTCTGGTATCCGATGAAATTCACTGGGATTTTATTTTTGACAAGGATGCCTTTACCTCATTCCTGGCCCTGCCCCAGGTCCAAAACCATTCGGCTCCCATCGCCGTTCTTACCAGCGCCAGCAAAACCTTCAATTTAGCCGGCCTTCAGCAAGCATGCCTCCTGACCCGGAACACAACCCTGCTCAAGTCCATTCAGAGCGATATGCAAAAGGCCGGAGTAGTCCAGGGCAACGTGTTCGGCATGCTGGCTGCCCAGGTTGCCTACGAACAGGGAGACGCCTGGCTGGATGGGCTGCTTGCCTATCTTCGTCAGTCCAGGGATATCCTCCATACGGAGCTTTCCCGTCTGTTGCCCCAGGCCATTCTCAGCCCCCTGGAAGCCACCTACCTGGCCTGGGTGGATCTGCGTGCCTACGGTTTTTCCAATCAGGAACTGCTGATGCGCACCCACCGGGCTGGAGTGGCCTTCACCATGGGCACCTTCTTTGGCACACAAGGGGACGGTTTTCTGCGCATCAACCTGGCCTGCCCCCACAGCCAGCTTCGCCACGCCCTGGCCTTGCTGCACAAGGCCGTTACGCAGCCCCTCGTCCCTTGACCCATTACCCTTTGATTCTACCGACAGGAGGAACCATCATGACAGACCTGAACAACGTAATCGAGGAACTAAGAGAATCGCTGATCGATATCCTGAGCCGCTGGGTCTCCATCCCCAGCCTCAAAGCTGATCCCGCGCCAGGCGCTCCCTATGGCCTGGAAGTCAAGCGGGCCCTGGAGGCAGCGCTGGCGGACGCTCAGAAGCTGGGCTTTGATGTGCGAAACATTGACGGTCATGCCGGAGACGTGCGCATGGGCCCCCTTGATAAGGATCCCCTGGGAATATTGGTACATCTGGACGTGGTGCCCGCAGGCGACGGCTGGCAGGTAGACCCCTTTGGAGCCGTACTGGAAGGGGACCGCATCTATGGCCGGGGAACCAGCGATGACAAAGGCCCCGCCGTTGCAGCCCTGTTGGCCATGTATGCCGTAAAGCAGGCGGGCATCCCCCTCTCCCGGGAGGTTCGGCTTATCCTGGGCTGTGATGAGGAAACCGGCATGGACGACATGAAGTATTATGCTGCCCAGGGTTTGATGCCTCGCACCGGTTTTAGCCCCGATGCCAGCTTTCCCGTGATCAACACGGAAAAGGGAATGCTGCAGATTCAGCTGCGCACCCCTGCCGCCTCCGACGGGCTGCCTGTGAAGAGCATTGACGTGGGACAACGGACCAATGTGATTCCCGGAATGGCCACAGCGCTGATCCACGGTGACGGACTTCTCTGTGCAAAGGTCAACCGGCTGGCCGGGGACATGCACCTCCAGGTGGAGGCCGAAATGGCCGGGGACAGCCTTGTCCGGCTGACCTCTACCGGCATAAGCGGTCATGCGGCCTATCCCGAATCCGCCCGCAACGCCATCGGTCAACTGCTGCTTATGCTCCGGGCCCTGGGTGTGGCCGGCGTGTTGAAAACCCTGGCCGATTGCGTGGGCATGGAATACGACGGCTCCGGCCTGGGGGTGAAGTGCACAGACGCGCTCAGCGGCCCTCTTACCTGCAACTTGGGCATTCTGCGTTATGACAAGGACGGCTGCTTTGCCACCCTGGACATCCGCTACCCTGTGCTGGCCTATCACGAGCGCATCGTACACAGCCTGCGCGCCGCACTGGGTGAAGATATCCAGGTCACCGTAGCCGCTCACAAGGATCCCCATCATGTACCCCCAAATTCTCCCCTGGTTACGGCCCTATTGGACGCCTACCACGAAGAGACAGGCCGGGACCGGGAATGCATCTCCACCGGCGGCGGCACCTATGCCCGCTGTCTTGGCGAAGGTGTCGCCTTTGGAAGTGCCTTCCCCGAGGATGAGGAGCTTGCACACCAGGCCGGAGAGTATGCCAGCATTGACGGCCTGATGACCAACATTCGCATCTTTGCCAACGCCATCATGAAGCTGGCCGGGGCGTGACGGGGATCAGGGAGCATGCCCATGTCATCCATTACTGAGCAAAAAGCAGCACTGCGTCTCTACCTCCGTCAGGAACAGGCCAAACTGGATCCTAGCGATCTGCAAGGCTCTGATCAGCAAATTGCCAAGCACTTGCTGGGGCTTGCGGAATGGAAAGCGGCTCATACCATTTTTCTGTATCTGAGTGTCGGTAAGGAGCCGGATACCTGGAGCATCCTGAAAGAGGCATGGCGGGAAGGAAAACGTGTAGCAGTCCCCCGCTGCCAACCCGGCGGCATCATGGAAGCGCGAGAGATCTCTTCCCTTCAGGGGCTTGTGCCCAGGAGCTTTGGTATTCTGGAGCCAGATGAGTCCCACCCCTTGATTTCCCCGGAGGAACTCGATCTGGTCATCGCCCCCTGCCTGGCGGCGGATGGCCGGCTTCATCGCCTGGGCCATGGGGCAGGCTATTATGACCGGTATCTTCCCAGGGTGCGCTGCCCGATACTCTGCCTGTGCCGGGGCGTGTTTTTGCTGGAGAAGCTGCCCGCGGATGAACTGGACGCGCCTGTGGACCGGGTGATTACCGAAGCCGGGGTGTTCCCAACTCCCTAGGATACAATGCGATCGAATAAAACGCTCTTCCTTCTCGCAATCCTTTAATGCGATCTGGAAGAGCGTTTCTTATCGGTTGTCTTTCATCCAGGGGTTTCCCGTCATCCGGTGAAATCCTGCAATCACCGGAAAGCGAAACCCCTTGACAATATCACTTACTTGCCATCCACCTTGGCCATGTACTCGATCAAGTCCACAACCTTGTTGGAATAGCCCCACTCGTTGTCATACCAGGCCACGAGCTTCACAAACGTATCCGTCAGGCTGATGCCGGCGGTAGCGTCAAAGACAGACGTACGCGGGTCGCCGATGAAGTCGCTGGAGACCACGGCATCCTCGGTGTAGCCGATAATGCCCTTCCAGTGCTCGGACTCGGATGCTTCCTTCATGGTCTTCTTGATGTCCTCCATGGTGGCGGGGGTCTTCAGGTTGCAGGTCAGGTCCACCACGGATACGTCGGCGGTGGGGACACGGAAGGACATGCCGGTGAGTTTGCCCTTGAGTTCAGGGATAACCACACCCACAGCCTTGGCTGCGCCGGTGGAGGATGGGATGACGTTGAAGGCAGCGCCGCGGCCGCCGCGCCAGTCCTTATTGGAGGGGCCGTCCACGGTCTTCTGGGTGGCGGTGGTGGCGTGCACCGTGGTCATGAGGCCGTCTGCAATGCCGTATTTGTCATTGATCACCTTGGCCAGGGGGGCCAGGCAGTTGGTGGTGCAGCTGGCATTGGACACCACGTTCATGTCCTTGGTGTACTTGTCATTGTTGACGCCCATCACAAACATGGGGGTTTCCTTGTCCTTGGCGGGAGCGGTGATAACAACCTTCTTGGCGCCGCCCTTGAAGTGGGCGCTGGCACTGGGGGTATCGCAGAAAACGCCGGTGGCCTCGGCAATGTACTCGGCGCCCGTGCTCTTCCAGTCGATTTCAGCGGGATCCTTGCAGCCGAACACCTTGACCTTCTCGCCGTTGACGATCAGGGTATTTTTGGCGGCATCGACCTCGATGGTGCCCTTGAACTGGCCGTGAACGGTGTCATAGCGCAGCATGTAGGCCATATAATCCAAGGGAATGAAAGGATCGTTGACAGCGCAAACAATCACGTTGGGGTTCATCATGGCAGCCCGGAACACCAGGCGGCCAATCCGGCCAAAACCGTTAATACCAACCTTAATCATAAATGGAAACCTCCTAGCAAAGCATTTCGTCCCGTCCTGTATTGTACCCAAATATGGGACATTTTGCAAGGGCAAACGCCGCCATTGACCAAATAGATTGTTAAAAATTTTTCAAAAACCCATCCCTACTTCAGCGCTTCGGGGTTTAGGCACTGGAGATCCTCGGTTACAAACAGGCCGTCCTTGCGGATCAACTGGCCGTCAAAGTACATCTCGCCTCCACCGTAGGCTGGGGTCTGGATACAGACAAGGTCCCAGTGGATGGCGCTTTTATTGCCATTGGGGCATTCGTCATAGCAGGCTCCGGGGGTGAAGTGGAAGGAACCGCAAATCTTTTCATCAAAGAGAGTGTCCTTGATCGCTCTGGTGATGTAGGGATTGACACCGATGGCAAACTCGCCTACGTAGCGGGCCCCCTCGTCGGTGTCAAAAATGGCATTGCTGCGGGCCGTGTCGCTGGAGGTAGCCTCGATGATCTTGCCGTCCCGAAAAACAAGGCGGGTGTTTTCAAAGACACTGCCCTGGTAGAGGCTGGGGGTGTTGTAGGATATGACACCGTTTACGCTGTCTCTCACAGGGGCGGAAAATACCTCGCCGTCAGGGATGTTGAGCTTGCCGTCGCATTTGATGGGGGGCATGCCTTTGATGGAGAAGGTGAGGTCTGTGCCCGGGCCAACGATATGTACCTTGTCTGTGCGGGCCATGCGTGCCACCAGGGCGTCCATGGCAATGCTCATTTTGGCATAGTCCAGGGTGCAAACGTCAAAATAATGATCCTCAAAGGCCTCAATGCTGGTTTCGGCCAACTGGGCCATGGAGGGAGTGGGGAAGCGAAGCACCACCCAGCGGGTCTTGGGTACACGAATCTCACTGTGAACAGGCTTGTTGTAGTGCTGCATGTACAGCTTCATCTTGTCCTGGGGTACGTCGGCGGTCTCGTAGCTGTTGTTGCCTCCGCGAATGCCAATATAGGCGTTCACCTGTCTCATCCGTTCCCCATCCAGCTGGGCTTCCTTTTTCCATTTCTCTGCGGTGCCGCCCAGCATCAGGGCGCGCTGGATGGCGTTGTCACGCAGGACCACAATGGGCTCCGCGCCTACCTCGTAGGCCTCGGCAATCAGAGAGGTGACAAACTCTGTTTCCACGCCGAAGTTTTCAATCAACACCCGCTCCCCTTTCTTCAGCGCGCAGGAATAACGGATCAGTTGACGGCTCAGCTTTTGGAGTCTGGGGTCTTTCATGGCGGTTCCTCCTATTTTCAATCAATTGATGGGATAACCGGGTGATCGGCTGTTCCACCCCATAGGTGGCAGCCATGGCCACTATCACAGCGAGGGACAGGCACAGCACCGTATAGGCCCGCTGCAATGGCGGCTGGCTGTGAAGGGTATCCGGAAACCAGTCCCGGGCAATCTGTGCGGAGAGGGGCTGATGCCAGATATACAGGTTAAAGGAAACCGCTGCCATAAAGCGTGTCAGCCGATTATCAAGCAGCTTCTGGGCAAAGCGGGGCATCAGGGCCGCTCCCAGCATGGCCGTCAGCATACAAAGAGCAAAGGGCAGGCGAATCAGGAGCTGGGACAGCCGCAGGGCCTCCACCCCTCCAAGGCTTTGGGTGGACTGAACCCGCATTAGCGCACCCAATCCGTAAAGGGCCGCCAAAAAAACCACGCCGGCCAGGATCTGGGGAAGCGGCCTGGCAAAAAGGGAGCCACTCACCCCATTTCCTTCCCGCATGCGGACATAGAGCATCGCCCCCAGCATTCCCAGGGCGTAAACATCCAGAAAACCTACCATCTGGTTGATGAGCAGCGCATTTTCCGGTACGCAGGCATACACCAGCGCCCGATAACCGATGCCCACCAGTGCCATGGATGTGAGGGTTAGCACAGGCTTTTTTTGGGCCGCCCGGGCCAGGAAGGGAAAGATCAGGTAGAACTGCATCTCCACTGCCACGGTCCACAGCGCTCCGTTAAGAGGCGTGTAGAGGTAGGTATCCTTCCAGAAGGTGAAGGTAAAGGACAGGTGGGTCAGAATATCCTTGGCAGCGGCCTGAGGACTTCCATACCTGGTCTGGGGCAAAGCCACAAAAAAAAGCATTACCGTAACGGAAAGCAGATAGGAGGGCACGATGCGCACCAGGCGGTTCAGGTAGAAGCGTCTGGTGCCAATGACGGGGATTCCCTGCCTGGATTCCTGAACATAGGGCAGATAGAGCAGCAAGCCGCTCATGAGGATCAGCCCATCCACCAGGAGGTAGCTGGAGCGCGTGATGAAATCCACGTTGAGAGGAATGCCAAAGATCTGAAAATACTGAGGCAGCCAGCCCAGCTGCCAGATGTGGAAGTTGCACACCAACAGCACCATCAGTGCCCGAAAGCCAAAGAGCACGCCAATGGTCATCCTGCGGGTGCCCGATGGATTATTGACCGGGGAGCGCATTATCCTCCTCCTGTACAAGCATCTCATCCAGGGGATTGGCATGGGTGGGATCCTTAGGGGTGGCAGCGGGCTGTTCGTCGCTGACATGAGTAAACTTGAATACCACACCGTTATTGGCTACTTCCCGAAGGGTCATCCCTTCTTTGTTAATGCTGGTGAGCTTATGGGTAAGGGTGAGGGTCTGAGGACTTTCCCCTGTCAAAAGGGAGTAGTTGTCCACATCAAAATAAAGTTCACTGCCCATCAGGTTGCAGGTACCATCGGAGCGGAACACGGCGGTCTTTCCCGTGCTGGACTCCCAGGTTCCCAGAATCAGGTAGGCCCGGCGGGTCAACTTCCTGTCCGCCACATCCTTGTAATCGCGGATGGCCTGGTAATAGGGCAGCGCCTCGTAAGGCTTGTTCTGGTCATACAGTTCCTCCGCATACAGGTAGCAGGCCTCGTCCCGCAGCTGCGGCAAGTCCGCATATTGCTCCGGCAGCTCCTCCATGGGGAAATCCTTGAGCGTTTCGTACGCAACCCGATACTCCTTGCGCTGAAAGGCCTCCCGGGCAGGGTCCGCCACGGAACCAAAAGCCTCCTGAAAGCTGGCCTGGCTCAGCTGGGCTGCATCCTTGTACCCTCCCAACGCCAAGAAGATCGCCCCGGCCTGAGCATGCTTCCCCTGGTTCCTAAGTTGGAGCGCCAGCTCATACTGGCAGGCCTGGTACTGATCCCTGGCATCCTGAAATTCCCCCAGGGCCAGGAACAGGTCGCTGGCACCTGCCAGGTCACCCTCCTCTTTTTTCTTCACGGCTTGGGTGTACGAAATCTCCGAAAGCTGCTGTTGTGCTTCACTGTGTTTGGGCAGGGAAGAGAGCAGAGCAATGGCTTTCTCCATATCCCCGCTTTCCTTCTGCTGCATCGCCAGCTGATAGGTGGAATCCTCCAGCTTCTGGGGGGCATCCTGGTATTTGCCAAGAGTCCTGAAAGCCTCTATGGCGGCGGCGTAGTTCCCCTCTGCAAAAGCGCTCATCCCCTGCTGATAGCGGCATTCCTTGGCCTTTTGAGCGCTATCCTCAAAATCTCCCAAATCCTGGAACTGGGCTGCTGCTTCGGCAAACCTGCCCTCGGCCATGGCTTGGAGGGCCTGGTCATAGTACCTTTGACTGAGGAGCTTCTGACTGTCCTGGTAATCCCCCAGCCCCTGCAGCAAGGACTCGGCCTTTTCCAGCTCTCCCTGAGCCAGGTATTCCTGGGCGATCAGATAGTCGCATTCCTTGGCCCGATCCAAGGCGTCCCTGTGTTGGGGTATGGAGCGAAACATCTCCCCGGCTCCCGAGAAATCCTGGGCCGCAAACAGAGCCTCCCCCTGCCGGTATACACATTCAAACTGCTGGCTTTCGCTGTCCAGATAGGGCACGATCTCCCCAAACAGCTCGGCAGCCTTTGCATAATCCCCGGCTTCCATCACTTCCCTGGCCAGCTGGTACAGGCTGTTGTTGGCCTTGAGTTTCGCATCCTGATACTCTCCTGCCCGCAGGTACAGCTTCCCTGCATCCTCAAAGGCTCCCTGGGCCAGTTTCTGCTCCGCCAAGGCATAGCAGGTCGCCTGCATCCGCTGGGACACATCCTGGTAATCACCCAATAGTTCATAATGTCTGAGAGCGGCTTCCAACTGATTGCTTTCCTCAGCGGCAACACCTAGCAAATATTCGCATTCCAGCACCTTGGCCTGGGAATCCCGATACTGCCCCAGACTGCGGAACAGCACCTGGGCTGCAGTGACCCCGTCGTTTGCCATCAGTTGCACCGCTTGGCGGTAGGTGGCTTCCCGTAATTTGTCGGTGCTGTCCTGATAGTCTCCCAATTCCTGGAAGTTTTCCGCTGCGGATTCAAAGGCGCCGGCCTCCAGCTCCATCTCCCCCATCCGGTAGAAGCATTGCTGCCAAAGGGCATGGCTGTCCTCATACTCCCCCTGTCCGGCAAAAACAACGGCGGCCTTTTGCAGACTGGACAAATCCCCTGCATCCATCCAGGATTTGGCCTCCAGGTAGTCGCAGTGAAGCAATTTCTCCTGCACCCATGCACTGTTGCCCAAGCTGGCAAAGGCCGCCCGGGCCTGTTCATACCTGCCCTGGGTAAGAAGCGCTTCCGCCTGGCCCAAGCGCAGTGCGGGAAGGCCCCACAGGAACAAAGCCGCAGCCGCAGCCATGACGCACACGAGGGCCACGATCCTGCGCAACCTGCGCTTTGCCTGGCGTTCCTTCAGCTTAATGGCTTTCTCCCGTTCCTGAGCCAGCTTGCTGGCATCCTCCCGGGCTTTTTTTGCGATGTCCAACAGCTTCTGTTCGTGAATGGCAATCAGCTGATCCACATTGGTTTTCTGATAGCTGGCCATCACCGTCTCCAGCCCGCGATCGCAGCGGCAGCAGCGCCTGCTCTGCTTTGCGTTGGGGCGGCCGCATACGCACATCCAGACATGTTCCTGGATCTGAGGATAGCCTACCGCATCCTTCCCCGCCACGAAGCGCAGCTCGTCCAGGGCCCGGCCCGGCGGAAGGCTGTTGGGCTGGTACTCTGTGAGGCTTGCTTTGTCCCGCCGCCAGATCATGGCATCGTCAAACCAGACCTTCTCGATTACCAGTTCTACACCTGCTACGTCCTGCCACTGGTTGGGGAGGAGCATGATGCTGAAGCTTTCGCCTGCACCGGCGGAAAGCCCCTGGATCCGCTCAACCTGCCGGAACACAAGCCGGTCCTCCCGGTCATTGCAGATCATCGTCACCTGTACCGAGACGACTACCTTTTCACTCAGGTTGTTAAGCACGAAGGTACATTCCGGTTCCTCCGGGGTAGGCGTGGAAAACTTCCACAGCTCAACAGGACAGGATAAGTCAATTTTCATAAGCGCTCCTCCAGGACAGGTGGTTGCGCCTTTGGCGCGGAGAAAGGGATTGGGCAATCCTCCATCAGCAGGATGGCGATCACTGAGCAGGGATACTGTCTCCGCTGATGGCCGTCTGGGTCTGGCCATATGCCTCCAGATTACCCAGCACATCCTCAAGGGAGATCAACGAGCCAAGGCCGTAGACCCGGATGCCCGAAATCAAGCCGTCTTCCAGCGTATACTGGATGCCCGCGTCCGTATACACATCCTGGTCCACCTGTACATGAATATAACAATTCACCATGTCCACCCTGTCATCCTCCACCTGCGCCCAGGCCCAATAAGCGGCCTGAGGCAATTGGTTGAGAACATAGAAGGGCGCCATAAAACCATCCGTCAACAGGCCGGGATTCTGCCAGCCATAGGTATCGATCAGCATCTGCGCCGGAGAGCCGATTGCAATTCCCCTGGGAGTCACCAGGCTGTCATCAGTGACGGATACCGCCTGGAGCTTGCTGTATTGATCCAACTGTGGCTTGTCATAAAATAATGTGGCCTGGCCGTATAAAAAAGCATACCCGTCCTCCGTGAGGGATTCTTCACCCACCGGCGCGTTCCCCGGCTGCTGGGACAGGGTGGAGCGTAAAAGCTCCTCAAGCCAGCCATTCAGCTCCTTTTCCGAGAGCACGCCGGTTTCGTCGGCTCTGGCCCCCATGAAGGCGCAACCAAGAAAGGTCATCAGCAGGCACAGAAAAAATGCCCCCCGCCTTTTCCATCTCATGCCGCCACACTCCTTTCCCTGGGCGAATGCCCAACTGTCATGATATTTCCTGACCATTATTGTACATGAAAATCCCACGAGTGTACAGTTCCTTTTTCTTTCCAAGCCTTTCCAGGGGTTCTGTTCCCGTGCCCTGACCTGGAGACTCATCTCCAGAAAACGTCTCCCTGGGAACGGCCCCCACATAAAAATGGGGACTGGCCTGAAAAGCCAGCCCCAAGGTGTTTGGTCCCTTGATTGTTCTCCTATGGCCGCATAAAACGCAGTCCACATCTCATCCTGGCCGGAGCCTCCAGAATCCTAGTTTCCTCAGGGCAATTGATAGGTCACCTGCACTGAGGCTTCCACATTCAACATCCCGCTGACGATCGGCGTGCCGGGATACGCGGCGTCCATGGCCATGGTTTTCATGTATCCTCCGCCATAACCCGCATTCTGCTCCAGAAGCTCAACCAGGCTGCCCAGCGTTTGTCCAACTGCCTGGGCCATCAGCTCGGCTTTGCGCCGGGCCTCCTTCACCGCTTCCTGGAGAGCCTTGTCGTAGGCCTGGGCCTTTTGGGTGCTCTCAAAGCTGATCCCATAGCTCTGGTTCGCCCCTGCCTTCATGGCTTCATCCAAAGTGCTCCCAATGCTGCCGATGTCTCGCAGGGTTACCTGGAGGGTGTTCTCCACCCTGTATCCCACAGGCTTCCCGCTCGGATTGGGGTAGATCGCCGACATCTCATACGTGGAGGCCGTGTCTCCATAAACGGGGTTCACCGTGAAATAGCTGGTCTGAATATCCTCCCTGGCAACCCCTGCCTTTTCCAGGGCGGCCAGCACGGCCGTCATCTGGACGGCGTTCTGGGCCTGGGCATCCGCTACGGTTTCCGCTTGAGCGACCACGCCCAGGCTCAGTGTGGCAAAATCCGGCTGCAAGGTCACTACGGCGGAACCTGTGGCAGTCAGAGTGCTTTCCCTGCCGGGAGACGGAGTGTTGCCCTGGGCCAATGCCACGGACGATGCTACCAGAATCAGAAGTACCAGCGATATTGCGATTGTCTTTTTCATTTGTTATCCTCCTCATTATCATAAGCGGTGCTGCCATGGCGTTTTCGGCGCAAGATCATCCATACCGCCAAACCAACCACTGCCAGCAGAAGGAGAGCGGGCATGGCCATCACCAGAAAGACCAGCATGTTCTGGAAGAACCGTACCGTCCCCTCCAGGGACGCGGCCAGACCGTCGGCCAACCTTTGCCCCAGACTCACACCATCCTGTGTGGCGCTTTGGGCCGGTGTCTCTTCCACCACAGTGAGGCTCACCAGGCTTTGCTCCACCTCCCGGTCAATGGACCGCAGGGAGGTTTCATAGCTGTCGATCTCATATTGGGTATCGGCGATCTCTGTCTCAATTTCCAGCAGATCCGCCACGTTTTCCGCCCGGGTGAGCAGCTCCTGGAGCCGCTTCATCTTCTCCTGCTGGGTTGCCAGGCGCAGGGTGGTGTCGGAATACTGCACGGTCATGTCCTGGGTGTTTTCACTGCGGGAGGTGACCCTTCCAATCCCCGACACGCCCGAAAGGAATTCGTCCAGCCTTTCCGTGGGGATGCGCAGGGTGAAGTAGACTGTCCGCTGAGGCTGCCAGGTGGTGGCCTCATACTGGGACATGCTTTGCACATAGCCCCCCATCAGGGCAACCTTCTCCCTCACAGCCTGCTGGCTCGCGTCAAAGGCGGCGGTTGCCAGGGTGATGTCTGCCGTACGGACGATTTTCTTCTGGGACGCGCCTTTGTCGGCGGCGGCTGTCTCTGCCGGTATGGGCGCCGGAGCCGCGTCTCCCATAAGGTCGTAGCTGCTTGTGCCCTCGCCGCTCCCCGCCTCCGGCACAGCGCTTTGCTCCAGGTCATAGGCTGCCTTGGAGGCTCTGCTGCCGGAGAGCATCTCGTCCCTGACCGGCGGTCTCTGAGATACCCCAAAGTCGCCTCCCCCGGTGAGCAGTGTACCCACCACCAGGACCGTGGCCGCGAAGGCAGGTACAGCCGCCTTCCACCACCGGCTCTTCCCGGATGATGCCATTCTTTTCAACTCCTCTCTCTTCACCGCCCCGCGCCAGGCAGCGTCAAACCCCTGGGGCGTTCGGACTTGGAAGAAGCCGGCCAGCGCACGATCCAGCGCATCCTGTTCATTCCTTTGAGAATCCTTGATGCTGTCCATGAGCCAACCTCCCTTCCGCCTATTAGACGAGTGTGTTGAAAAAAAGTTCCATGGAAGATTCGCCGATTTATCCCTTCATCAATTCCTGCAGACGGTCCTTGGCCCGGCTCAGCTTGCTCTTCACAGTTCCCTCCCGAAGCCCCAGGGCCTTTGCCAATTGCTCATAGCTGTAGTTTTCACCGTAGCGAAGGCTCAACAGGACCTGCTGATCCCTGGGCAGCCGGGCAATGGCTGCCCAGAGCCGCTGCGCCTCAGCATTTTTTTCATAAAGGGTTTCCGGAGTGTCCCCAGGGGCCTGGGGTTCAAAACCCCCCTCCCGCAACTGCTCCATGGAGACAGCCTCGCTTTTCCGCCGGGGCTTTCTGAGCATATCCAGGCAGGTGTTGTGGGCGATGCGATACAACCAGGTGGCGATGCCGCTTTGTCCGATAAACCGCGGCATGGCGCGAAAGGCCCTTAACAGGGTCTCCTGAGCCGCGTCCTGGGCGTCCGACGGCTGCTTCATCAGCTGAAGGCAGTGCCGGTAGATCATGTCTACGAAGGGGCCGCAAAGCTCCATGAAGGCGTCCCCGTCCCCTGAGCGCGCTCTTTTCAGCAGCTCTCCCCGGTCATCCACGGACTTTCCTCCCTTCCACGGCCCATTTTCCCATTGTGATGGATTTCCAGCGACATTCCCTGATGAATAGACGCTCAGGCAGCTTCTTTTGTTCCCTGTTCTTGACAATTTTGAAACGGCCATTGTAAGATAGCTCAGATCCACCAAAGGAGAATCTCCCGTGAGCATCATTGACACCCATGCCCATATTTATCCTGATGCCATCGCCGGGAAGGCTGCCGCATCCATCGGCGAATTCTATCAAATCCCCATGTGCCTGGACGGTACTGTAGGCACATTGCTTTCCCGTGGGGACGAAGCGGGCATCTCCCGTTTCTTGGTCCATAGCGTGGCGGTAACCTGGGAGCGGGTGTCCAACATCAACAACTACCTGATGGGTGTTGTGTCCCAGCATCCCCATCGCCTGATCGGCTTTGGAACCCTGCATCCGGAGCATCCAGACTGCCGGGGAGAGCTGGAGCGCATTCTGGCCGGAGGTTTGAAGGGCGTAAAGTTACACCCTGATTTTCAGCGGTTTGAACTGGATAGCCCCAAGGCCCTTGCTCTTTTCCGGCACATGGCAGAACTTCAGATCCCCCTGCTGTCCCATGTAGGGGACACCCGGTATTCCTTCAGCGATCCTTGGCGCCTGGCCCGGGTCATGGACGCGGTTCCTGCGCTGAAGGTGATCGCCGCCCATTTTGGCGGCTGGTCCATGTGGAAAACCGGCTGGCAATATCTGGCGGGACGACCCAATCTGTGGGTGGACTGCAGCAGCAGTCTGTACGCTCTGCGTCCCCAAGAAGCGGCCAACCTGATCCATCGCTACGGGGTAAAGCAGGTTTTCTTTGGCTCCGATTACCCTATGTGGGACCCCGTCCAGGAACTGGAGCGGCTGAAGGCCCTGCCGCTCACCCAGGACGAACAGGAAAGCATCCTTCACCGGAATTTTGAGGCATTTTTGCTGGGCCTGGGGTAAAGTCCCGTCATTCCCCCTGCCGCTGGGAATCCTCCCTTTGCTGGAGGCTGCCCAACAGGTTGTGGGGCAAGATCGCCCGCAACGCCCCCGCGGCCCCGGTGCTGAACAGCTTGACCAGCATTCCCCGCACGCTTTTACGCACCTGGGGATCCAACTCCCGCAAGGCTTCCAGCATTTTTAGGGAACTGTCCCGCCAATCCTCCACCAAACCGCTGACCGTGTCCATCTGGGCCGCACCCACCACCTGGTAGAGGGTGTCCACCAAAAGCCGCCTTGAGGAGTTGTCCATCCCGGCGAGCCAGGCGTGAAGGGTTTCGTCCGTAAGTTTGCCGACCAGATCCAGCCCCTCCAGCGTGACAAAGGCCCCCTCCCGGATCTGCCAGGTCATCGCGTCATGTTGCAAAATCCCCAAGGACTTGCTCTGTACCACCGTATAGGGCGGATGGTCGTAGAGCAGCATTCCCACCACGCTGCTTTGCGGCAGATAGCTTTCGATCCTCCCCAATATTCGCTGGAATCCATGACTGTTCAACGTTCCCTGGTCAAAGCCGGGCCCGTCGAAGGAATCGATCCGCCGGATTTTGTTTTGCGTATCCTCACAAACAGCAGAGGCGGCGTAGACCGCCAAATTGCCCCCCTTACTGTGTCCGGCAAGGATGAACTCCCTGCCGTCTGCTCGCGCCAGCTGCTCCACATACTCCGCAGCCAAACGCTGGGAGGGAACGGTCATAAAGGACATGTTCAGGTCCTCTTTCCAGCCCGCAAGGCTGAGGTCCGTCCCCCGAAAGGCAATCACCGTCTCCGGGCCTGGCAGATCAAAGGCACAGGCGCAGAACTGCATTTCCCGCTCCGGTTCAACCCTGTTGACATAATGGTGCAGCCTCCAGTCCCGATACCGGTCTTGGGCGGCGCATGCGCAGGTCAGAGCAAAGCGCTTCTTTTGAAAGATATCAAAGCTGTCCTCTGTGTAATGGTTCTGAAGAAAAACCCAAAGCTGAGCAAGAGTGGCCTCTCCGCCCTGATCCAGAAAGCCCTCCATGGGCATATAGACAATTTGCGTCAGAATAAGGCTGTCGATGGCGTCAAACGGCCTCTCTTCCAGCGTCAACCCACCCACATCTGCAACATGGTCAATTGCGGTCGGCATACTCGCACCTCCTGTTCCTGTCGGCGCGGGACCCGCTTTCTACGGAGTCCATTGGTAGGCTGGCAAACTCCCAATAGCAAATTCAAAAAAATCTATTGATGAAGCGCTTGGTCCATCTCAAACAGCTTGTCGATGCTTGGTATCTGTTTGGCATGAAACTCCAGGTTTTTTTTCACAAGTTGCGCAAGCGTTTCGCCATCCCGCTGCTTCAGGCAGTGGATATAGTCGCGGTGCTCGTGCTGCATTTGCTGGGGATAAATGCTGGTATATGCAATCCGCATACGGATATTGGCGATGCTGTCCCAGAGCCCGTCAATGATCTTCAGGAGTGTGTTCATGCGGGACGGCGCATACATGCACATATGAAATTCCTTGTTGAGCCGATACAACTCCTTGGATGTGGACAGCGACAAGGGCAGTTTAGCGTTCTTCTCCAGCTCTGTCTGGATGTTTTGAAGCTGTTCCAATTCCACGTCGATGATGTATTCGGCTGCTTTGCTGCTTGCCAGGGGTTCCAGTACACTGCGCAGCAAATAGATCTCGCGGACTTCATGATCGGTCAGCACACGCACCGTGGTGCCGATGTAGGGGATTGATTCCACCAGGCCCTTGGCACTGAGCAACCTGACGGCCTCGCGCACAGGCATGCGGCTTACGCCAAAGCGATCGGCCAACTCATCCTCGCTGATTTTCTGACCTGCCCGCAGCGTACCGTCCATAATCCAATCGCAAAGCTGCTCAAAAATCTGCTCGCTCATGCGTTTATTGTTCAACTTGATGGTCGTTACGGGCAATTCGGATAATCTGGTCATCAGGCCAACCTCCTTGTGGTTCACCAGCGTCCCGTCAGGTCTGCGCCAATGGTTGTGATGTCAAGGGGACGTAAAATCTGATTGCTCACCATTTGCATCTTACATCAAATTTCACTACTTTTCCAGCAATTCTTTCAACACCGCGATTTTCGCTGTTTCTTCCACCAGCTCGGCGTTGTGCTCCGCCTCCAGCACGTCCTTCCCCACGGCCACAATGCCGTGCCCGCGCAGCAGGAAGGCGGGCAGATTTGGATTTGCATCAAAAAGCGAACGCACCAGCGGCGTATCTTCAGGCCGTACCATGGGCGAGGGAATATCCAGTACGGGAATATCGCAGCCAAACTTAAGCCGCACATGCCATGTTGTCATCGGCAGGATGTCATGATGGAACGCGTATGCGATTGCAAAGGGGCTATGGGTATGCATCACACCGCCAATAGTGTCGGAAAGCTGATACAGCATCGCATGCAGCACCACCTCCCGGGTTGGCTTCCCGGTGCTTCCGGGGATGGGAGAACCCAAAAAATCGGTGATCACAAACCCGTCTCCCTCATCCGTACAGTCGGCAAACGAGCCTCCACTGGATTTGACGATCATCTGTCCCGCCACCACATCCCGTGCGGACAGGTTTCCGCCACTGCCGGTTTGCAGGGAATGCCCATAGGCACGCTCTGCGGCAATGTGCAACTTTCTAAAGACTTTTGTTCTGTCCGTCATCATGGTTTTCTTCCTTGCCCTTCATTCATTTTGCCCATGCATCAATGGCCGCCTGCAACGCAGGACAGCACCGGGCACGCTGGGTGATCTCTTCGTTCTTCATAGCGCAATCAATGGCTGCCAGCACGGCTTCACCACCGTATGCCGTACCCATGGGATGTCCTTGGATCGCTCCGCCCACGGCCAGGATCGTATCATTGCCTGTTTCACGAAGGATGGATCCCAGATTTAAAGGAGTTACCCCGCCACCAATGGTGGTAAACACCGGCGCGATCTGTCCAAGGGGAAGCCGCTGCTTTTGCAGCGCTTGTAAAAAGCCGTAATACCCCTGGCTGTCGGGCCTGCCCGGGTACATGGTCATGATCATATCGGCCCCTGCCAGCCGGGGCAGAACACCCAGCAGAACGGCATTGGAGTATCCCACACCCGGTGCGCTCATCATGCCTGCACCGGCGTAGTGTGCCAGGAAGAAGAGCCGATCGCCGAACTCAGCAGACAACTCCCATAGCGCGTCCAGTCCTGCGGAAACAAAATTGACCATCACACCCCTGCCCCCCGCTGCAATGACAGCACGCGCGTTTTCACGCATCTGCTTTGGGCGCGCCGTAATGTTGGGGATGTACAGTGGGGCGCGTCCCGTACGCTCACGCACGGTTTGGGCCGCACGATGGTATTTTTCCACCCGCTCCGCTACCCCGCTGATATCCGTTTGACCGTGCACCTCGTCATCCTTGATCAGATCAACGCCGCCCATTGCCGATTCCAGGAAGATCCTTGCCCCTTCCTCCGCCGTATAGCCGATACAGGGTTTGAGCATGTTGAGCACCAGCGGACGATCATACACGCCCACGGCCTCACGAACTCCCTTTATCGACTGGCGGGGTCCCGCATAACCCCTGAGCGCCTGAGGAGTAAAATCCAGATCCAGCAGTTTGACGCAAAGCGCGGTGGACACATCATTGCCCACAAGTGCAGTTTGAAGCATCGAGAAGCTGTCCGCAAAGTTCCGCATTGGGAAGGCGACGCGCAGCACACCCATCACCGGCTCGACGGGTAATAGATGCATACTCAGGACCCGCGCCTGATACCCTTCCTGCATCCTGCGCGTAACCCCAGGCAGAGGCAGCCATGTTCCCACGGTCTGCCCCGTTGCAAAACCGCCGGCCTTCTTGAGTGC
>JAAYDR010000006.1 GCA_012729115.1 Clostridiales bacterium | reverse complement strand
CCTTAAGGCCTGTTTCCCCGCAGCAGGTTGTCTACCAGCCTTATGGCATGGGTCAGACGGTCGTTGTAAGTGCCGCTTACCACCACCAGTTTGTCACCAAAGCCATGGGCCTCATACATGTCCTGAAGATGCTTGCTCAATTTCATTCGTTTTTCCTGCTCACCGTGGAGCCGTTGCCCGTCAGACACCCATCTCACATCCGGAAGCAAATACAGCAGCAGGTCATACCTGGATGGATCAATATAAGCCTGCACTAGCGGATTGCGGTGCCCCATGTATAATTCGCTGAAATAATCCGTATAGGTGGCATCCGTGTCAAAAAAGCAAACCTTATTGGCGGAGCGCAGAGCGTGGTAGTCTTGCTCAAATTGCAGATGTGCGATGCGGCCAAAGTCAATATCGGTGAAAATGGTTTCATCATTGCCCAAATAATCCCGGGCATAGTAGCGCCCCACTTCCTCCGACCATGAGGTATTGTAGAGTTTCGCCAAACACTTGGTTAAAGTGGTTTTTCCACAGCTTTCTGTACCCGCGATCAGTACTTTTTTTGCAAAGAAGGGCCGGGCGGAGCCCAGGATATAATGCCAGTTTCCAAGGATGTTCTCGCGGATATCCGATGCAGAGATGGGATACCGCGTCCGCGAAGGGTCAAACAACTCCACCCTGGATTCAGGAAAGTACTCCTCCAGGGTCTGCTGATAGTCCATGTCTCCCACAAAGAACGCGTCAATGGGCTCAGAAACCACCATCCGCATCCGAGCGCTCCATTCTTTCCAGCCGTTGGGATATTCGGGAATATCTGTTTCGTCCAGCACACGAACCGTGATATGCTCCATATCCTGAATCTGCTGAGAAATCCACTGTTTGCGCAACTGATAGGAAATATAAGGCAATCCCGCATTTTGACAGATTTCCTTGGTTTGATTGGCGTTGTCAGAAATCACCACAATCAGTTTTTCACACTGGGTTGAGGCTTCAATCATTTGATACAAATGGCCTCTATGCGGCGGGCAAAACCTCCCAAAATATACGCCGGTTTTGTACATGGATTCCACTCCTTACCCCGCTCCCTAGCGCGGTTGTTCCTCCCTCATTTCTACATACTTCTCCAAACCTCCTTCCAAGAAGTTCACGAGGATATTTGATTTGAATGGACATACCGTGGTATGCTATCCGTAGTTGGGAAGGAGGAATGTGCTATGCCTCTGCGCCGCCCTCAAATCCTTTGGATTCTTGCAGCGATTAACGGGCTTTTATTTGCTATTGTCGCTCTGTCACTGGAAAAGATGACCACTGTAGATCAGCAGGTGTATGGTTTGATGGCGGGCATGGCCTCCCCGTTTGCCACTGGGTTCTGGAACCTCTGCACACTGCTGGGCAACTGGATCGTGCTGGTGATCCTATGTTTTACAATGGTTTTCTGTCTACCCCTCAAGGAGTACAGAGCGCCCCTGCTGCTAAACATGATGCTTTCCGTTCTTCTGAACCTTACACTGAAGAGCTTTTTTGCCCGGTACCGTCCAACGGAGGTCACCCTTATGGTGGTGGAGGCAGGTTACAGCTTTCCCAGCGGTCACACCATGGCTGCTGCCTGCTTCTTTGGCTTCTTAATCCTTCTTACCCAGCGCTGCGGCCTTTCCAAAGCCATAAAGTGGCTGCTTTCCGCCTTGCTGGCTTTGGTAATCCTTTTGGTAGGCGCAAGCCGTATCTATCTGGGAGCGCATTTTTTCAGCGATGTTATGGGCGGGCTTTTGTGTTCCGCCGCTTATCTATGCATCTTTTCCGCCTTCATTGAAAGGTTTTTTGGGGAGGAGGACCATACATTCTTGCCTCCCCTTCCACACCGAAACCGTTTTATGGCCAGTTTTTCCTTTGCCTTTGAGGGGATCGCCGCCAGCCTGAAAGCCGAACGAAACATGGTTGTCCACCTTGGGATCATGACCTTGGTGGTAGTCTTCGCTGCCCTGCTGGGTCTTACGATGGTGGAATGGATGATCTGCATCCTACTCTTTGCGATGGTGCTGATGGCGGAACTCATAAACACTGCAATAGAAACATTGGTCGACATGGTATCCCCACAGGTGGATCCCCGGGCGAAGCTGGCCAAGGATACTGCCGCCGGGGCAGTGCTGGTGGTTTCCATCGCTTCCGCTATCATCGGCGCACTGATCTTTGTACCAAAGCTGCTGGCCGTCATTGGATCCGGCCTCACCATCCACGGCGCTTTATAGTTGCTTTCGCTGCCGCTTAGCTTCCAGGAGTTTATTGGCCGTATCCACGGCTGCCTTTGGTTTCTGGGCTTGCTTTTGTCTGGAGGAGACTGGGCCTGACATTTCAGAAGGTTTCCCTTCTTGAACTGATGCTTGGGTTTTCTCTTGTGTTTTTTGAGCCTTTTCCGCTTGAAGAGTTCCCATTTTCTGCAACCACCCCTCTACCGCAGCCTCCCATGACAACCTTCTCAGTGCGATGTCCATCAGGAAGAGGATCAGGGTAAGAATACATAACAATGTCGTGATCTGCCTACGAGCGCTGGCCGGACGATGCTGGGTCGACAGCAAGGGGTCGTCGGCGTTAAGCATCCTGCCCCCGGAGACTTGGGTAAGCTGCTCCAAAACTCCCTCTGCACTCTGGCTTCGCAGGTCATATTCCTCAGAAAAGCTCACCACCGTGCCACCCTCCTTGATGCGGAGGGTGGCGCCTTCCTGCTCTTGTTCCACCCGCAAGGCATAGGCACCTTGGCCTTCCGCCATAAAAGTGCCTTCAAAGACCCCTGCTTCGGTTTGGGTCAGTTCAACCAACATCTCAGTACCGTCGGGTTGTAGTACTGTGGCTTGGGTTTTGATGCCAGGATCAACGGTGGTTCCTTCCGGTAAGGTGTAGCGAATGGATGCAGAACCGTTCTTGACGTCAACTTCCAGAGTCCCATCCTTGGCTTCCTTGGCCAAGGTCTTGACCACCAGACCGCCAAAGAAAGCCGGACCATCTTTCCACATCAGGAAGTCCTGGGTCCAGGCTCCTTCGCTGTCGCTGGCCCAAGAGACCACCGTGCCCGCACCGTACGGCCACCAGGCCAGAAGGGGATCCTCCTGATCGGTGACCAAGGATACGGTCGCCAGGGACTTTTCCATTGCGGTCAGGTATCCCTGGAGCTTGGGAAAGCCATCAAAGGCCGTCATGCTCGAACTTTCCGTAATCACAGGTGTGAACTCGCGATTTTGCACATAACTGCCGCCGGCCAGAAAGGTTTCTTTAGTAAAGATTTTCGGGAGGTTGTCAAACTCTCCAGCCCGATAGGTTCGGCCCCCGCCGATGGTGGAAATCAGCTCCATGAGTTTGGCGTTGGCTCCCTCGCCTACAGCCACTGTGGTAATGGTAATTCCATGATCGGCGGCATCCTGGGCCAGGCTCTGAAACCCGCTATCGGCTGGCTGTCCGTCGGAAAGAAAGATAATATGCTTTTGCGGGGTGGTGGCCTGGATTAGCGCAATCACTGATTGCTCCAGGGCAGAATAGAAAGCTGTACCGCCTCCCGGACGGATCGTGCCAATCAGGCTTTGAATCACCGTAACATCTGTCACTTTTTGCAATGGTACCACCCATTTGGCTGCGTCATCAAAGGCAATAACCCCCACCTGATCTCGTTTGGTCAGAACCTCCGTAGCCTGCATGGCAGCCTCCTTGGCCACCTCCAGCCGGGTTGTTCCAAACTGCCCCTCTGTCATGGAGCCGGATTTATCGATCACCAGCATCAGGGACAAAGAAGGCATCTGTAGCTTGCTGCGTACGTCGATGGTCACCGGCAGCATAGTTTCCAACAGGCTGCCCCGGTAACCGCCCAGGGCGTAGCTGCTGTCGCCACCCAGGACGCACAGACCCCGGCCCAACACCCGTACGGCCACCTCCAACGCCTGCCATTGCTCCTCGCTGGCGGTGTCATAGTCCACATTGGCAAGCACGATGGAGTCGTATTTCCGCAGTTCCTCTCCGTTCATGGGAAGTTCCTGAGGTCGGACAGTTTCCACGTTCATGTTCCCGGATGCCAGCATCTTGCCCATTTCTCGGCCAGATCCAGGCTTCCCTTCCACCAACAGCACATGGGGTGTGCCTGCGGCGTGGAGGTAGGCGCTTGCACTGTTGTTCTTTCCCTGCTCGTCTCCCTGAGCCAGCAGCCTGACCTCGTAGGTCATCACACCAGTCTGGCTGGCTACATCCTGAAAAGCAAAGATATTCTGCCCTTTGCGCAGGGTGACCTCCCGGGTAGCGGTGGGAGTGTGATTTTGATAAAGAACCAAAGTGGCGGTTGTATCCAGGGTGCTGTCCACCGTCACCTCGATGGTGAAGGACTGCCCCTCATAGACCTCCTTGGGGGTTTTCACATGGGTGATCTGGGCATCCTTGGACCGTGAGGGATGCATCTTCAGGGCATCCACCACGATCCCCCGGGCCGCCAAGGCAGCGGCGATGGCTTTCGCGTTGTCGGTTTGACCGTCACTGACCACTACAATGCGCCCGGCGCTTTCCTCCGGGGTCAAGGCCCCGGCAAGACGAAGCGCCTCTGACAGATTGCTGCCCTCGGGTCTCACCGCTGTGCGTACACCTGAAAAACTGCTTTCCCAGGATAGCGGCGCTTCCACCCTGGCATTGGCTCCAAAGGCGATGACGCCCACCTGCTCCCCCTGGGGGATCTGAGCCATGGCCTGGACCAATCTCTGTTGGGTCTCATCTTGAGCGGATGCTGTGGAATCGGATACATCAAGCAAGATCCAGGTCACATTGGCACCGGAGGGCAGCAGTATGGACGGCCCAGCAATCGCCATAACCAACATCGTTACCAGCAGCAGGCGCAGGGCGAGATTCACCCGGTTTTTCAAAGAACGCCTGATCTGCCGGTATTTCCTTTCAATCCAGAGGGTTAGGCCGATAGCGACGGGCAAAAGCAACAATGCCCAGGGAAACATAAACTCAAGCCCCACGGCGGTTCACCTCCCATTCCACCAGCAATACCACCAGCGCTGCCAGCAGGAAGAAAACCGTGATCTCCCGCCCTGCGCCCTGGCGCTCAACCGGTTCCCCTTGGCTTCTCAGGCTGGAGGCGGCCACTTGGCGCAGATCTGCTTCCGAAGGGGCCATATGCAACACAAAAGGGGTCACGCGCTGTGTATTGTCCGGTCGTGTCTCTTGCAAGGCATAAATGCCAATCTCACCGGTGTCTGTAAAGAGGCCGCTCCCGGCGGCAATCTTGCGTCCGGATGGCGTCACGACCTGGACGGACATCGTCCGCTCATCCGTTACCAAGGTGATGGGTTCACCCGCCACGGCTCCATCCACGGCACTCACGGCCTCGGGGAGCAGATAATCCAGCAGGTTTTGCATCAGAATTGGGAAATCGGGCTTCATGGGCAGGTTGCTGTCATGCAAGTCAAATCCCAGCACCGCCGCTCGCCTCCCATCTTTCTCGGCCACGGATAACAGGGGGACATCGCCCCAGGTCAAAATGTTCTGTCCTCCGTTAAGGGGACGAAAGATGCGCAGGGAGAATGCCGACAGCAGCAGATTTTGAGTCAGCCGCTGTGCCAGCGCGCTCTTTGATGCCCGAAGGGATCCGGATGTCTGGGAGGCTTCCCCTTCTTGGATCCCAAAAACTTCTACGCCGGGGGCCAATGCCAGGATGGAACCTGTGGAGGGCAACTCTGCCGGGGCCTGGCCGTCATAAATGACAAGATCGTATTCCTGGGTCCCCAGCCCCTCCATGGATAAAGTCTTGACCACCTTCACATCCTGTCGCAAAGCCAGGGCCTTTTCCAGAAATACATTCCCCGGTGTCACCAGCAAAATGCTTCTTTCCCGTTTAGGCTGGGCCACCCAGTAGCGGGTATTGTCCATTGCCAATGCATCCGGAGTCGTGATGGTCACCCATATAGTCTGAGTCTCGGAGGGGGCCAGAAACTGGATGCTTTCCTCTCCTCCATCCGGCAGGGAGATGCTACGTAAATCGCACAGGTTTCCGTCCGCGTAGCATTCCACGGTGACCTGTGCGGCTGCTCCATAGTTGCCCAGGCGGGCAAAGGCATTGAGCCCATCCTCCTGGGCACTGCATCGCAGTGACAAGACACTCCGGTTGACAGCGGGCTTTCCTACCCCTTGAATCTTCACATCATCAGAACCTAGGTCACCTTCCATCTGATCGTTATCCGAATAGACGATGATACGCAGCTCCGGCACATCACGGCGCATGGCCCTAGCCAAAGAAAGAGCTCCTTCCATGTCCGCCGTGCCGTTTTCCGCTTTGAGTCCCAGAAGGACGGAACGGACTTTTTGCTTGTCCCTGGAGCGGGTCAAGGCTTGACCCACGGTGGAGCCGGCTGTTAAAATCGTGACCGCGTCCCTCTCCTTGGCCCCCTCCACCAGGGACAGGGCTTCGTCTACTGCCATCTCCAGACGGCTTTTGCCATCCGAAACCGCCTGCATGCTGGCGGATACGTCAAAGAGCAGCACCATCTCCCCTTGATGTCCGCCGGGTAACGCGGGCCGAAGCAGTGCAAAGGCCAGCAGAGCCGCCAGCAGGAGCTGCAAAAGGAGCAGCCATTGCTTACGCAGCTTTTGAAAGGGTTTGGAAGCCTCCCGGACTGCCTCCATTTTTTGCCAGAGGAGCAGGCTGGGCACCTCATATCGGGTGGCCTTGCGCTTCAACAGATAGAGCAGCACTACCACGATAATCCCGAGAAAAGCCCACGAGCCTGCGGGCAATAGCCATTCCATCGCATTTTCTCCTTATGTCAGCAATCCCACCTGCGCCAACTCCCGAAGCATGGTTTTTTCCAAATCGGCTTCGGAAGGCAACAGGACATAGCTCATGCTGTTTTGATGACAAAAGCGGCGCAAATCTTCCAAAAAGTCCGCCACTGCCTTGCGATAGCGCTTCAAGGCGTCATAGCTCGCCAGAATCTCCATGATCTCTCCTGTTTCGCTGTCCACAAGCTGCACCGCGTCCTGAAGCTCCGGCTCCAGCTCCGGTTTACTGATGATCTGCAGAGCGCAGACCTCCTGCTTGCGATAGCACAGGGAGGAAAGGGCGCTTTCATATCCTCCGGGAGATAAAAAGTCTGACAGTACTACCGTCATGCCCCGACTCTGAGGGATGGGCAGCCGCCCAACCCCAACCGATAGCACAGTCTTGCCCTTGGGAGTGATGCTCCGCAAGAATCCGTCCGCCTCTACCATTCCCTGCCGTCCCATCAGCGGTCGTGTCTGCTGAAACTCCTTCCCCTGAAGGGCATAGAGCGTCACCCGGTCATTGCCGCTCAAGGACAAATAGCAAAGAATCTGGGCCAAGCCCACCGCCGTTTCCCATTTACTAGGCTCGCCAAAGGCCATGGAAGTACTGGCATCCAGAACCAAATGAACCTGGGCCTCCTGCTCCTCCATAAATAGCTTTAGAAAAAGTTTGTCAAAGCGGGCATAGGCGTTCCAATCCAGGCGGCGGATGTCGTCTCCATGGGCATATTCCCGAAAGTCCGAAAATTCCACGCTGCTGCCCAGGGCTTTGGAGCGGCGTAAGCCGCCTGCGCCCCCGGAACTGGAATGACGCATCCGCAGGTGCATGGCATCCAACCGTTCCAGGAATCGTTCATCCAGCATGTTTCTCCCCCTGTGCTTTATCGATTTTGCGCCATGTCTTGAAGTAGGTCACAGATTACGTTTTCCACAGTTCTTCCCTGGGAAAGTCCCTCAAAGTTCAGAGCGATCCGATGGCGAAGACAGGGCAAGGCCATCGCGTCAATGTCCTCAAAGGCCACATTATAGCGACCCTGCATCAGTGCACGCACCCTGGCGGTGGATATCAGCGCTTGAGCCGCCCGGGGACTGGCCCCGTAGCGCACGAAACTCCTGGTGATCTCCGGTGCGCCCGGTAGCTCCGGATGGGTATGCAGTACCAGTTTCAAGGCATAGGCCTGTACTGCTTCGGCAATGGGCACGCTCTGGGCAATCTGCCGCAGGCGTAACAAGGTTTCTCCATCAGTTACCTGCCGAACAGGCTCATGTTCCCCGCCGGTGGTCAAGCCTACAATTTGCCCCAACTCCTGAAGGCTTGGAAACTCAACCAAAATTTTCAGCATAAAGCGGTCCAGCTGTGCCTCTGGCAGGGGGTAGGTGCCTTCCTGCTCGATGGGGTTTTGAGTGGCTAACACAAAGTACGGGTCTCCCAAGGGTCTGGACACCCCCGCCACGGTGACACTCTGCTCCTGCATGGCCTCCAGAAGTGCCGACTGGGTCTTGGGCGTAGCACGGTTGATTTCGTCTGCCAGAATCACGGAAGCAAACAAAGGACCGGGCTGAAAGCGAAACTCGTTGCCAGCCTCAGTCTTCACGATGATGTTGGTGCCGGTGATGTCGGCGGGCATCAGATCAGGGGTGAATTGAATTCTGGAAAAAGGTAAACTCGCCACCTTGGAAAGTGTACGAACCAGCCGGGTCTTGCCCAGGCCGGGCACGCCTTCCAGCAGCACATTGCCCCCGGCGATCAGAGCCGTGAGAAGCTGCTGGATCACTGTCTCCTGACCCACGATTTCCTTGGCAATCTCCTCCCGGATTTCATCGATTTTATCTCCAAAGCTCAGGATTTCTTCCTTTGAGATCATAGACATTCTCCCCTATTCCAGCAGAGAAGCAAAGTAGCTCTCCACCCATTTTTGCGCATAGGTCGGCAGCTTGGCGTTTTCCACTGCCTGCACAGCCGATTGTGAATACTCCAAAGCGACCTGAGGATAGGGCACGTTTTCATCCACGCTGCCAAGGCCAGGTCCTAACTGGGCTTGAGTGGTTTCCCCGTCCCCGATATCTCCCCTCTCCCGGGTCAGTTCTCCCTCCCTGTCAAGACGGGTGGGATCATAAATTGCCTCGTAGACCCCCACTTTCTCCTTGGGGGCTGTGTTACCCTGTACGGGCGGGTTGCCGCTATGGTTTTGGTACCCGGCGTCCAGGTTGGTGCTGCCCTTCCCCGCGCCGCCGCCCGCTCCCTGCCCAGGCGTCGAGCCAACCCCGGATCCGCTTCCCTGCCCGCTTCCCGCTTGCAAGCCCAAAGAAACCAGGGCCTGCGCCGCGCTACCCGGCACGGCATTCCCCATGGCCTGTCCGGCCCTGGCAGTGGCGTTGCGAGCCATCTGAATCAGGGCGGCGGCTTGGCCAGGTGAGCCTGATGAGGCGGCCGCAATACTGTTTAGCGCCATCTGCGCCTGGGACAGGTTTCCCTCAGCCACTGCCTGGGCCGCTTGGCTTAGTGCTTGTTGGACACTGGAGGATGTGGTCTGCTGCGCAGCCTGGGTCAAGCTTTGGACCAACTGATGTGCACCCTGCGCCTTCAATTCGTTTTCAGTATCCTTTGCGTCCCCCTTTTCCAATGCCGAGACCAAGTCGTTCTTACCCTGATTTGCCAATTCGTTGCGCAAAGTATCTGCGTCATTTTTCCACAGATTTTCAAGCTTGCGCTGAGCTTGATCCAGTGCAGACAGCGCTTCGCGGGGACTATCGGCCTTGCGTAGGTCACGCGCCAAATCACCCAGTATCTTTCGGCTCTCCTGATTTTCCTTGGGGTCCGTAGTCTCCAGCTTTCCTGCGCCCTCTTCCACCAATGCTGCCTGTTTGCCCATCTCCTGTTTAAAAATCGCCTTGGATTGTAGTACTTCATGCTGGGGATTGGGCACAAGGCCCAGACCCACCATAAGCACGATCAGGCCGAATGCAATAATAAGAACGGATTTCCTCGGTCGCAGGGGTAAGGCCGTACGGATGTCAAAGGCCTCAAGGGCCTTTTGCGCGTCTTGGTGCTGGAGTAAAATCATGGGATGTTCTTCACCGGATTGATACTTTTCCCATTCCAGGGCAGTCTGCACCCTGGCCATCAGGCCACAATGGTCCACCTGGTAAGCCGCTCTCTTTATGGAGACAGGCCAGAGAAATCCGATGAGACCGCCCAGCAGTATACTTGCCAGCAGGCAAAGGCTGCACAGAACCCATAGGCCTTTGATGGGCCACAGAAAGCCCCCCAGGCGCAGCATCAGGGCTGCGCCTGCTCCAATAGCCATGCCCAGAATGCCCCAGGTCAAGCTACGTTCCAGGCGCATTCTTAGTCTAACAGGGCGCAATGCCGTTTCCAAAGGCTTCATCGCTTGTCCCTCCTCAGGCGGGGCCGGTCTGCCTTGCGGTAGCGCAGCCGCAGGGCGGAAACGAGCACCAGCAGCGCCGAGGCGCCCGCCAGGAAGATCATGTTGTAGATGACATATCTTCCAAAGGGAAGATACTCAAAGGTCACGTTTAGCGTATGGCTGAACTGGCCAATGGTGGTATGAAGAAGCTTGGTTTGATCCACAATCAGGGCTAATAGCCCCAGAACAGGATTTATCACAAAAGAAATCGGTGTGTAACCCTCAATGGTGGTGATGATATGGTTGGCGTCACGGGCAGTGGTGTATATCTTTCCGATCCTTTGCACGTCATAGAAAATCGGTGCTACAGTAATCGCTCCTATGGCAAAGATTATTAAATAGGCCACAACCGTGGCTGCCACCGTTCGCCGAAGGAACACCGAAGCAGCAAGACCCACGCTCAGCGCGGCCAATGCCACCAGCAGCAGGAACAGCACCCCCGTCAGCAACTGTAGAAGATCCACACCCCCAGTGAGCAGGATTAGCCCCATCATAGGAAAAGATGAAACGATCAGCAGGCAGAGGAAGCCAAAGCTCTCCATCAACTTTCCCACAACGATGCTCAGCGAGTTTACGTTGGTCACATGGAGGAGATCCAGGGTCTGCCGTTCCCTTTCACCAGCGATGCTCCCCGCCATCATGGCCGGAGCAACCAGCACCAGCAAGCCGAACTGAACAATAAGCAGGTACACATACCCTTCCACGCTTCTGCGCAATTCGCCAATGGTAAAGGTAGGCTGACCAAAGGCGTTGAAGGAAGTAAAGTAAACGAAGGCCAGCAGCAGCAATCCATAGAGGGTCACTAAAATCGGCGTACGCACGGATCGCATCCGTTGCCGGGCCGAGGATGCCAAAATGGGATTAATCATCTTGTGTCACCTCCATGAATACCTTTTCCAGGTTCATTGGCTGGCGATGAAAGTCCAGTACCGGAAGCTGTGCGGTAAGCATGCCCAGTAAATCTGCCACTTCCTCGTCTGCGCCCTCAAACTGAAAGCTCAACAGATTCTGCTCCTCCTGGCTAATTGTTGAGATCCCAGGCACCTGTTTTAGTAGCTGTACTGCCTGCTCAAGATGAGCCGCGTTGTCCTTTTCCAAGAGGCGCAGGCGGATGGGAGCCCGACCGCTCATGTGCCCGGCAAGATCCTGCACAGAGCCGGAAAAAACCAGCCTGCCATGATCGATGATGGTCAGGGAATCACACATTTCCGACAATTCCGGTAGGATGTGGGAGGAGATCAGCACGGTCTTTCCCATGTCCTTCAGGCTGCGAAGAATTTGCTTCATCTCCGCCCTGGCCCTGGGGTCCATCCCTGATGCGGGCTCATCCAGTATCAGCAAACTAGGGTCGTGTATCAGGGCACGGGCCAAGCACAGCCGTTGCTTCATGCCCCGGGAAAGTACATCCACATAGGATTCCCGCTTGTCCTGGAGGTTCACAAGCTCCAGCAGGTTGTCGATCATGCGCATACGCTCCTGGTAACCAAAGCCATAGCACCTTGCATAAAAATCCAGGTATTCCCATGCCTTCAGCTTGTCATACACGCCGAAGAAGTCCGGCATGTAGCCCATCATTCGCCTAATCTGCCTTGGGTTTTTGCTTACCTCCACACCATTGAGGGTCGCGGTGCCTTCAGAAGGTCTCAGCAGGGTGGCAAGTATTTTCATGGTTGTGGTTTTGCCCGCACCATTGGGCCCTACAAACCCATGGAGTTCCCCATCTCCAATGGTCATGCTCAGATGATCCAACGCCAGGAAATGGCCATAATAGCGGGTTAATCCTTCCAATTGAAGCATCACTTCACATCCCCTTCCAGCACCATATACGGGGTGGAGACCTCCGCGTAATTATCCGTGGCCGAGGTACCTGGCACATATTGTACAAAGAGTTCTCCCTCCTTGGTGAGGCAGGCATACCAGTCGATCTGGTCTTCAAGGTCCTTCTTAGGATCCATTGGCATCCAATCACCGGTTTTCTGATTCCAGATTCGCAAATCAAATTCGGTATAGCTGTATTCCACCCCGATCTCCAATCGGTCCAGCCTGATATCCCGGGCGTTCTCGGGAACATCAAAGCAGAAAATCTGTTTGTCATGAAGCCGGTAGTAACGGTAACGTTCCTTGATCTCCGTCCCGCGCACATTACCCTCGGGCCCTGCCGATCCTTCATAAACCTTTATCATTCCCTTGGAATACTTCACCAGACCACTTTCGTTGACGGCGTGATACTTTAGCTTTGCGCTAATAATGTTGCGCTGGGCGACGCGGTTCACACTTTGGCCGTTGGCGGTGAGGCTAAACCGGCAAAGGTTGTCGTCCAGGGCGACATAGTAGAATGCTGCGCTTTCTTCATACCAATTGCCATTATTAATGCAATAGTTGTAGAGGTTGGACCTCAGCATGCGCTCATCCAGCTGGGCTCTGGGCAACTCAGGGGCAAAGGCTTTGCTGTCCGTATATTGTTCCGGATAGACAATAGCCCCAGTAATGGAGTAGATATTGACATTGTTCTGCTGGTAAGTGGGCACCAAAACTCCTTCCGTAATAGGAATATTGCCGTAGGGGTTGTAATTGACCTGCGTGCCCATCTTCTGATCCTGATCCTTCGAATATGCGATCAGACAGCGCACCTTCTCTCCGGGCAACAGCGGGGGCACCGCACAAAACCCCATGGGGGTTATCACATGCCCTGTTTGAAGGGGATACTCTCCTTGGTTTGTCAGAGTAATGTGCAAGCCGTCCTTTTCCCACCAGCAGTCGCCTTCAATTTGAATGGTCGGCAGCTCCAGACCCTCTACAAAAAACGAGTTTACCTTTCTGGAGGCATCCACCGGGAAGGTTATGGTGCTTGTATCCCCTTGATGGTAGGTATAACGCAGCTTATGGATCTTCGGGAGCTCTTCCCCCATATCGTAATAATTACTTTGGTTGCCGCCGACCCGTATCCATCCGGGTTGGATGGATACAGTGACAGGTGTGCGCTCCGCCACGCTTACACTGACGGCGGCCTTGGAGCTTACCGCCCCTTCCACGTCCTGATTCACCATCGCCGAGATCACCGCTACAGGTTGGCGGAAGCTCATGGTCCTGCCCATAAACAACAACAGCACCACACACAGGATCGACAGCACTGGTATGGTGACCCACATGAGGTCTCTTTTATCTTTTTTCTTTAAAAACAAGTAACTACCAAAGCCGGACAACGCCAGGAACGTTAGCAGCAAAACCAATGGAATCAGAAAGCTGCTGTCATTGGGTACACGGATCTGCTCCATGACGCTGCCGTCAATGTAATCCAAATTCCGGTTGTAGTAGTTGATGTACTGGTCGGTGATTCTTTTATACTTTTCCCCAATGGCAGTAATCATTACTCGTTGCCAAAAAGCGCTGTTGCTGAGCCATTCGCTCAAGGGCTTGTCCGACAGGGAGAAGGCAGCGGTAAATATCACTCCGTTGCCCACGCGGGTCATGTCCAAAAGGCCGGTTCCATCGGCGGAAACCAATAGATTTTTAGCATCTTTTAACTCCGTCAATGGGATGAGGCCGCCCAATGGGGACTCTGCCGCCTTCACGTAGCGTAAGAGGGAAGGGGTGATGTCAGCAACGCTTTGGGTGGTTGTCCCTGCCATGATTCCTGTATACTTGGTAAAGAAAGGGTAGCCGGAGCCTGCCTGTGCACCTCCGCCCACAATTACAATTCCGCCCTTCTCCAACCATTCTCCAAAGGCTTCCTGCTGCCTGCTGTTCAATTGAGACAGATCCACTCCATCAACCGCCAGGAAGGCAAAGGCCTCCAACATCTCCGGATCATCCGGGAAATCCTCCATGGACAGCGGCGTTGCCTGCCATTTTTCGCCTCGATTCAAGGGATCCTTGGTGTCGGAAAAAACAAATTGAGACAAAACCTTCGTCTGTTCAGACAGGGTCCCTACCAGCATCGTGGAGGGATCCATCACACTGACCGGTGTCAGGGACTGGGATGCGATAACCCGGTCATCCACCAATAACTCCACCTGGTAATGGTCCTGCTTCATGGTCAGTTCCAGCAGGAACACTTTTTGAACTTCGGACTGGGCAGCCACGGAAACCGGCTTTTCATAGCGGTCATATTCTTCGTTGCTGCGGTATATGTTCAACGTCATCTTCCCCGCAAGGTTATCCCCCTCATTGATCAGGGACACGCGGAGGGGTATTTTTCTAAGATAGGTGATCCGCCCATCGTATCCGATCTCAGCTTGAATACGAAGGCCAGGATAAGAGATATCCTCTTGGGGCACTTGAGTAGGCGCGAGGGATGGCGTGACTTCCTCCCACATCCCATCGGTAGCATCCGTTGCGTATCCAATGGCAGGTATTAGGTTCACCAGCATACACAGCGCAATCACTAAAACCAGGGGAGCTTTCCATTGGACCATCCTTCGCATCGGAGCATCGGCCTCCTTATTAGGAACTTCCCATTGTGAATAAGACGGACTAGAACTGGGGATTGTTCCCAACCCCTATAAACGATTTTATAGAACTGGGCACAAGACATACAAACGCCCTCCCCCTGCCTTACAGCCGGGTAGGAGGGCGGAAATATGGGAAAATGTCAGTCAAAGGTTTGGAGGGACGGCATCATTCCACCATCAAGCGGTAAACAGCCAGCGCATCGGCTTCTCGAAGAGGATAATAGAATCCAACTGGGCCTGCTGAAGTAGCTCTGGCAGCCATCTCCTCCAGCCTGTCGCTACAGATGCCCGCATCCTGAAGTCGAATGGGCATACCAAGGGAGCGATAAAAACTCTCCAGACGGCGGATACCCTCCAGGGAGATGGCTTCCTCATCCCCAACGTTCTCGGGGACTCCCATAACCTGTGATGCAAATTGTGCCAGTTTCCCCGGGCTGTGGCGCAAAACATATTTCATCCAGGCGGGAAACACAATGGCAAGCCCTGCACCATGAGCAATGTCATACAGAGCACTCAACTCGTGTTCCAGCTTGTGGCTGGCCCAATCCCCCACCCGGCCGGTCTGCAGCAGCGTGTTGTGCGCCAGTGCTGCCGCCCACATAAGCTCTGCCCTTGCGTGATAATCGTCTGGCCGCTCCATCACAATGGGACCCTGGATCAGCACCGTGCGCATACAGGCTTCCAGCATCTGATCCGTCAGCATCACATGCTCCACCTGGGTGAAATAGCGTTCCATCAGGTGGGCCAGCATGTCCACCACCCCACAGGCAGTCTGATAAGGCGGCAGGGAATAGCAGTATTCGGGGTTGAGGATAGAGAACTTGGGCACATTGGTCAGGGAGTTGAACCCTGCCTTGCGCATGCCCTCCTCTTTGGTAATCACCGAGGAATAGCTCATTTCGCTGCCTGCCGCTGATATCGTGACCACAGTTCCCACTGGCAGAGCAGTTTTGGGCACAGCTTTGCCCGCATGAAAATCCCATACATCGCCTTCGTAGGGCACCCCTGCGGCAATGGATTTCGCCGTGTCGATGACACTGCCTCCACCCACGGCCAGGAGCAGGTCGATGTTATTGCTTCGGCAGAGCTCGATCCCTTCATACACGCGGGATAGCATGGGGTTGGGACGAATACCGCCCAACTCCCATACTTGCACTTGCTTTTCCGCCAGGATGTTTATTACCTGCTGATACAAACCCATTCGTTTGATGTGGCCGCCCCCATAGACCAGGAGCACATTGCGGCCATAGCGAAGGACTTCTTCTCCTAAATGGGATAAGGCGTTCTTGCCAAAAATGATCTTGCAAGGGTTTTGAAAAACAAAATCGATCATCGTTTCCCTCCGGTTTATTTTTCTTCCATAACCTCGGCTGTTTCTTTCAACTGCCGACGGATCTCCAAATGCTGGGGGCATTTGGTCTCACACTCTCCGCATTCCACGCAGGCGGAGGCCTTCTTCCCTATAAACCAGGGCACTTTTCCAATGGTGGCGTAATCGGACCGGGCATGGTCTGTGAGGCCATAGACACGGTGGTAGTTCATCAGCTCAAAGTTGAGGGGAATATTCACGCCCACAGGACAGGGCATGCAGTAATTGCAACCGGTGCAGTAAAGATTTGCACGTGCTTTATGCTCTTCCATGGCTCGGGTAATCTGATCCCTTTCCTCACGGGTCAGGGCGCTATCCTGGGAGGCCACTTTTATATTCTCCTCCACCATCGCCGGGCTACCCATGCCGCTCAAGGCACAACTTACCGATGGATGAGTCAACACAAAGCGCAGGGCAATCTCAGGGGAGGAATGGACCTTGCCGGGCAGCAAAGCCTGAACCTGTTTGGAGGGGTACCCCAACCTGCCACCGCCGATGGGCCCCATAATTACCACGCCCAGGCCCTTTTCAGCTGCGTAGGTGATTACATCCTCATTCGCCCGATCAAGCAGATTGTACTGGCAGAGCATGGAGGAAAACAGCCCAGTATCGATGAGCTTAATGATATTCTCCGGCTTGTCATGGGATGAAAAGCTTAAATGGCGGATCAGCCCTTCCTCCAAAGCCCGTTGAGCCATCCGCACTTGTTCCTGGATCCCTTCCTGTACAAAATGGTCGTAAGGGAGGCCCCAAAGGTGATAGAAATCGATGTGGTCCGTCTGCAAGCGCTCCAGGGAAGTTTCCAGCCTTTTGCGGGAGGCTTCGTAGCCCTCATCCTCACCCGGCAACTTGGTGGACAGATAAACCTTGTCCCTGTATCCATCCCGCAGCGCTTTTCCTACAATGATCTCACTTTCCCGGTCGCAATAACCAGGCGCGGTGTCTACATAATTGATACCCGAATCGATGCCCTGTCGTAGCAAAGCCACCGATGCCTCATGGTCATATACCATCTTCTCACCGATAGTTTTCCGCGGCAGGCGCATGGCACCAAAGCCCAATGCGGATATAGAAATTCCTGTTTTACCAAAAGGACGGTATTGCATATGCATTTTATCCTTTCTTATAATTGATGGATTGGATGGGCATTTTCCCAGATAACATTGTAAGGGATTGAATGGTAAAAGTCAAAAATAAGCCAGTTACTGCATGTAGTTTGCATAGCCCGTCAACAATCAAGCCATATAATGCAATTTTATCAAATAGAAAGAATCAACGAGTGTATTCATCTCCATAATTTCTACAAATCTGTTTGCTACAATCGGATTGTAAAGTCCGACGGCGGAAAAACGACAAGCAAAGCGGCATGCGGGTCTCCCCATCACGATCAGTCCACAAGGAGGTGCTCACGAAACCATGGTAAAAAGCAAAAGACTGCTCATCGGTGGCATGACCTGTAACAACTGTCAGCGCAGAATTGAGCAAAAGCTGCTGAGTACTGCAGGGATCCAGAGCGCGAATATCAGCTATACGGCTGGTACAGCCGATATCACCTATGATTCTGACATTATTTCCCTTGTGCATATTCAAGGTGTGATTGAAAAGCTGGATTATCAAGTAACGGCGGATCATAAAGGAGCGGGTTTTCTCCGCGCCGTAGGTTTTTCCATCGTTATCGTTTCTTTGTACGCGCTGCTGACACATTTTGGTGTCTTAAACTTGCTGGCCCCAAGCCAACTGGCCAATGCCGGGACAGGGTATGGGATGCTTCTTATAATCGGCCTTTTTACCTCAGTCCATTGCATAGCCATGTGCGGCGGCATCAATCTTTCCCAAAGCCTTCCGCGCGGGAAGGACTCAGTTCCACAGGAGGATGCTTTAAATGGGCACAATTTATCGTCCGCTTTTGCTCCCACACTTCTCTATAATTTGGGGAGGGTCATCTCCTATACGGTGATTGGACTGATCTTAGGCTCAGCCGGCTTCCTATTGGGCGGCGGCTCCACCACAGGCCTGCCGCTCATGATCCAGGGAGTGGTTAAGTTCCTCGCCGGCTTATGGATGATCCTGATGGGGGTCAACATGCTCGGGCTGTTCCCCTGGCTTCGAAAACTGGGGCTCAGGATGCCGAAGTTTATTACAAACACCCTCTACGCGGAGAAAGCCAGACACAAGGCCCCCCTCATAGTGGGGCTGCTCAACGGACTGATGCCCTGCGGCCCTCTCCAATCCATGCAACTGGTGGCCTTTGCCTCTGCCAACCCCTTGGTGGGTGCACTCTCCATGCTGCTGTTCAGTCTGGGGACAGTTCCGCTCATGTTGGGGCTGGGTACCCTTGTATCTGCTTTGGGTAAGAAGTTTGCGGGCCAGGTTTTGCGGTCCGGTGCGGTGTTGGTAGTGGTGCTAGGCCTGGCGATGCTCTCCCAGGGGGCCAGCCTGTCCGGTATGCTGTCCCCCGACCTTCTTCTGGCGATTGTTTTTGGCCTTTTCACGGTAGGGATTGTGGCAAGCATTCCCTTTGAAAAGGCTCATCTCAAAGCAGTTACCACCACTGCTGTTTCTCTGGTCATTGTTGCAGGCATCACCATATGGGGCATGGGGGCCGCCGGAGGCGATGCGGAGCAAAAGGCAGAAACCACCCTTGTTGATGGCAAGCAGGTGGTCTCCAGTACCCTATCCCCCGGCGCGTACCCCAATATCAGTATTCAGGTTGGAACACCCGTACAATGGACCATCATCGCTCCAGAGGGAAGCATTAATGGCTGTAACTATAAAATGAACATTCCGGAATACGGGATTGCCGATTATACCTTTCAACCCGGAGAAAATGTGATTGTGTTTACACCTACCAAGCCAGGAGTGTTTCGTTATAGCTGCTGGATGGGTATGATCAATGGTGCCATTACCGTGGCAAAGGGAACCGGTGAGACAGTGGAAGAAACTGCAGACGAAGAGAAGGCAGATGTGGAGGTCGGCGCAGTCAACGCCCCGGTTCCTGCAGGGATTAAAATACCGACCGATACCCTGGCTGTGGCCCAAGTGACAACCATTGAAGGATATCAATTGCAGGAAGTCACCATTGATCTGACGGATCAGGGATTCGTCCCTGCAGTGGTGGTTGTACAGGATGGTCTGGACGTGTTGTGGCATATCAACAGCGCCACCTCCTTCGCAGAGGACAGCGCTGGTCTTCTGTTCCCACTTTACGCCACGGAACTGCCCCTGGTTCAGGGGGATAACCCACTGGTGTTTACTCCCTCCGACAGCTTTGACTTCTCCACACGCGACAACACTTTCTATGGGTATATAAAGGTGGTAGAGGATATCGCTATAGCCGACCTGGAATCTATCAAGGCTGAGGTGGACCGGTTTGAAACACAAATATGGCCCATAGAAACCTTTCAGCAACCTGTGTCCCAAGCAAGCGGCAGTCAAAGCCAGACAGCGGAGGCTACGGTAAAGGACGGCGTCCAATATGTGACTTCCAGCGTCAACAGCAGAGGTTATGACCCCATCACTGTTCAACAGGGCATTCCTGTGAGATGGACGCTGAATGCCCCCAATGGGTCGCTGAACGGCTGTAACAATGCGATCGTGATTCCTGCTTTTAATTTGAAGGTGGATTTAAAGCCAGGAGAAAACCTGATCGAATTTATTCCGGAGAAGTCGGGCACTTTTGCCTTTAGCTGTTGGATGGGTATGATCCGCTCCAGCATTACCGTTACGGATGGCCAAGGTGAGGTAGCGCCTTGGGAGGACGACGGCTCCGACTCCCTGCCCTCCTGCTGTGATATGTAGCCAGGAGATAAAGAAAGATATGAATTAACAAGGAGGAACCGACTATGCATCACCTCTATTCAAGAAATACAGTCCTGCCGCACAGGGTCATATCCGGCATTCTGCTACTGATGCTGATGTTTTTATTGACGGCTTGCACGGCCAACAGCACTTCCACCGGCAAGGCAGGCAATGTTCAGCCACAAGGAACAGAGCAACCCCCTGCTAAGGAGGCTGAAAAGGGCGGCGATCTGATCATCCCCCTGGCGGACATCTCGGAAAACGCCACATTCTATCCCTTGGAGATGGATGGATCGCAAATGGAGGTCATTGCTGTGAAAGCTCCGGACGGTACCATCCGAACGGCTTTCAACACCTGCCAAGTCTGCTTTGATTCCGGCAGGGGGTATTATAAACAGTCAGGTGACAAACTAGTTTGCCAAAACTGCGGAAATCAGTTTAGAATGAGTCAGGTGGGAATAGAAGCAGGTGGGTGTAATCCATGGCCGATTAAAGAAGAGGACCAAACCGTAACAGCGGAATCCATCGTAATTCCTTACGACTTTTTACAAGAATCCAAGAATATTTTCGCAAACTGGAAACGCCGGTAAGGAGAGGGGGAGAATCTTTGAAGAATCAGGTATTGGGCATCCGGGGTATGACCTGCGCGGCCTGTGCCCAACGCATCGAAAAAACTCTGAGGAAACTGCCGGGCATCAAACAGGCCAATGTGAACCTGGCCAGCGAAAAGCTGTTTGTGGAATATGATGACAAGGAAATGCAGCTTTCTGCCATTGCAGAGACTGTGGAAAGCATTGGATACCAGGCAGAGATCGCCAATGAATCCCAACAGGTCACCATTCCCATCAGCGGCATGACCTGCGCTGCTTGCGCCCAGCGAGTGGAAAAGGCTATCGGAAAGTTGGATGGTGTCGCCAGCGCGTCGGTAAATTATGCTACCGAAAAGGCCACTGTCTCCTACGCGCCCGGCAAGGTGCGTCTGTCTCAGATCCGGGAGTCCATTGAAAAAGCCGGATATAAGGCACTGGAAATCAATAAGACCGATGCTGCCGATGAAAACCGGCTGCGAAAGCAAAGGGAAATCAAGACTCTCTGGACCAAGTTTATTGTCGCTGCAATCTTCGCCATTCCCCTCTTATACATCGCTATGGTTCCCATGATCAAGGTAGTCCGCCTGCCCTTCCCACCTGGTCTTGATCCAATGCAGTTTCCCCTGCTCTACGCCCTTGTAGAACTTTTGCTTGTGATTCCAGTGATCGGGGTGGGATATAAATTCTACACAGTGGGCTTTAAAGCTCTATGGAAGCGTAGTCCCAACATGGACTCCCTGATCGCCATCGGTACCACAGCCGCCGTGATTTACAGCCTTTATCATACCTGGCAGATTGCCAAGGGTGACTTCCAAGCCGTTGAGCATCTTTATTTTGAGACCGCCGGTGTCATTATCATGCTGATTTTGCTGGGGAAGACCCTGGAAGCCATTTCAAAAGGCCGTACCAGTGAAGCGATTAAAAAGCTTATGGGCTTGGCCCCCAAAACGGCTATTCTTCTTCACAACGGCCAAGAGAAGGAGATCCCCATTGACGAGGTGGAGATTGGAGACATCCTGATCGTCAAGCCCGGCGCGAAGATCCCTGTGGACGGCACGGTCGTTTCAGGGAACACTTCCATTGACGAATCCATGCTCACCGGCGAAAGCATGCCTGTGGACAAAAAAGCTGGGGACACTGTTTATGCTGCTTCCCTGAACACCACAGGTACCATTCGCTTTAAAGCCGAAAAGATTGGCAGCGACACCGCCTTGGCACACATTATCAAGCTAGTGGAGGATGCCCAGGGTTCCAAGGCCCCCATCGCACAGATGGCGGATGTAGTGTCTGGTTACTTTGTCCCGGCAGTGTGCGCCATCGCCCTGCTGGCGGGGATCGCTTGGTACCTTGCTACAGGAGGAAACCTGGAATTCTCTCTGACCATCTTCGTTGCAGTGTTGGTCATCGCTTGCCCCTGTGCCCTGGGTTTGGCTACCCCTACAGCCATTATGGTGGGAACAGGCAAGGGTGCGGAAAACGGCATTCTGATCAAGGGTGGGGAAGCCCTGGAAACCGCACACAAAATCACCACAGTGATTCTTGATAAAACGGGCACCATCACCGAGGGCAAGCCTACTGTAACAGATGTGGTAACACTTGGGGGTATAGCGCAGGATGAGTTGCTGCAGCTAACGGCCTCAGCGGAGATGGGCTCCGAGCATCCACTGGGTCAAGCCATTGTGCGCAGCGCAGAAGAGAAGGGGCTTAAGCCATTACCCATGGAAGACTTTGAGTCCCTTACGGGGAGAGGCATTGAGGCAAGGATCAACGGACAGACTGTTCTGGCGGGGAACCGCAAGCTTATGCAGGAGCAGGGCATCTCTCTGGCGGAACTGGAGCAAGCCAGCGACAAACTTGCCGGTGAAGGAAAAACCCCCATGTTTGTTGCCGTGAACGGAGCATTGTCCGGCATTGTGGCAGTTGCCGACGTGGTTAAACAAAGCAGCCGTACAGCGATTGAGGCTTTGCGGAAGATGAACATAGAGGTCGCCATGATCACAGGTGACAACCAGAAAACAGCCACTGCCATCGCAAAACAAGTAGGAATCGACCGTGTGCTGGCTGAGGTACTGCCCCAGGATAAGTCCAATGAAGTGAAGAAGCTCCAAGCTCAGGGCCGCAAGGTTGCCATGATTGGCGACGGGATCAACGATGCACCTGCCCTGGCTCAGGCCGACATCGGTATCGCCATCGGCTCCGGTACGGACGTTGCCATGGAATCCGCCGACATTGTACTGATGCATTCCGACCTGATGGATGTGCCCACCGCCATCCTCTTAAGCAAACGGACCATCCGCAATATCAAGCAGAACCTGTTTTGGGCCTTTGGCTACAATGTCATTGGCATCCCCATCGCTGCAGGCCTTCCCTATCTCTTTGGCGGCCCGCTGCTGAACCCAATCTTCGCGGCAGCCGCCATGAGTCTAAGCTCCGTCTCAGTTCTTACCAACGCTCTGCGGCTGAAAAGGTTTAAGGCCGCCACCAGAAAGGAAGGCTGATTTTTCATGAAGAAGAATGGCAAAATGATTTTAGCCCTTGGCGTTGCCGTGGTTTTGGTGGCGGTTATAATTGCTGTGATTTTACAGACTTCCGGCGGGAAGCTGGACGTCGTAGCAGACGCTTCTATTTTATCCTTTCAAAAGGTCCTGGAAGCGGCCGGGAACCTGGTAAGCGAAGATCAGGTCAACGCCGGTTGGTCATTGGAGGCACCAGACGGCTCAGTCCGTTTTATCTGGAGCAGCAACTTCAGCCAAAGTCCTCTTTATGACATTATGGTTGAGTTTGCTGCTGATCCCTTTGTGTCTGCCGGACTTGATACAACCAGGCTTCCGGAGAACCATTATTCCCTGACAGATAAACTGATGGTAGGTACAAAACTGGGCAATGACGCACCCGGCTCAACAGGAGAACGCACGCCACTTGCTGCCCTCCAGCAAATCGTTATGAAATATCGCAGTTTGATCGGTTACCACACCGCAATGGACCATTTTAACGTCAACCTGGGCGACGGCAATATGTTTGAGTGGGCAAAGGATATGGGCACCAACACCGTGTCCAAGGAAAACCAGGACAAGGACATCGTATTTGTGCTGAACCCAGAGCCACTGATCGATGCAGGGGTAGACCCAGAAAATGTTCAGGGCTGGGTCTATACCACTGTCAGTGTGGATATTGATGGAAAGCCAACGGATGTATACAAGTTCCTCAAACCCTTCAATCTGCAATAACTCTGGGATGCTCAACCGGAACCAAAGCTTGATTGCAATCCTTAAACTGGGGCTATATAATCAATGAGCGGGAATCACGAGCCTCGTGATTCCCGTAAATCCATTCTTCCATGCTGTTTGGGGTGACGCGGATGCCGGCAAAGTGTAAAAATGTTCTGGTCGTGGACGATGAGCCTAAAATCCGAGAAGTCTTGAGTGCCTTTTATCAAAGCAAAGGCTTTCAGGTGTTCCAGGCTGAGACCGGTACTCAGGCGCTTAAGGTTTTCCATTCCGAGAACATCCAACTGGTCATTTTAGACCTGATGCTGCCCGACCTTTCAGGAGAAGAGGTCTGCAATGCCATCCGAAGAAACTCCCGCGTGCCTGTGTTGATGCTCACGGCCAAGTCTGAAGAGGACGATCTGATTACGGGACTTGCCATGGGCGCGGACGACTATATTACCAAGCCGTTTAGTCTGAAGGAACTCTATGCACGAACGGAGGCGGTCCTGCGCCGCACCCAGGATGACCTGATACCACTGGCAGTCCGTAATTCCTTTCGGGACGGCGATCTTGTGGTGGATTTCGAAAAAAACTCTTTTTACAAGGCCGGAGAGCCGGTTAGCCTGACGCCCAATGAGGCCAGGCTGCTGGCAGCCATGGTGAAATATCCGGGGCGCGTTTTCACTCGGGACGACTTGATCACTCTGGCCCTCAGCGACGAGTTTGAAGGCTATGAGAGAGCTGTTGACAGCCACATCAAGAACCTGCGTCAAAAGATAGAGGATAACCCCAAAGCGCCTGTATACATCCTTACAGTGCATGGAATCGGATACAAGTTCAAGGGGGAATAGAAATGCTAAGGAGCATAAGGGCTCAACTGTCCCTCTCCATAATGTTGAT
>JAAYDR010000044.1 GCA_012729115.1 Clostridiales bacterium | reverse complement strand
GCGCCCAGGGACATCTACGGTGAGAGCAAGCTGGCCGCGGAGGAAGTGGTTCGAAGCCTTCAGGCGGATGATTTTGCCGTCTGCGTGCTCCGGCCGCCGATGATTTATGGCCCGGGCTGCAAGGGTAATTACCAGACGCTGGTTAAAGGCGCCTTGAAACTGCCTTTTTTCCCGGATATTGAAAACGAGCGCTCCATGCTGCACATTGACACGCTGTGCGCCTTTGTGAAGGATTTGCTGGACCGGAACGCTGCCGGCCTGTTCTTCCCGCAGGACGCGCAGTATACCTGCACCAGCCGGATGGTGGAGCGGATTGCCCGGGATAATGGCAGGAATATCCGCCTGACCGAGCTGTTCAACCCCATCCTGCGCCTGCTGTCCGGGAAGGTAGGAGTGGTGGACAAGGTGTTTGGCGGGTTGGTATACGCCCGTGACTGAAGCTAAGCAAAGGAAGGTCACCGACACGATGCGAAATGCGGTTGTTGCCGTGACGCCAGCCAGCCCCCGGAAGGCCCAGCCATGAAAAATGAAGAAATCATGCGGCCGCAGGCGGGCCGACAGCCCGTGGAACTGGTCAGCATCATCATGCCCTGCTACAATGCTGAGGCCTTTGTGGGTGAGGCTATCGCCTCTGTTGTTCATCAGACCTGGCAAAACTGGGAGCTGCTGGTCATTGATGACGGCTCCAGGGACGCGTCCCTCCAGGTGGTTTCGGAATGGGCCCGAAAGGATTCCCGGGTTCAATCCCTGCCAAACCCGCAAAACATGGGGGTGTCCAAGACCCGCAACCGGGGCATCGGCCTGGCCAAAGGCCAGTGGATCGCGTTTCTGGACAGCGACGATGTCTGGGAGGAGGATAAGCTGGCCCGGCAAATGGCCCTCGCCACAAAAGAGGGGGCCGGGTTTTTGTTCACGGCCTGCAGCATCATCGACCAGCATGGAAAGCATCTGGGCGCGATGGCCCCGATTTCGGACAAGGTGACCTTTGCCCAGCTACAAAAGTGGAACCGGATTACCTGCTCCTCCGTATTGCTTGGCAAGGAAGCGCTGGGTAGCCTGCGTTTTGAGCACGATGATTCCCGGGAGGATTATCTGCTGTGGCTCCGGGTTCTCAAAAGCCTGGATGCCGCCTATGCGCTGAATGAGCACCTGGTCCGCTACCGGGTCCTTAGCGGCTCCCGCTCCGCCAACAAGGTCAAGATGCTCCGGGATACCTACCGGGTGCACCGGCACCTGGATACCAACCCGGTGCTGTCTGCCTTGTTTACGCTTTCGCACTTTTTCAACGCCTTCAGGAACAAGTACAGGCAAGTTCAAGCCTGAATCGAAACAGCGGGCTGACAACCGCGCAAGCCGGGTAAGTTGCCCGGCCGCAGCAAATCCAGGAGCAGACTGATGAAAATCGCCCACCTGACAAGCGTCCACCACGCCCGGGACACCCGGATCCTTTACAAGGAATGCACCTCCCTTGCGGAAGCCGGGCATGCGGTGTATCTGGTGGCATATGGGGATTCCTTTGAACACCATGGCGTCAAGGTTGTCGGCCTGGGGGAAAAGCCCAGGAACCGCTTTCTGCGCATTGCCCGCGGCGCGAAGCAGGTGGTGGACAAGGGTCTAGCCCTGGATTGCCAGGTCTATCACCTGCACGACCCGGAGCTGCTTCCCTTCATCCCCAGGCTCAAAAGAGCTGGGAAAAAAGTCATTTTCGATTCCCATGAGGATGTGCCCCAGCAGCTGCAGGAGAAGGAATGGCTACCCGCCCGCCGCCTGGTTTCCCAGGTGTACGGCCGGCTTGAAAAACACTACCTGCGCAAGGCGGACGCGGTCATCGGCGTAACCCCCCATTTGGTGGAGCGGCTGGCTGCTATTAATCCCCGTACTGTTATGGTGACCAATTACCCGGTGCTGACCGCTGTTGCTGAGATACCGGCAAATGCTCAAGCTCATACAGAGGCTCCCTACCTTTGCTTTGTGGGACGGGTTTCTGACATATGGAATCATGATGTGATTGTGGATGTTATACAGAACTTGGCTTGTGTCAAATATGTTCTTTGCGGGCCAATAGATGATGAGGATTATTTGGCAATTCTTTCAAAACATGATAAACAACATAAGTTGCTATACCAAGGTGTTGTTAGTCAGGAAGACCGACAGTTACTATATGGGAAAGCTTTGGCAGGAGTTTGTTGGATTAAACCTTCACCGAATGTGGGAGGAACTCGGGGAAGTTTAGGTGTTAACAAGTTGTTTGAACAAATGGCAGCTGGCATTCCAGTAATATGCACAGATTTCGACATATGGTCAGAAATAGTTGATCGATATAATTGCGGTATTTGTGTTTCAAGCGGGGATCGAAAAGGATTTCGTGATACAGTACAGTTTCTGCTTGAAAACAGGGAACAAGCTCAAATAATGGGTAAAAACGGGCGCCGCGCGGTGGAGGAAGTGTACAATTGGGCAACGCAAAGTGCAATCCTGACCGGCTTGTACCAGGGCCTGGCGGAGGGGGAGATTCCTTGAAAGTATTTGTTGTATCCGAAGGGTATCCGGAACCGAGTAATACGAATCTGGGAATCTTTGCCTGGGACCAGGCAAAAGCACTGAAAGCCATTGGTGTTGATGTGGCCTTTCTGGTGCTGGATTGCCGCTCTATTCGCCGTTGGCGGCGCTGGGGATATCAACACTTTATGGCAGAGGGTATTCCGGTGTTCCGGATAGATGTCCCTTTGGGTAAAATCCCTGACGATATTTTTCTTTGGTTTTCCAAGAGAGCTTTTAATGTATTGATACAAAAGGCGATGCAACAAGTTGGCAGACCTGATATTTTACATGCTCATTTTATGAAGACAGGTGCCAGTGTTGTTGAGGCTTCAAAGAGATATGGTATCCCCCTTGTTATTACAGAGCATTCTTCTTGGTTGAACAATCAAACTATTCCTGCCCGCATTGTAGCTCAATTCAAATTTGCTTATTTGCACG
>JAAYDR010000043.1 GCA_012729115.1 Clostridiales bacterium | reverse complement strand
TTTCTCTATGTATCTTCTACTCCTTTGCCACTGTGGATGTTACTCTGGGAATTAACCGGACAATGATTGGGTTAATGATTGAGTCAAAAAGGCGCAGATTCCTCCGCGCCTGTATCTCTTCGCATTTCATTATAATACCAACCCATCACTTACCCTTGGCACAACCTTACGATTCCGGGTTGGTTTGCTCCTGGTGCCCTTCATCAGCGACATCAGGATCCTTCTTTTCATCAGCGAAAGAAGATGCTTCTGTATACTCCACCGGTTTCATCGGTTCTTCCTGGAGTTTTTCAGCAGGTTGAGTTGCTTCCCCTTCCTCCTTCACACCTTCCGGCCCATTTCCAGTTGATTGTACTTCCTTTTTTCCCTCGCTGTCCACAGCAGCATATCGCTGGGCCCGTAGAAGGCTCAAGCGTTCATCCAGCTCGCAGGCTTCCTGGAGCATGCTATTAAGTGGTTCAGGCAACTGGGTCCCGTTTTGCCACATATCATAAGCCTTCTGGGTAAACTCAGCGATTACCTCCCGCCTGCGGGTTTCCAGATTAATCTCCGCAACTTTGAATTTTGCATTGCTGGCCAGGTTGGAGGCAAATGTGCCAATGCCTTCTACACCCTTGAGCCATCCCAGCTTTACTGTGTTGATAAACTTTGCCATTGCCGCATCCTCCTTAATAATGATACAGATCATCCCGCAGGCGATAGAGGGTGGCTCCGCGCCACTTCCTGTTAAAAACATCAATCCACCAGTCTACAGGGGCGTCCGCGTCGTATTGCAGGTAACCCCAGCGCACGCCGTCAATACGGGTACCACGCATATTGCTGTCGGTCCAGCGAATCATTTCTGTGGCAGGATCGTAGTCTGCGATGATGTACATGCTGTGAGGTCCGTTCCCACCGCCATAGTATCCCACGATCTGAAAGAAGTCACCCTTTCGAATATGGACCAAAAGCTGCCTGGCCAACGCTGCGTTATCCGATTCGCTCAAATCGGTATTGTACTTGAATTGCGCTGCTATTTCAAAGGGATTGCCGGTTTCCGGCCCCTCAGGCTTCCATTCGATGCCGTAGTCGTAGGGAGCGCAGGCCTTCTTGCTGTTGTTTACGGGCATATGCAGCGCAAGCTCCGGGTATTCCAGCATACGATAATCCTTGGCAAAGGTGTCAAAGAGTCTCATCACAAAGTTCTTGCATACCCCGATGTCCCAGTCTGTTTCCGCCAGTGCGAACCGATAGCGGCTGTCCTTGGAATTGGCATAGGCCAGGGCAATCATCTTCTCCACCAGTTCTTCCTTTGGGGAAGGGATCTCCTGGCGAAGCTCAGCAAAGTGCTGCTTTCCATTGGAGTCCGGGATTCCATACCCGCGGATAATAAGTGATGCTCCCTTGGTCTGGGGTTTCCCAAAGGTAAACGTATGTTCAACTTCTTCCGCATCCAGGCGGAAACGTTGGGTCCCTTCCTCGCCGGTCAGTTCCAACTCGATGGAGCGAACATGCTCCCCGGCTGCTTTGACTGTCAGAGAGGCCGCGCCGTCATAGCTTGCTCCCTTCTTGGGAGAAATCACATAGATATAGGGCGTATAGGCAGCGTCAGCCAGGAAAACATCCTCCTCATCCTGGGTTCCCTGGGCCACCATTAGGGAGAGAAGGCTCATCCAAAAAACGGCACAAAGGCACAGCACCCAACGCAGAATCGGCTTGCAGCGCAACGCCCATCACCTCTTCCCCTAGTATATCACATTCTAGGGTAAACGGAGCATAAAAGAGACGAAAAGGGTCCGAGTTGGCTCACCAGTGAACCTGTAGGGCATCCTTTTGGCAGGTGAACTGGCATTGCTCCATGGGGAGGATTTCTCCGTCCAAATTCAATCGCATACCGTGGGAGTTGAGCAGGACACCCCCAGAGCGGTAGTGATGAGTGATTTTATAGTTGATCAGTTTGCCGGTGAGCAGTCCCGGCAGATAGAAGGGGATCTTCCAGCGGGGCACGGCATCTACCACGATAATATCAAACAGGCCGTCTGCCACATCTGCTACCGGGGCAATGGGAATTCCTCCCCCAATAAAACGGCCATTGGCAACGGAGCAGACCATATATCTTCCGTCCAGCTTCACTTCATCTCCGATCTCGATATGCATCGGGGCCGGTTTAAAGTTTTTGATAGCGCGAATCACCCCATAAAGATAGGGAAGCATACCCTTCATATACTTTTTGGCGCTAAGTGTATGGTCCAGGGCCATCACATCAAAGCCCATACCGCATACATTCAGAAAAAAACGGTCGTTGATGATACCGGTATCAACAGGTCTGGGGGCGGTGGAGAGAATAAGTTCCAACGCAGGCTGCCATTTGCTGGGCAGACCCAGAGCCTTCAGAAAATCATTACCCGTGCCGGCGGCGAGGATGCCGAGCGCGCAAGTGGAATACATGAGTCCGGCTCCGGTTTCGGATACGGTGCCATCTCCGCCAACAGCGATCACCGTTTGGAGGCCCCTGTCCGCTGCGTCTTTTGCCAGTTCCGTGGCGTGGCCGCTGTATTCGGTATGGCGAACCTCGTGCTCAATGCCCCGCTGCTCAAGGTATTCATGGGCCAAAGCTCCGATGGTTTTCGCAGTTCCGTTTCCCGCCACGGGATTGACAATCAGCTGGATCATGGGGTCACTCGCCTTTCAAAAATGGATAGGTACGCTTGCGCAGGTTCATTCTACATGGTTCGTGAAAAAAAGTAAAGAACCGCCTGCAGCAGCATGTCTTCATGATGGGGTGGCTCCAGGTGCTGATGCGCCATGAAAACCGGAAAAAAACTTTACATCATTGCTTTATCGCGCTATAATACATGGAAATCAGGGATAAGCAGAATCCCTGTTGAATGTGAGGCGTATGTATGACGCGTTCCGTCCCGGTAGCCAGCTTTTATTACTTTAGCTTTAGCTTTACCCGCTATATGAGTAAGGCTGTTTGGCGTTTCGCTGCTAGGGACACTTGCTTCACATACTAGGTGAAAGTGTGAGGACCCCCACGGCAGACGCCGCGGGGGTCCTTTTTCAACGGAATTGTTAGGGAGGAGTGGAAAAGATGATTGTTCTGATTAAAAAGGATTCCCGGCAAGAAGAAATTAACAAGCTGATCCATTGGCTGGAGTCATTGCATTTGCAGGTTCATGTGTCTGAAGGGGTGCTTCAGACCATCCTGGGGCTGGTGGGCGATACCAGCCGGGTCGATATTGACCTGGTACGCTCCATGGAGATCGTAGAAGACGTGAAGCGTATCCAGGAGCCTTATAAAAACGCCAACCGCAAGTTCCATCCTGAGGATACGGTAGTGGAGGTAAACAGCGCTAAAATTGGCGGCGGAGGATTGACTTTGATCGCAGGTCCCTGCTCTGTGGAAAGTGCGGAGCAAATTTGCGCGGTGGCGCGCTCTGTGAAGGCCTCCGGTGCCACCTGCCTGCGGGGCGGAGCTTTCAAACCCCGATCTTCCCCTTACTCCTTTCAGGGCTTGGGCAAGGAGGGAATTGAGCTTCTTCTGATTGCCAAAAAGGAAACAGGGCTGCCCATCGTTACTGAGGTTATGGACCCCAGTCAACTTCCCCTCTTTGATGAAGTGGACATCATCCAGGTGGGAGCCAGGAACATGCAGAATTTCGAACTGCTGCGGGAGTTGGGGCGGCAGAGAAAGCCGGTCTTGCTGAAGCGGGGACTGTCCAGTACCCTGGAGGAACTGCTGATGAGCGCGGAGTACATTATGGCAGGGGGCAACGAGCAGGTGATTCTCTGCGAGCGGGGAATTCGCACCTTTGAGACCAGTACCCGTAACACCCTGGATCTGTCCGCCGTACCTATGCTTAAGCAGCTAACCCATTTGCCTGTGGTAATTGATCCCAGCCATTCCACCGGGATATCCAGGCTCGTACGCCCCATGTCTTTAGCTGCTGTAGCTGCCGGCGCAGACGGGTTGATGATCGAGGTCCACAACAACCCCGCCTGTGCCCTCTGTGATGGTCCTCAGTCCCTGACCCCCGCCGCCTTTGATGAGTTGGCACGGACCGCCCGCTTGATCCATGCGACCCTTCAGGCGGGGAAGGAGTTCAGCTGAGATGATCATTGGCATTGTGGGCCTGGGATTGATTGGCGGTTCCTTGGCCCATGGATCCAGGAGCGTCGCCCGGCATCAGGTGTATGGCTTGGACACTGACCCGGGCACTATGGCCAGAGCCATGGCCGATGGAGTGATCTGTGGTGAGCTGAATGACGCAGCGTTGGGGAACTGTGAGCTGTTGCTTCTGGCCCTCTATCCCCAGGCGGCAGTGGATTTTATGGTGAGAAACGGGGACAGGATCTCCCCCGGTGCCTGCGTGGTTGATCTGTGCGGAGTGAAGCAGACTGTGAGGGATGGTATCCTTCCCATCGCCTTCCATCGGGGTTTCCATTACGTGGGCGGCCACCCCATGGCGGGCCGGGAAGTCTCCGGATACGAGGCTGCTCATGGGAAGCTCTTTACCGGTGCATCCATGCTCCTATGCCCTGAGGAAGACACGCCTCCGGAAACCCTCGCCATGTTGGAGGACTTTTTTCTGTCCATAGGCTTTGGGGGAGTAACCATCACCAACCCTGAGGAACACGACAGGGTGATCGCTTATACCTCCCAGCTGGCTCACGTGCTTTCCAACGCCTATGTGAAAAGCCCCAATGCTCTGTGTCACGCTCAATTTTCAGGGGGCAGCTTTCAGGACCTCACACGGGTTGCCTTTCTTCATGTGCCAATGTGGACAGAGCTCTTTATGCTCAATCGAGACCATTTGATTGCTGAAATCGACGAGCTTTGCCAGCGCCTGGCAACCTATGCGGAGGCTCTGCGGCAGGGAGATGCCCAAGGGCTCAGCGCCCTGCTGCAGGAGGGCTGTGATTGGAAGGAACGAATCATGGCTGGAAAGGATTCACAAGCATGAAAAGCATCAAGGTAGCGGCCACACATCCGTATCAGGCATGGATCGGTACAGGTTTGCTGGATCGGGTGGGGGAGATGACCGCCGCGTTGAGGTCTCCCTGTCCGGTTGCATTGGTAATGGATGAGACCGTGGCGGAGCTCTATGGGGAGCTCGTCGCTTCATCCTTTGCCAAAGCGGGCTTCCGTCCCCACATGTACCGTTTTCCCCCCGGCGAAGGTTCCAAGAGCTTTGAGCTACTGTCTCATCTACTCGAATTTCTTGCTCAAAAGGGATTGGGCAGAGGAGATCTGGTGGCAGCCCTGGGCGGTGGCGTTACCGGTGATTTGGCTGGGTTTGCCGCGTCAGTGTATCAGCGTGGCACGGCTTACATACAGATTCCCACCACCCTGCTGGCGGCTGTGGATTCCTCTGTAGGCGGTAAAACCGCTGTCAACCTGCCCTCGGGTAAAAATCTGGCAGGGACCTTCTGGCAGCCTGAGGCGGTGTTTTGCGATTGTGCCACCTTTGCCACTCTGCCGCGTCAGGAGCTGGCATCGGGGGCTGCGGAGTGCGTCAAATATGGGATGCTGGGCGTTTCGGGCCTGCTGGAGACTCTGACGCGCGATGGACTGGCTGCGTCCTGGATGGATATCGTCCCCCCCTGCGTGGCATATAAAGCTGAGATCGTTCGGGTGGATGAGCGGGAGAATGGTCTCCGTCGCATGCTGAATTTGGGTCATACCCTGGGCCACGGAGTGGAGAAGCTCAGCGGCTTTACAGTGCGCCATGGGGAGGGTGTAGCTGTAGGAATGGCGATCCTTACACGGGCGGCAGAGAGGATGGGGTTTTGCGAGGCCGGAACCTTCCGGTTCCTTCAGAGGGCCCTGGATGCCTTGGGTCTCCCCTCCACCAGCCCATTTTCAGCGGAGGCCTTGGCGGATGCCTCCCTTGGGGACAAAAAGCGTCAGGGGGATCATATTACTTTGATTCTTCCCCGCAATGTGGGAAGCTGTGGCTTGTATCCCATCTCCATCACCGAGCTTTTGCCCATCATCCGGCTGGGAATGGAGGAAGGCTCATGAATGTTGTTTGCTATCCTTCCACGCTTCGGGGCAGCCTGCAGGCGATTCCATCCAAGTCCGATGCCCACCGCCTCCTCATTTGCGCCGCTCTGGCAGAAAAGCCCACCATCCTCCGGCTTCCAGGCTGGCAGGGGGAGGATATCGCTGCCACATTGCGCTGTCTCACTGTATTGGGCGCTTCCTTTGACCAGCAGGGGGATCAGATTATCGTAACTCCCATCGCAAGCCCTCCTTCCTCTCCAGTACTTCATTGCGGAGAAAGCGGATCCACCCTGCGCTTCCTGCTGCCGGTGGTGGCGGCTCTGGGTTGTGGAGGAACCTTCACGGGCACAGGAAGGCTTCCTCTGCGTCCTCTCGGTCCATTGCTGGACGCCTTGCGTGCCGGTGGAATGATTTGCGAAGGAGAAGGGCTGCCCCTCACGATTGGCGGTAAATTGGAACCAGGTGCTTATTCGTTGCCGGGAGACGTCAGTTCCCAGTTCGTCTCCGGTATGCTTTTCGCACTGCCTTTGTGCGGGGGGGGAGAGGTGGTACTTCAGGGCCCGTTGGAGTCCAAGGGCTATGTGGACATGACTGTCGATTCCCTGTCCCGCTTCCACATATCCGTCCAGGTTGCGGAAAATGTCTATCGCATTCTTCCCGGTCAGGGTTACCGCTCTGCGGGGGAGGCAGATGTTCAGGGAGATTGGTCCAATGCGGCCTTCTTCCTGGCGGCTGGAGCTCTGGGCGGGCCGGTAGCAATCTCAAGTCTTCAACTTCCCTCCACACAGGGTGACGCAGCAGTGGCTGAGCTATTAACACGGTTTGGTGCTGTATTTAGGACGCGGGAGAATTGCGTTACCCTGTCCGCCGGGGGAGCAAGAAAGGCCGTGTCCATTGACGCACGCGGGATTCCGGATCTGGTACCCATTCTGGCCGTTGTGGCTTCTGTGACCCCCGGTATCACCAGGTTTCCAGGTGTAGGGCGGCTCCGGCTCAAGGAGAGCGACCGCTTGGCAGGGATCACTCAGATGCTGACGGACCTTGGGGGCCAAGCCTGGGTAAGCTCAGACTGTCTCTTTGTACAGGGAACGGCTTCTCTCACAGGGGGTCGTGTCGACTGCATCCAGGACCACCGGATTGCCATGTCTGCTGCGATTGCTGCCACCCTCTGCCGGGAAGAAACCCAACTGGTGGGAGCGGAGGCAGTCAACAAATCCTATCCATCCTTTTTTAATGATTATGTGAAACTGGGAGGCCGCTGCAATGTCCTCAATCATGGGTAACAAACTCAAGGTGTCCGTTTTTGGCCAGTCCCATGGCGAGGCAGTCGGAGTTGTGGTAGATGGCCTCCCTGCAGGGATGAAGATCGATCTGGAGCAGTTGCAGGCTTTTCTGAACCGTCGGGCTCCTGGCAGGACCGTCCTTTCTACACCTCGCAGGGAAGAGGATAAGCCACGCATTCTATCGGGTCTGTATGAGGGATACACCTGCGGCGCTCCGCTGGCTGCGGTGATTGAAAATGGGGATATACGCTCCGAGGATTATGTGGCGATGGCTGCCCTGCCTCGTCCCTCTCATGCCGATTACTCCGCTCGCATGCGATATGGCGATCATTATGACCCCCGTGGTGGAGGCCATTTTTCCGGACGTCTCACAGCACCTCTTTGCATTGCCGGGGGTATCGCCCTTCAGTTCCTGGAGAAGCGAGGCGTTTTCCTGGGTGCGCATCTCCAGGCAGTGGGCACCGTTTGGGACCGGGGTTATGACTCCGTGAACCTGACACGCCAGGAGCTGCACCTGCCCGCCACGCGAAGCCTTCCTGTGCTGGAGGAAGAGGCGGGTAAGGCAATGGAGCAGGAAATCAGCAAGGCCGCCGCGCAGAGGGACAGTGTGGGGGGTATCGTGGAGTGTGGGGTCATAGGCCTTTCCGCGGGAATTGGCGACCCGATGTTTGACGGTATTGAAAGCCGATTGGCTTCGGCCCTGTTCGGTATCCCCGCTGTACGTGGGGTGGAGTTCGGCACGGGCTTTGGTGCCGCCGGGATGCGGGGAAGCGAGCATAACGATCCCTATGTCCTCAGGGATGGAAAAGTCCGAACCGCAACCAATCACCATGGAGGCGTGCTGGGGGGTATCACCACAGGCATGCCGCTGATCTTCCGGGTAGCCTATAAACCCACCCCCTCCATCGGACGGGAACAACAGACCGTGAATTTGGATACCATGACCCAAGCGCCCCTTTGCATTCAGGGTCGGCACGACCCCTGCGTCGCCCTGCGGGCTGTACCCTGTGTGGAGGCTGTTGCGGCATTGGTTATCCTGGATTTTCTGCTCTAGGCTGAAAGGAGAAGGAGAGATGGATTTACAGCAGCTTCGTACGGAACTGGACAGCATTGACACGCAAATGACGGATCTTTTCTGCAAGCGCATGGAGGTTGCCGCCCAGGTAGCCAAGCTGAAGAAGGCGCAGGGCATGAAAGTACTGGATCGGATGAGGGAGCGGGAAATCCTGGCCCGTGTTGGCAAGCAGGCTGGAGAATCCATGGACATGTACGCCCGGATGCTCTACTCAGTGCTCTTTGACCTCAGCCGCTCCTACCAGCAGTCTTTCTTTGACGGGGAAACGGAGTTGACCAAAAGCATTCGTAAGGCCACCACAAAGACAGCCCTCTTCCCCAAAAAAGGGACAGTTGCTTGCCAGGGGGTGGAGGGGGCCTATTCTCAGATGGCCTGTGATAAGATCTTTGCCATGGCAGACATTGTGTACTTCCGCAGCTTTGAGGGAGTATTTCAGGCGGTGGAAAAGGGCTTGTGTGAGTTTGGGGTGCTGCCCATCGAGAATAGCTCCAACGGCTCCGTCAGCAGCGTTTACGATCTGATGCACCGCTATCATTTCCACATTGTTCGCAGTATCCGCATGCATATCGACCACAATCTGCTTGCCAAGCCGGGAGTAAAGCTGAAAGATATCAAGGAGATTGTGTCCCACGAACAGGCCTTGGGCCAGTGCAGCGCCTTTTTGAACAGCCATCCGGAGATCAAAGTGATCGTTTGCGAAAACACCGCCACTGCCGCCAAACTGGTGGCGGAATCGGACCGCCGGGACATAGCTGCCCTGTCCTCCCATAACTGCGCCCTCCTCTACGGTCTGGAGGTGCTGTCCGAACATGTGCAAAACAGCGAAAACAACTACACCCGCTTCATCTGCATCACCAAGGACATGGCCATCTACCCCGGTGCGGACAGAATCAGCCTGATGATTTCCGTGGAGCACACCCCTGGGGCATTGTACCGGATGATTGCCCGCTTTGCCGCTTTGGGCCTGAACCTGACCAAGCTGGAGAGCCGTCCCATTGTAGGGCGCGACTTTGAATTTCTGTTCTATTTTGATTTTGAAGCATCCGTCTGGTCTGAGGATGTGATCCGGCTACTGGGGGAATGTTCCGCAGGCAACCAGCTTTTTGTGTTTCTGGGCAGTTACAGCGAGGTGAGGTAAAGGTGGGCTTCGGGCTGTTGGGGGAGAAGCTGGGGCATAGCTATTCCCCTTTGATCTACCGTTATTTTGGCATTCAGGATTACCGTCTCTTCGAGGTTCCCCCGGCTGGAGTGGAGGCATTCCTGCGGGGAGGCGGTTTGACCGCGCTTAACGTGACCATCCCCTACAAAAAGACGATGCTGCCCTTTTGTGACAGCTTGACTCCCATCGCCCGGCGGCTGGGAAATGTCAATCTGTTGCGTTTTGATGAGCATGGGCGTATCCATGGAGACAACACCGATTATGCCGGTTTTAGGGGGCTGCTTGATTGCGCGGGCTTCTCCGTTCGATGCAAGAAAGTTCTAGTACTGGGTACGGGAGGAGCTGCCCAGACGGTAACCGCTGTGCTTGAAGAGCAGGGTGCATCCTGCGTGATCCAAATCACCCGCTCAGGGCAGGAGAACTACACAAACCTGGACCATCACCGTAACGCTCGGCTGCTGGTCAACGCGACCCCGGTGGGAATGTATCCGGATGTAGATGCTTCTCCCGTTTCACTGGAACAGTTTCCCGCCCTTGAGGGTGTAATCGATCTTGTGTACAATCCCCTTCGCACCCGCCTTGTGTTGGAGGCACAGACACGAGGTATCCCGGCGGTAGGCGGGCTATTTATGCTGGCTGCGCAAGGCCGGGCAGCAGCTCAGGTGTTTTTGGGCAGGCTGATTGAAGAAAAGGAATCGGTGGGAGTTTATCACGCGCTGCTCCGGGAGATGGAAAACATCGCCATTGTGGGGATGCCCGGCAGCGGGAAAAGCACTGTGGGCAAGATCCTGGCGGAGGAGATGGGACGCCCCTTTGTGGATCTGGATGATCTGATCACGCAAACCACAGGACGTTCACCGGAGGAAATCATTAAAAGGGATGGAGAAGCTGCCTTCCGAGACATTGAATGCCGGATCCTTTGCCAATCAGCCAAGAGATGTGGCATCGTTCTGTCCACCGGCGGTGGCACGGTGCTCCGGCAAGAAAACCAAAAAGCCCTTGGGATGAATAGCCGTGTCTATTGGCTAAGGCGCCCCTTGGAGCAGCTGGAGATTGCCGGCCGTCCCCTGTCCTGGAACCTGTCTGAGATGTACCTGCTTCGCAGGCCCATTTACGAGAGGGTCTCCAATGCCGTAGTGGACATGGGATCGAGTACCCATGAAGCGGCACAGCAGATCATGGAGGAATTTGATGAACATACTCGTGCTTAACGGTCCAAATCTGAACCTGCTGGGAAAACGGGAACCGGAGATATATGGACAGGAATCATATACCACGCTCGTGGAACGCATTAGCGATCACTGCCTACGGCAGGGCATTGGCGTTGAGATTCGCCAGACAAACCATGAGGGCGTTCTGGTGGACTGGATTCAGGAGGCGGCAGGGAAGTATGACGGCATTGTATTAAACCCGGCTGCCTATACTCATACCAGCGTAGCTCTGTTGGATGCGGTAAAGGCTGTGGGCATTCCAACAGTGGAGGTGCATCTCAGTGACCCGGATTCACGGGAAGACTTCCGTCATGTGTCCTATGTCCGCCACGCTTGCGTAGCTGCCGTAAAGGGCAAGGGCTATGCCGGGTACCTGGAGGCCATTGACTTGCTGGCGAAGGAAATATAACAGCGCTCATTAATCGAATTTTTCCGATGCGCTTTTCACCCGCTGAATCGCATCAGCAGTGACGCAAAGTCGATGCAAAACTGCATGTCCTTGACCCCCACCTTCGCGTTGTAATAATGCTTTTCTTCATTGACCTCCGATACCCGTGCAAGCATATCCTGCGCGTTTGCCCCAGATACATCTGCTGCGGAGGTATAACCTGCCTCGTAAAAAGCTTTGGCCGCAACAGATCCCACTCCGTTAATTCGCACAAGGTCACAAAGACAGATGAGCTCATCCCTGGGTGGACGGCTTTCCCAATACTCCTTGGAGTTGTTGATCCCTTTGTCGTGAAGGCCTATGATCACCTCGGAATCCATCCCCGGAAAGTTGTCGATGGAAACGGGCTTTTGCTCAAGGCTTGACATTTCTCTTTTCAGCAGCGTCAGGTATTGTTCGGGGATGCCGCAGGCATCCGCGAATGAAGCGATCTTTACAGGTGTGGACAGAGCTTTTCTTAGCAGCGCAAGGTTCACGATTCCGCTCTTTTCAATAATTTCAAAGCGGCAGTCAATATCCTGCCAGAGCATTCGCCGTCCCGGTAGAAGGTTCTGGCTTTTAAGTATCTCTTTGTATTCCTGAATGGATATCAAGGACAGATCCAGTTGGTACGGCATGCATCCACCTCCTTTTCTGGGATACGATACATCAGACATTCTAGAACATATCATAAGCTCAAAGGGAGCTAAAGCGCAAGAGTGCCGCAGTAATTTATAATTGGGGTCTGTTTGCGCTGCCGGCCAAGGTGTACTCATCGGCCCGCTACAATGAATCACAGTCTTGCATGCGGAATGCTCTGTTGCAGCATGTCCCCCGCACTGTTTATCAATGAATAATGAAAATGCTTGTGAAGCGATGAGCGGCATTGGCGGAATAAAAACATTCTTGGCATTTAATACTAGAAGCATTGCCCGGCAGGCAGACAGATGCCTTGCTTGGAAGAATGGACGCGTCAAAACGCCCGGGCGGCTACGCGTTAAAGAGGAAGTTATGTTTCAATTGTTTAGGAAGCCTGAGAGGAAAAAGGAGCAGAAGGTAAAGGAAGCGGTTGACAAGCTGAATCGCCCTTTTGATGACTGCAAATTTTCCACGTCACTGGATGAGAACATGGCGATTGTCAAAAAGCTGTTTACCGATGCGGGGTATGTGCGCTATAAACTGATACCCGGTGAAGAGAACAGCCATGGCCGGTACTTTCTGGTTTTTTGCGATGGGGTGGTGAACTCCCAGATCATTAATGACAATATTGTCAGGCCACTCATGACCATCGTGCCAGGCGAAGGCGTTACGTTGATTGACGCGCTGCTGGCCGGTGTGGTGCAGGTGGGCGAGGGTAAAAAAATCGACGGATTTAGGGAGCTCATTGAAAGCGTGACCTATGGTGATACCGTTCTGTTATGTGACAACTGCGCCCAAGCCGCAACGCTTAATACCAAGCAATTCAGCCTCCGTTCCATAGGCGAACCTGATAATGAAAAAGTACTGGTTGGACCAAGGGAGGGCTTTACGGAATCGCTTATGTCAAACCTCTCTCAGGTGCTGCGGCGGCTGCGTACGCATGATCTAAAAGCAAAGCATCTCACACTGGGCAGGCGTACCCAGACCGATGTCTGTGTGTGTTATCTGGACAGTCTTGCCGATAAAAACATTCTGGAGGAACTTTTGCGGCGGCTGAATCAAATTGACATCGACGGTGTCCTGGACTCCAACTATCTCACCGAGTTGATTCGCGATCACAATTATTCACCCTTCCGCACCACGGGCTACACGGAGCGGCCCGATGCGGTAGTGGCCAAACTCCTGGAGGGCCGTATTGCCGTCCTTGTGGATGGTACACCAATGGTGCTCACAGTTCCTTATTTGTTTATCGAGAACTTTCAAAGCGGCGAGGATTACTACTTCAATTTTTACTATACGTCCTTTGCCAGGATTCTGCGCATTATCGCATTCTTTATGACTGTCTCAGTGCCTGCGCTTTTCATCTCCATAGTAGCCTTCCACCAGGAGATGTTGCCCTTGCCGCTGTTAATCAGGATTGCCATGGAAAGGCAGCGTGTGCCTTTGCCTGCAGCCATTGAAGCTGTGATAATGTTGTTGGTGTTTGATGTCCTCCGGGAAACGGGGATTAGGATGCCATCCAATATCGGCCAGGCTCTGAGCATCGTGGGTGCGTTGGTTATCGGACAGGCTGCCGTGGATGCCAGCCTGGTGGCCGCGCCTATGATCATTGTCGTGGCGGCTACAGGTATTACCAGCCTATTGGTGCCCAGGCTGAACGCTCCCATCATCTATTCCCGCATGCTATTGTTGTTGCTGGCCTCAACTTTTGGTTTTTTCGGTGTCGTGGTTGGCCTTTCTATCCTGCTGATTCATATCAACAACCTGACGTCTTTCGGTGTAGAGCAGATTGCCATGAGAGGCAGCTTCAGCTTCCAGGACAGCAAGGATATTCTCATCCGTTCCCCCTGGTGGACGATGCGAAAGCGCCCCTGGAACCTGACGGAGAACAAGACACGTCAATCAGGAGGGAATGCCGATGGGTAAGCGTCTGTCATTATGCCTGATGTGCGTTGCGCTGGCGTTAGTACTGTCCGGTTGTTGGAATTACCGAAGTCTTGACGAAATGGATCTGGTGGTGGGCATTGCCATCGACTTTGACAAGGAAGCCGACTTATTCAAAATAAGCTTTGAAGTCGCTGATTTGATGGGCGGGAGCAAGGATGATGCCGTCAAAGGCAGGCTTGTTGAATCCGAAGGGAAAACACTGTTCGATGCTGTCAGAAACGCGAAAAAAAAAGAGGAGGACAGGCTGTTTTTTGGCAATGCGTTGCTGGTGTCTGTTAACCAGGAAGTAGCTCGGGAAATGGGTCTATCAGGAATCCTGGAATGGTTCTTAAGGGACGCTGAGTGCCGGGAGACCATGAGCGTTGTTTTGTCCCAGGAGGATACGGCGAAATCAATTCTGGAAAGCCCCAAGGATTCCGGCGGAATCATGTCCAGCACCATATACGATATCGTCGCGGAGGATAAACAGGCCACAGGAGCTACGATACATTTTGATCTGTACAGGCTTTATGATATGATCAATTCTCCCAGAAATGCGGCGCTGCTGCCTGCAATTCATAAAATAAAAATGGAGGACCAGGAAATACCGGAACTTAACGGCATTGCCATTTGCAAAGGGGATAAGCTTGCGGGCTTTCTCAGCGCTGAGGAAGCCAAATACGCCCTGATGGTAGAAGACATGTTGGAGCGCGGTATTTTGCCCCTTTCTCTGGGCGAAATGCCTACTTACGATATTTCCCTGGAAATTTTTGAGAATAAAACCAGGAAATCCTATACCTATGAACAGGACAGGATGGTGGTGGATATTAAAACCATAACCAATGTTACGCTTGCAGAGAATCTAAACAAGATGGACCCAATGGACAAGGAACAGGTCAAACTGATTGAGGATGCTGCGCAACGACTGATCCAAAACAGCATTCAGGATATGATCGTGAAGGTCCAGCGAGAGTACAACGTCGATATCTTCGGCTTTGGTGAAATGATCTATAGGAAGGACCCCATGTTATGGGATAGGTTGATGCCCACCTGGGAGGAGCAATTCCCCACTGTGGAGGTGAAGGTTACCTCCAAGGTGCATATTGTTAATTCCGCATTTATCAAATAGGGGGGTGAAATCATGCTGACAGCCATCGTATTGCTCCTGTTCGTACCTGCCACGCTCATGGAGTGGTTGACAGTGCTGAAACATTCGGAGAAAAAAGTGAAAGTCATTCACATTGCTATCATGCTGATCAGCTTTGTTTTGCTGATTCTATACAGCCTTAGTGTTACAGTTCCCTCCCCCAGCGAAGGCATAACACAAGTGATTGAAGCCATATTTCACCTGGAAGACTAGCGCGTTTATCCAAATGCAACAGAAAGGAAACGCTCCATGAAGAATGAAAAAGCTACATTTTCCCAGGTGATGTTTAGCATTGTGCTTTTCAATTTTGGCAGCAGCGTGGTGATTGGCATCACAGGAGGCGTGGAACAGGACGGCTGGTTCACCATATTGTTGGCAAGCCTGCTGGTTATCCCTCTGTTCCTGGTGTATGGACGGATCATCCGGCTGTTTCCCCAAAAGGATCTGTTCCAAGTGCTGGAGCTAATCTTTGGGAAAATTGCGGGCAAGGTGCTCACCGTGCTGTACATCTGGTATGCTGTGTATTTAAGCGCCCTGGTCCTGCGCAATTTTTCGGAATTTATCCAGGTCTCTACGATGCCCGAAACGCCGCAGCTGCCCATCCTGATTTTAATGGTCCTCACCACGGTTTATTTGGTCAGGAGCAGCATGTCGTCCATTGGAAAATGGTCATTGGTTATGAGTGCATTTGTGCTGGCGATTGTTGCACTTACCTTTGTAGCCTCCATCCCGGACATCAGGCTTGAAAACTTCATGCCGGTGCTCAATCACACCCCTGCAAAAATTGCCAGGAGTACCTTTGAGGTGTTTTCCTTCCCCTATACGGAGACCGTGATCTTTTTAGGCTTGGCCGGTTCTTTTCAGAAAAAGGCAAACCCTTACAAGATGTTCTTGTATAGCCTGATCATTACCACGGTTACATTCCTGCTGGTTTTTATCAGGAACCTGAGCCTGTTGGGTGCAACCATCATGTCCCTGAACTATTTTCCATCCTTTAGTGCGGCGCGCATCATCCAGGTTGGCGACTTTCTCGCCCGGATCGAGAGTTCCATCTCCACCAACTTCCAGTTCGCAGGGATTGTCAAAACTGCCTGCTGTTTGCTGGCGGCCAGCAAAGGTATGGCCTCTCTTTTTGATTTGGATCATTGCCGGCCAATTGTCCTGCCAATGGGTATGCTCGCCCTGGCACTTGGCGCGATTGCCTATAAAAATACAATGGATATGATAGCATTTTTAGCCTATTATCCCTATTACGCATTCCCCTTCCAGGTGGCGATTCCCCTGGCAGTCTGGGTCGGTGGGGAAATTTACGCAAAGAAACACAAACATCGGGAGTTGTCCACATAAGCAGGCAAAAATGAGGGGCAAGGCACAGCTTTTACCGTGAATTGCCCCGGGAAATTACTCTTCGCCATCCATGGCGATGCCGGCACAGCTCTCCACTGGCAAGGAGAATACGATCCCCTGGGCTTCGGTTTTAATGCCGCAGGCCTTGGCGATCGCTTGCATCAGCTGCCTCTTGGCATCTTTGCGGATCAGGATCGTGATAATCTCTTTTTCCTCCTGTACCAAAATGCCAAAGAATTTGCCTTCGTCCCCCATCCCGGAGCGGCGGGCATGGACGATTGTACCGCCCCTTGCCCCGGCAGCATGTGCCACGTCGATGACCTTTTCGCTGTATCCCTGATTGACCACGGCAATGACCAGTTCATACCGGGTGTCTTGGTGAAGCTGTTCCGCTTCCCTGTCCATCAATTCCATCCACCTTTCCCTTTGTTCCTCAAAGCCTTGGGAGAACGCGCTGGAGAGCGCCGCGCTGATGCCCGATAACGGGAGGATAAAGGCAATGCCATTTCCCGGCCGTGTCAGTTCCATGCGCTCTGCCAGCGCAGCCATCAGCGGCTTTGCCCGATGGGCGGGCTCAATACAGATGCACGCCGTTTTTTGGCTCCCGGAAAGTCCAAACGCCTTGAGCATTTCTGAGCTGGCGGTTCCCGTGGCGTTAAACGTATAGTGAAAAGAAACATGCTTTTCCCGCAGGATCTCCTCCAACCTTCTGGTCTGATCCCGGTCAATCACTGTCACCAGCAGTTTGGGTGGAGCGCTGTGCGAAAGCTCATGGTCGATCATTGGTAGGCCTCCTCTTCGAATTCGATGATGTCCTCGTCCGCTAAGCCGGGCTCCACCATCTCAAGAGGCGTGGCTGCCATTGTCTTACGCCCATAGATGATGCCCATCAGTTGGATGGCCAGCAGTGGTGTCATGGCCACCATTGCTACAAGCCCGAAGGCGTCGGTCATCAGCCTGCTCGGATCCAGACACGCACCGATGGTGAAGGGCAGCAGGAAGGTCGAGGTCATGGGGCCGCTGACGACCCCGCCGGAGTCAAAGGCGATGCCAATATAGATCTTGGGCACAAAGAAGGTCATGGCAATCGCGATGGTATAACCGGGAACCAAGAACAAGTAGATAGAGATGCCGGTCAGCACCCGCAACATGGAGATCGCCAGCGACACGGCCACACCGATGGAGAGATACCGCTGTACAATCTTTCCCGGGATTGCTCCCAAGGACACTTCCTCCACCTGCTTTTTCAGCACATGGACCGCCGGTTCGGCGGCCACGATAAAGTAGCCGATCAGCGCACCCAGGGGGATCAGGAGCCATTTCATGGGGGAGGAGGCGATGCTCGCACCCAGTGCTTGTCCCACCGGAATAAACCCAACGTTCACACCGGTTAAGAACAGCACCAGGCCAATGAAGGTATATACGTAACCGATGACCAATCGTAACATCTGACGCTTGTGATAACGTCGTGTGAGCAATTGAAACAACACAAGCACGGCGAGGATAGGCCAGACTGCAGCCATTACTTCAGCAAAGTAATGCGGCGCGTTGTGGATAAATTCCATCATTACATCACGGGAAGTGGCAACCTGAGGAATCACCGGGGGCGTATAGGCAGTATCCCCTGGCTGATAAAAAATTCCCAGCACCAGAACGGCAAGGATAGGGCCAACGCTGCATAGCGCCACCAAACCAAAGCTATCCTCACGGGACTCTCTGTCGCCGCGGATGGAGGCCAAGCCAAGGCCCATGGCCATGATAAAGGGTACCGTGATAGGCCCCGTGGTGACCCCGCCTGAGTCAAATGCAACGGGAACAAAACGGTCTGGAGCAAGAATCGATAGTACGATGACGATCGTATAGCATATCATCAACAGGATCGAAAGCCTGATCCGAAACAAAATTCGAAGAACCGCCAGCAACAGGAAGATGCCAACACCTATTGCGACAGTGAGGATTAGGGTCAGATTGGGAATGCTGGGAATCAGGGTGGCCAATACCTGCAAATCCGGTTCGGCGATGGTGATGATAACGCCCATGGTAAAGCTTACCAGGGCTACTAGAAGGAATCGGCGGGGCTTGGTCATGGCTACACCGATGTCCTCGCCCATTTTCATCATGGACATATCTGCGCCCATGGTGAACAGCCCCATGCCGAATATCAGCAGGACTGCACCAAAGAGAAATAGCATCAGCGTGCCTACCGGCATCGGTGAGATGATCACGCTCAACAAAAACACGATGATGGTGATCGGCAACACAGAATATAGGGCTTCATATGTCGTTTCTTTCAGCTTTTTCCGCATTCCATACCTCCAACTTCTATATAATGAAAGAAAAGCAGCCTGTTTCATATAATATAACAAAAAAGGAAGCTGCGCAAGAGGGGGGAAGGTTTTAGGCTCGCCCCCCCATGACTTTCATAAACGACGCTTTGTAATAATGGTAGCTGGACAATGGCCGCATGTACGCGTCCAGGGTATGGGTAGCGATATAAATCTGATCACCCACAATTCTCATGATCAGCAGGCTGTGGTAAAAAACCCCGGACTGGTTCATGAGTTGCACCAGATCCCCTGGGGCCATTTCTTCCGGCCCCCTTTCCTGGGCATAGGGACCCACGTCCTGATTATATAATAAAAACTTGTGCAGATACCGGGCGGCTGTCCAGGCGGGAGCCTTGCGGTTACCGTTGAGATAGTACCAGCCTGTGTCAGGCGTATAGTTCATCACCCCGATGCCGGCGAATAGACATTGTGAAATAAAGTTGGTACAGTCGCCGCCCAGATTCGAGAAATCAAGGTAGGCCGGATTCCTGTCCAGTGCCCAGCGGTCGGCGTAGGCAAGAGCGGCCTCCCGGTCATAGGGGATTTCCCGCATGAAAACACCTCCTTCCCAACACTCTATGCGAGAAGGAGGTGCGGTGTTTAGAATCGCATTGGGTGAGTGCCTGATCCCAATCAACCCATATGCTCAAAAGTCTGTGCAATGGCCTCCAGAAATGCAATGCTGTCCAGGCCTCTTGCCTGTCCTTCAAAGAGGGGCACCAGGTCTTTAGTCATCAGGCCGCTTTCAATCGTCTGCAAGGTGGCCTTTTCAAGCGTCTCACCAAAGGAGACGAGTTCAGGCAATTTATCCAGATCGCCACGCTTTTTCAGGGCTCCGGTCCAGGCAAAGATGGTGGCCACAGGGTTGGTACTGGTTTCTTCTCCGGCCAGATGCTTGTAGTAATGGCGGGTGACCGTACCATGAGCCGCCTCGTACTCGAACTGCCCTCGGGGAGACACCAGTACACTGGTCATCATGGCCAGGCTGCCAAAGGCAGTGGCCACCATGTCGCTCATCACATCGCCGTCATAATTCTTCAGCGCCCAGATGAAGCCCCCCTCACTGCGGATGACCCGGGCTACCGCGTCGTCGATCAGCGTATAAAAATACTCGATTTTTGCATCATCGAAGGCATTTTTGTATTCATTTTCATACAGATCGGCAAAAATATCCTTGAAACGATGATCATAAATTTTGGAGATCGTATCCTTGGTGGAGAACCAAAGATCCTGCTTCTGGCTCAGGGCATAGGTAAAGCAGGCCCGTGCAAAGGAAGAGATGCTTTCATCCGTATTGTGGACCCCCTGCAGAACACCACCGCTGTGAAAAGAGGCGATGGGCAGGCGTGTCTCTTCTCCGGCATCGTTGGTAAAGCACAGTTCCCCCTGACCCTTGCCAGGTACAGCAAACTCCACATTTTTATACACGTCTCCGTGGGCGTGGCGAGCAATGATAATAGGCTTCTTCCAGCTTCGCACACAGGGAGAAATGCCTTTAACCACGATGGGGGCGCGGAACACCGTACCATCCAGCATGGCGCGGATGGTGCCATTGGGGCTTTTCCACATCTGCTTCAGTTTGTATTCCTTCACCCGCTGGAGATTTGGGGTAATGGTGGCGCATTTCACAGCCACACCGTGCCGCAAAGTGGCTTCAGCGCTTTGAATGGTAATCTGATCATCGGTCTCGTCTCGTTTGATAAGACCCAAGTCATAATACTCGGTTTTCAGGTCCACATAAGGTAGAATCAATATCTCCTTGATCTTTTGCCACAGGATTCGCGTCATTTCGTCGCCGTCCATTTCCACCAGCGGCGTAGTCATGAGGATTTTTGCCATGGAGGGGATCATCCTTTCCTCTTGCTGGTCAGGGCTGCAAGTCCTTGCTATTGTACAGGGTATTGGATGAGAGGCGCAAGGCGGGATACAGCAAAAGAACAGCAGGAGAATCAAAGAAATGACGCTTTGCAGCCGATGGAGAAAATGGTATACTGTGGCAGGAAGCGCTATACAAGGGGGCATGGATTTGGATCACAGGCTGACCTGGGAGTATCCCAAGGATAAGGGTGCACTGTACACGCTGCTTTCCGTCCAGACGAAAGGATTGCTGGAGGGAGAAAGGGATGTCATTGCCAATCTTGCCAACGTGTCGGCTTTGCTGGCTTTGGCCCTGGAGACAATCAACTGGGTTGGGTTTTACCTTCTGCGGGGCAGCGAGCTGGTACTGGGCCCTTTCCAGGGGAAACCTGCTTGTGTGCGAATTCTTCCGGGCAAGGGCGTGTGCGGCACGGCGGTAGTGAGAGGCCAGACCCAGGTGGTGCCGGATGTGCATTCCTTTGCAGGGCATATTGCCTGCGATGATGCCTCCCGATCTGAGATTGTTGTGCCGATTTTTTGCGGAGAGAAGATAGTGGGAGTGCTGGATATCGACAGTCCGGTGCCGGATCGCTTTGATGAGCAGGACAGGCAGGGCCTTGAAAAACTGGCCGAACTGCTGGGTGAGGGCTGTGACTGGTGAAATGATGTCTGGCTGCATAGTACTCGCAATATTGATCAAGGATGATGAATGTAGAGGGTTATGATGACAAGGCAGAGAAGGTTATCCGCCACAGAGAAGATCACCTGTACAGCGTTGCTGGTGGCAATGCAGATTGTTATGGGAAATCTGGTACAGATTCCATTGCCCACCAAGCAATTCAATTTTGGCTTCCTGCCTGTAGCCATGGCAGGAGTATTTCTGGGCTTCCCATGGGCCATTACTGTGGGGGCTCTGGGAGATTTCTTCGGTGCACAATTGTTTCCATCCGGGGCGTATTTTCCTGGCTTCACCCTCACCTATGCCCTTACAGGTCTGGTCTACGGTTTGATGCTGTACCGTAAAAAGGCTGCCTGGTGGCGGGTGGCAGTTACCTGCGTTTGCGTTGCCCTGATAAACCTTTTTCTCAATTCCTATTGGCTAACCTACTTTATCCCAAAAGGGTATTGGGTGCTGGTGGAAGGCCGGTTACTGACTTACCTGATCGACATCCCCATATCCATCGTTGTGGTTTATTACGTAGCCCGGGGTTTGGGTCAGACCAGGCTCTTTTCCCAGGCAAAGGAAGAGGAGAAGAACGCAGACCCGATCAACGAAGGGGAGGACAAGCCATGACTGCCAAACGAAATCAGATTCTGGCGGAACTGAAAAGACTGTATCCGCAGGCAGGGCCCGAGCTCAACTTCTCCAATCCCTATGAGACCCTGGTGGCCACCATCCTTTCTGCCCAGTGTACAGACAGACAAGTAAACAAGGTCACTCCGGAGCTCTTTGCCCGTTATCCCTCCGTTGAGGCCATGGCGGCCGCCGATGTCAATGAGGTATATCCCATCGTTAAGAGTTGTGGATTTAAAAGCAAGGCTAGCAACATTGTGGAGGCCTGCCGTTTGATTGCCCTTCGGCACGCAGGTCAGGTGCCCCGGACGATGGAGGAGTTGACCGCCCTGCCAGGCGTAGGGCAAAAGACTGCGAATGTGGTGCTGGCAAATGCGTTTGGTGTACCCGCCATTGCCGTGGACACCCATGTGTTCCGGGTCAGCAACCGCTTGGGGCTTGCTCAAGCCAAGAACGTAGAGCAAACGGAAAAACAGCTCAAGGAGAACGTCCCCATGAAGGACTGGATAGATGCCCATCATTGGCTGATCTATCATGGACGGAGAGTCTGTCATGCCCAGAACCCGGCATGCGAGATTTGTACCCTCCGGTCTTATTGCAGTTATGGATTGGGGGAGAAGCCCTCTGCACAGGATAAACCCAAATCCAAGGGAAGGCCATCTGCCGAGTCTTCAGCGGAGCGACAGGCTAAGCCCAAATGGAAAACAAGCATAACCGGACAGAACAAAACGACTGCGGCAAGATAAATAGCCGCTCATGGAGGAGTAGCGTGGCATCTTTTGTGGACCGGGTAAAAATTATCGCCAAGGCAGGAGACGGCGGTAACGGTTGCGTAGCATTTCATCGGGAGAAATACGTACCCAACGGAGGGCCTGACGGAGGCGACGGAGGAAACGGCGGCAGCGTGATTGCCATAGCAGATCCAAACATGCACACCCTGCTGGATTTCCGTTTTCATACCAAATACTTTGCAGAGAACGGCGCGGATGGCATGGGGAACCGATGCCATGGAAAAAACGGCCAGGACTTGATCATCAAGGTGCCTGTAGGTACCGTGTTCCTTCGGGAGGAGGACAGGGCCGTAGTGGCGGATATGAGCGAGCCGGGGGGGCGAAGGGTCCTGCTGCGGGGAGGTCAGGGTGGCTTTGGAAATCAGCATTTCGCCACCCCAACCCGTCAGGCCCCCAACTTCGCCAAACCTGGCATCAAGACCCAAGCCCGCACCTTCTGGTTGGAATTGAAAACCATTGCGGATGTCGGGCTGGTAGGTTTTCCCAATGTGGGCAAGAGTACCATTCTGTCGGTCTTAACCTCCGCCAAGCCCAAAATCGCCAATTATCACTTCACCACTCTGACCCCAAACCTGGGGATCGTTCGTTGGAAGCACAATGACTTTGTTCTGGCGGATATTCCTGGGCTGGTAGAAGGAGCCAGCGAGGGTGTGGGCCTGGGGTATCACTTCCTGCGCCATGTGGAGCGTACCCGGCTTCTGTTGCATGTGGTGGATGCCTCCGGCAGCGAAGGCCGGGATCCGCTGGAGGATTTCCATATTATCAAAGAGGAGCTTGAAAAGTACGGGGAACCGGAAGGCAGACCCCAATTGGTGATCCTCAACAAGCAGGATCTTATCCCCGAGGAGGCTCGGATCCGGGAGTTAATGGATGCCTTTGGCAAGCTGGGCTATGAAGCCTTTCCGGTAAGCGCGGCCATGAACCAGGGTTTTGATACCCTTTTGGACAGGATTGTCGGCATGTTGCCTGAGTTGCCGCCCCCGCGGGTTTTTGCAGAGGAAGAGGAAGTGGAGCGGCCCATGCCCGGAGAAGACTATGTGATTCGCCGGGAAGGCAATGCTTTCGTGGTGGAGGGAGCTGCCATGCAGCACTTCATCGATAGCGTGAACTTCGAGGATGAGGAAAGCCTCAACTGGTTCCATCGGACCCTGAGGGACAAAGGAATTATCGATGCTCTGAGGGAAAAGGGCGCGGGGGAAGGGGATACCATCCGGATTGGTGATATGGAATTTGACTTTGTGGAGTAAGGAGAAGCTATCATGGAACTGACCAGCAAGCAAAGGGCTATGCTGAGGAGCATCGCCAACACCCTGGATACCATTCTTTACATCGGCAAGGACGGTGTTACCCAGCATACTGTGAAGGAGGCCTATGACGCCCTGGAGGCACGGGAGCTCATCAAATGCGCGGTGCAGAATGGTTGTGAGCTCACCGCCAAGGAAGCCTCAGAAATTCTATGCCGGGAAGTCCATGCCCAAAGCGTACAGTGCATTGGCAGGCGCTTTGTGCTCTATAAGGAGAGCCGGGAGAACAAACGCATTATGCTGTAGGTCGATTGGCAGTAATTCGACCAGCAGAGCAGAACACGAAAGGAGGTCCCTGGATGAGAGAGGCGGTTTGGGAAGCCCTTTTGGCCATGCGACCTCCTTTTGCACCCTATGAAATTGATATTCACCGGATGGTCCGGGAGCGGTTGCTGGAGGCCGGGTTTTCTTTTACCCATGAGGCTGTGATTGGTAAGGGCTGCCGTATCGATTTTCTGGTGGGGGATGTAGGGATCGAGATAAAAAAGGGAAAGCCGGACACCGGCCTCATTCAGGCGCAGCTGTTGCGATACGCCGCCTGCAAGAGCATATCTGCCCTCATCGTCATTTCCCAGCGGTATGTGAAGTTGCCGGAGACATTGGGCGGCAAGCCCGTTGATGTCTTGACTCTACCGCAGCTTTGGGGGGTGGCCCTGCCATGAATGGTGACGCAGGGGAATTCTTTCTCCCGCCCTATCTGGCGGATGGCAGTGGAGCTCAACGGGAGCATAATCCTGTATACCGGGTCTATGGCACCTTATCCTATCAGCCCAAGCGCAAATGCTGGGTTGTGAAGGCAGACCCTGTGGTCACGGAGCTATGCAAGCGCCTGTTTCCAGGCACAGAAACCAATCGTCGGGGGGAAGCACGCTTTAGTGCCCACCGGAGGGTAATAGGGGATTTGAACTGGCTGATGCTCCGCTATCCCTTGGTAGTAAAGGAAAAGGATATGGAGCGCTGGCGAGAGGCGCTCTTTCAAGCCCGTGAATATGTGGTGATGAGGGAGAGTGCTCTTCATGCCCCTGATCGGATTTCCCCCGTGCCTCATGTGTTTCAAGGAAAGCTGGCAGGCTTTCAGGAGGAGGGCTTGGCCTTTTTGCTGCGAAGCGATCGTTGCCTCCTGGCGGATGAAATGGGTTTGGGCAAGACGGTTCAAGCTCTGGCTATGCTCTCTCACACCCAGGGGTATCCCGTGATCGTCATTGCTCCGGCTCATCTGCTGCGTAACTGGGAGAGCGAGATCGCTCGATTCCTGCGCAAACCAGGCGGCGGCCCCGTAGCAGTACATACTGTGAAGGGCCTCAAGCCCTACCAGCTTCCCATGGCGGATATCTATCTCATGCATTATCTGCTTTTGCGGGGGTGGAAGGACACTTTGCCTCAGTATGGCTTTGAAACGGTAATTTTCGACGAGATTCAGGAGTTGCGCCACAGCGGCACAGAAAAGTACTCCGCCGCCAGCCTCTTGGCCCAGAATGCCCAACGGATTGTGGGGCTTAGCGGTACCCCCATTTACAACCGGGGTGCTGAGATCTGGAATGTGGTCAATATTTTGGATTTCCACTTTTTGGGTGATTATGAGAGCTTCACCAGGGAATGGTGCTACGGTTATGGTAACCAGATTGTGGCCAAGCCGGAGTTGCTGGGTGAGTTCCTGCGCCGGGAGGGTCTCATGTTGCGCCGCGTGAAACAGGATGTGCTCAAGGACCTGCCACCCAAGCGCCGCCTGGTGATGCCCATCGACAGTGATGATGTGACCTATCGAAAACTGATGCAGCCCGTGGCCGAGAAGCTGCGCCAACTGAAGGCTGAACCGGAACTCAACGCCTCCCAGCGTGCGATGATGGAGATGGAGGTGGAGCAGGGTGAACGGCAGGCCACCGGAATTGCCAAGGCCCCCTATGTGGCTCAGTTTGTCCGAGCCCTGCTGGAGAACGGAGAGCGGGTGCTGCTTTTTGCCCACCACCATCAGGTGATGGACCTGTATAAAAAGGAACTGCACGGTTTTTCACCGGCCTTTATTACGGGTCGTGAAACCACCGCGCAGAAGGAGCGCTCTGTGGAGCGTTTTATGGAAGGCCGCACCCCATTATGCTGTATCTCCCTGCGGGCAGCGGCAGGGCTTAACCTGCAGCAGGCTACCTGCGTGGTTTTTGGTGAACTGGATTGGTCACCGGCTGTGCACAGTCAGGCGGAAGACCGGGCTCACCGGATGGGTCAACAAGATTCCATCCTTTGTTACTACCTTGTCTCCCAAGGCGGCAGTGATCAGGACATGCAGGACGCATTGGGCCTAAAGGTGAGTCAATTCGTGGCTCTGATGGGGGATGAGCCCAAGAGCCAGGAAAGCGTCTTCTCCGATGCACAATATGTACGGCAGTATGTCCAGCGTCTGGTAGAAAGACTGCTGGAGGATGCAGGCTGATTATGAAGGCAGGATGACGGTCACACCGCATTCAAAGTCCTGGGGAGCCAGGCAAGGATTGGCCCGCAGTAAAGATGCCACCGGCAGATTAAAGCGGATGGCTACGGTTTCCAGCGTGTCATTCTCTTTCAGTGTATAGGTTGGAGGCACGGTGCAGGGGATGTTCTCCGTGGGGATGCATAACACCTGGCCGGGAGCAAGCTGTTCCAGATTGACATTGGGGTTGGCGGTAGCGATTGTGTTACGGCTTACCAGATTGCGCAGTTGGAGATCGGCCACGGTTTGACCGGCTTGTACGGTGTGCTGTTCTTCTACAGGGCAGTTGGGTCCAGTGGGCCCGGTTTCTACTCCACCTGATGTATCCTCGGGAGGCGTGACCTCTGTGGGCCCGGTTTCACCGGTGGGACCAGTCACCCCTGTGGCTCCCGTTTTGCCGGTTGCGCCATTTTGAACGCTGTCGTCCTCTTCTCTGGGGATGCACAGAACATCGCCCACCATCAGACGGGCAGGATGTATGTCCCGGTTGGCAGCCAGCAGATCCCGTAAGGGCACGCCAAGCTTATGACTGATCAGGTAGAAGCTGTCACCTTTTTTAACGATGTATTCCTCAGCGCAGATTCTTTCGGAGGGAGTAGTTCCGGACATGGTTGGCCGTATCATCGAAATGCTCCTTTCCAGGTGTTCTCTCCCCATTGTATGATGGGGAATGGAAGAAAGTGCCTGTTTGCAGGGATGCTTGGAGGAAACAAAATGTCCATGATGAATTATTGCCGCAGATGTAAAAGGGAGGTTCCACTGGGAGATGCCTGTCCTTTCTGCGCCGGAAAGCTCAGTAAAACGAATGAGAGACTATCCTTCCAGATCGGAAGAATTCCTGTGCGGGATTGGTTTGCGTGGAACCATGCCTTGCGGGTGGTGCTGCCGGTGCTCTTTCTTGTTGCGGTGCTGAGTTTGCTGCTGGAGGGCGTGCTCAGCGGTGGCAGGGGAATTCAGGCATTGTTTTTACAGGGCTTTTTCTGGACGCTGGTGACGGCTTTGGGTGTTATGCTGTTGCTCATGATGCTAATCTTGCTCATTCAGGGTCCGGAGGTAGTTCATTTCACCCTTGACAAGGAGGGGGTACGCAGAGATACCTACCTCCAGAACCCCACAGCCATCAGGCTGTACGCCCGCTTTCTCTCCCCGCAGGCTGTGGAGAAACTCAACCCTCAGCGGGATGTTGTGCCCGGCCCCATGCTGATTCACAGGGTAGAAATACATTGGCAGGATGTGCGCCGGGTGCGTTGCTGGCGGGAGACACGGCAGCTCCTGTTCTTTCAGCCCAGCTATTGGCAGGTAATGGTGGTAACCTGCCCCACAGGCCTCTACCCGGAGGCTGAAGCCTATGTGCGTAAGAAACTTGGCCGCAGCAAGAAGGCCAGAATGATTCCCAGGAAATTATAGGGGGTAATATTACATCTATGTAACATATTCGCCTTGACACCTTTATGGAACTGACATAAAATGGTGATGATATGAAGTATGTCCCAATGGGAGGGTGCAAGATGAGACAGGGCGCAAGGACAAGCCGCTGGGTGGCAGGGTTGCTGTGCTTCATTTGGCTGGCGTCTATCAGTTGGTCCGCATTGGCCGCTGCCTATCCCTATGATACAACATGCGGGGAGAATGTAAACCTGCGCAAATCCGCCAGTTCCTCAGCGGTGGTGGTGAAGCGCCTGCAAGCTGGTGATAGCATCACCATCCTGGGTGTGTCCGGCTCCTATTACCAGATCAAAGTTGGAACCGTTACCGGCTATGCCCTGAAGGAATATGTAGACGGCGTATCTCCCGCAGCCGACCCGGGGCCCACAGTCGCCTCCTCCCAGCCGGCACCGTCGGCTGTGGACAAGTACCCTTATGACACCAATACCATTGACCGGGTCAAGCTTCGTAAAACAGACAATGCCACCGCCGATGTACTGTTGTCCATCCCCAGGGATGAGGTGGTGACTGTTGTAAGCCTTACCTCCACTGGCTTTGCCAAAGTGAAGTACAAAGGCAAGACAGGCTATGTGGTGAGCTCCTATGTGAATCTTGCCAACATCCCAACCCCCACGCCAAAAGCGGAGACCACACCCAGCCCGGAGGCTGCCAAGTATGGCACTCTGCAAAAGGGGAGTGCCGGGGCGATGGTGAAAGCATTGCAGGAGGCCCTGACGGAGCTTACCTATTACAAAGGCAAAATTGATTCCAAATATGGAGCTCAAACAGAAGAGGCCGTGAATGCCTGTAAAAAAAGAAATGGCTTGAAGCAGGATGGCATCGCCGATGGCAATTTCCAGCTTCTGCTTTATGAGGGCACCCCCAAGAACCCTCAGGGCTATCGTAAAATCCTGAAAACCATCCCCCCCCTTCCGGGCTTTACCATCACGTCCGGCAAGGTGGGGGAGCCTGTGCAAAAACTTCAGGCACGGCTTAAGGAGCTCGGATTTTACTTGGGCGAAGTCAGCGGAACCTGCGATAAGGCCACTGTTCAGGCAATCAAGGATTTTCAGCTGCTGCATGACATGCGTGTGACGGGCGAGGCGGATTCAGCCACCCAGGATAGGCTGTTTGGTGCCACAGCCCTTTCTGCCGGCACCATCGTCACCCCCACCCCTATGCCTGTTTCCGCCCAACCCACTGGGATTGTCCGGGAAGGGGACAAGGGTGAAGATGCCAAGACGGTACAGCAGCGACTTAAGGATCTGGGCTATTATGACGGCAAGGTGGACGGTAAGTTTGGCGCTTCCAGTGTCAAGGCCCTCAAGGCTTTTCAGAAGAAGAGCTCATTGAAGGAGGATGGGGTGTGCGGGATTCAGACCCGGGCTGTGCTCTTTGGGATTAACGCACCAAGCGCCATGGCGACTGCCATCCCTGTTGTCACAACCGCTCCTTTGACGCCAGAGACAACGGTAGTCATTATGGCAGGGTCCAGAGGCAATGCTGTCAAGCAGCTTCAGCAACGATTGATGGACTTGGGGTATTATTCTTCCCGTCTGGACGGTGTGTATCTGGAGGATGATATCACTGCGGTACGCGCTTTCCAAAAGGCCAATGGCCTGGCGGTGGACGGCAAGGCGGGTTTCCAGACCCAGAGCGTGCTGTACAGTGAAAGTGCTGTCCGGGGCAGCGCCCTTGTAGCTCCGGGAATAACACTTCGCTATGGAAGTACCGGCAGCGACGTAACCGCTCTTCAAAACCGTTTGATCGAGTTGGGATATCTGACTGGCGTAGCAGACGGCAAGTTCGGTGTAGGTACCAAAAGTGCCCTGATCGCCTTTCAGAAGGCCAATAACCTCATCGGGGATGGGGTTGCCGGAGCCAAAACCCAGTCCACGCTGTATGCCACCGCTGTGGTGAAGAAGACGGTGCAGACCGCCACCATCCTCAAGGAAGGTATGGTGAGCGCCTCCGTCAAGGACTTACAGCTCCGCCTGATTGCCCTGGGCTATCTGACCGGCACAGCAGATGGCAAGTTCGGTTCAAAAACAAGCCTGGCCTTAATTGCGTTCCAAAAACGCAATAGCCTCACGGCAGACGGCATTGCTGGCAGTCTGACCCTTGCCAAGCTTAACAGCAGCACTGCCAAGAAGGCAGATTCTGCCTCCACATCCACCAAAGCGCCGGCTTTAAGCCTGACCGGTGCACCCAACCCGGCCAATGTGCGATATGCTAACTGGTATACTGAAATCAAGGCCCGCTGCAAGATCTACCCCAATGTGACGGTATATGACTTTGTAACAGGTATCAGTTGGCAGCTGAATATTTTCAGTATCGGAGCCCACGCGGATGCGGAGCCTCTCACCGCAAATGATACCGCCAGCATGAACCGGGCTTTCGGCGGGATTACCACCTGGAGTCCGAAGGCGGTATGGGTTGTGTTCAGCGATGGCACTGTGTACATGGCTTCCACTCATAATACACCCCATGAAACCTACCACATCAAGAACAATAACTTCCCAGGGCACCTGTGCATCCACTTCCCCCGTACCGAGCAACAGGTAAAAGCGATCGGGCCCTATGCGACCTCCCATCAAAAGGCCATCGACCTGGGATGGCAGGCGACGCTTAAGCGGATCGGACGATAATACCGGATATAGGCAAATTATGGAAGCCCCCGGGAGTATATCGGCTCCTGGGGGCTTCCTCACAGCCAGGCAGAGCCTGGGTTCCTTAAGCGGACCTTTGGGAAAGGGCCTTTTGTAGCAACGGAAGAATAACAATGGCCACACCGCTGCCAATGAGCGCAGTAACAAGTTGCGGAAGAGAGAAGGTAGCGGTGATTGCTTTGGCTGGGCCATCCGGTAAGCGAAGCAGATAGGGAATTGCGATCTTCACAATCGTCCCATACAGGACCAAGAACTTCGCAACAGAGGCGATGACTCCGGCGGTGAGGTGAGGCAGGGGCTGCTTGGCAAAGGACTTTTTTCCAATCAGGTGCCACAGCAACACCAGTACCATGTTCCCCAGCATAATAAAGGGGATGATCTCCCCAAGAGGGCCGATGCCCAGCAGCTTGGCGAAAACGGGGGAAACGGCGCTGACAGTGAGCCCTGCGGGCAAGCCAAGGATCATGACGGAAACAACTAAAATCAAATTGACAATTGAACCTGTAATCAATGTATTGCCAAGGGGTGCGGTAACAGCTTGCATGACGATGAGCAAAGCGATAGCAGCGGCGGTTTGAGTAACCCAGAGTACATTTTTCTTCATATCTTTACCTCCATCTACATTCTTCCTGGCTGGTGAACAGATAGACCGGTAGAAGAACAATCAAATAGCAGCCTCTGAAGTATCAGCTACAGCCAACAAGAACCGCATGGACATCCTCCTCTCTGCATCATGGGGCAAATCCATGGAGTCTTTGGAAGGGAGTTTGCACGAGTCCTAGGCAAAGCCGAAAATCTTCAAACAGTTTCCCTTCTAAAAAAGTATATCACACTGGAAGGACTTGTGAAACGAACTTGTGAAAAACCAGACAATAAAAAGCGGTGCGGCATGAAGCACAGCCAATGCAACTTGCAACCTGTTCCCCTTTGCGGTATACTACATCTGTTTTACTATTCAAACCATTTTATCGCAATTATTGGGGAGGTCAAAGTGAAAACGAAAGGAACCGCATGGATTATTGGCGCATCCAGCGGTCTGGGCTTGGCGACCGCGCAAGCGTTCGCCAAGGACGGGTGGCTGGTGGTGGCGGGAGCACGCTCCTTCACGATGCCAGAAGACCGGCAAGTGGGGGAGGCGTATTACCACTTGCCCCTGGACGTAACTGACGAAGGTAGCTGCAATGCCTTTGTCAGGGAGGCGCTCACATTGAGCAACCGGGTGGATGTGCTTTGCTACTCCGCAGGCTTGTTATCCCTGGGCTCTTGTGAGGAAACAGGAACAGATCTGTATGAACGGGTGATGAGTACCAACTTCCTGGGCATGACTCGCATGATAACCAAAGTATTGCCTGTTATGCGCGAACAGGGCTCCGGAAAGCTTTTTCTGTTTTCCTCGCTCAACGGTATCCTGGGTATCCCATTCCAAAGCGCGTATACCGCCAGTAAACATGCCATCGAGGGTTACGCCCAGTGCCTGGCCATGGAGGTGAGGCCCTTTGGAATTTCGGTGTGTGTGGTGGAGCCCGGGGATCATCAGAAGGGGAGCCAGGCCTATCGCTTAAAACTGGGAAACCTTCTCCAGACTTATGCCAAAGAGTACGCCAGCACTTGCATGACCATTCAGCGGGACGAAATGGGCGGGCTGCACCCTGAAACCCTGGGCCTGAAGGTGCTCCGTCAAGCCAACCGTCGGAAACCGCGATATCGCCTGCGAATCGCCCGATTGGATCAACGGACAGCGTGTTGGCTTCATGGGTTGCTTCCCCCCGGTTTGTTTTTTGCCGGGATACGCGCCTATTATGTGAAGAAGGGATGAGGGAAGCCATGGCAATATATGATATCATGGAGAAAAGCCAAGCTTTGCGCCAGGACATGAGCCTGCGCAACCTGTTTGAACTGACCTGCGCATATGGGGATGTGGCCGCCGCAGTGGAGTTGGTGGATGATAAAGAGCAAATCACCACCTACACCCAGTACAGGCAATGGTCGGTCAATTATGCAGCCTATCTGCGCAATGCCATTGGAGTTGAAAAACGCGGTGCTTTTGTTGCCATCTCCCTGGAAACCTGTAAGGAGTGGTACCCTACCTTCTGGGGGGTCATCCAGGCTGGGTACAATGCCCTGCTGCTGGATGCAAACCTCCCGGATGATATGATTGCCTACCTGATGAGCCAGGCGGGAAGCGACATCATCATCACCCAAAAGGAGCGGAGCCTGACGGGTGTCAAGCTAATAAAAGCTGTTGAACTTTTTGCAGCACCAGCAGCCCAGGATTTTATCCCGGATTATGGAGACAATGTGGCCCTTTGTACTAGCGGAACAACCAGCACCAGCCGCGTTTTTGTGTACAACGGCAGAGCCATCGCGGAACAGGTGCTCAGCTCTCAGCTTATTTACGAGGAAAACAAGCGCCTCATTGATAACCGTAATATGCGAGTGCTTGCCTTTTTGCCCTATCACCATGTGTTGGGCTTCATTGCGAATTTGTTGTGGGTTAGCTTCATCGGGTATACCAATGTGTACCTGAAGGATCGCTCTCCTGCTACCATTGTGCAGACCGCTCGGCGTTGCCGGGTGGAGATGATGATCACTGTGCCCTTGTTGGCCAATAACATGTGTACTACGCTTCGCAAGAAGCTTGCCAAAGAGAGCAGGCTTAAGCAGGGCCTTTTCAATGCCATGATGTACCTGAGCCTGGGGACCCAGAGGATCGCACCTCGATTCGGTCTTTGGCTGGGAGGGCAGGTTCTGTTTAAAAGCATTTTGGAGAACGCCCTGGGCAGCCAGCTGCGGGTGGTGATCCTGGGTGGCAGCCACACACCCACCGAGCATTTAAAGCTGTTCAATGGCCTGGGCTATTATACCGTCTGCGGCTTCGGCATGACGGAAACCGCGCTGACCAGCGTGGAAGTGTCCATGAGCCTGCGCAAGCGGATCTCCGGCTCCGTGGGCAAGCCCCTGAGCAACGTACAGTACCGTCTCCGCCAGACCGATGCTTCCGGCCGCAGGGGTGAGATGCTTATCAAGGGCGCATCCATCCACACAGGCCGATTGGTGGACGGCATCCTCTTGCCCCCGGATGTGCTGGAGGGCGGCTGGTACCCCACCGGGGACATTGTCCGGCTCGGGAAGGATGGCCGGGTCTTCGTAGAAGGCCGGTGCAAGGATATAATCATCAACGAGTCCGGGGAGAACGTGTATCCGGATGAGCTGGAAGACGTGTTTTCCGCACTGGAGGGTTACGATCAGATGACGGTGCTGGGTATCAAAAGGCCCGGCAAGAATCAAAAGTATGAAGATATCACCCTGGTGCTTAACGTAGGTGAGCATTACAAAGATGATTCCTTCCTGGAAAGTTTAATGAAGCAGGTGGTAGCACTCAACGCCAAGCTGCCCACCATGAAGCGTCTCACCCGGGTTCTGGTCACCCCGGAACGGCTTCCCCTTGTCAATGGCATCAAGGTGAAGCGGATCGAGCTAAAGCAAGGCATCGAGGGCAAGAAGCTGGCCTACCGGGACCTTAGCCTCACCGTCAAGCGGGAATCCGAACCTGTACCACCCCCGGTGGATATCCAGGTGAAGGAGGTGCAGCCCACTGACCTGCAGATGGAGGAGATCAAACACAAGGTTCGCGCTCTTTATGCCGAAGCATTGGTGCTTCCGGAAACGGAGATCCATGACGATGCCCATTTTATTGATGATCTGAAGGGGGACAGCCTGCAGGTTCTCTCCATATCTCTCAAGGTTGAGGAACTTTTCAATGTGGTAATCCCCGTGGAGGAGTATGGACGTTGTACCTCCGTCAACGATCTGAGCGCGCTGCTCTATGATAAGATCACCGGCAATGTAGCGTATGAGAATGAGGCAGCCCGTCCGGAGGATGAGGAAATAACCCCCATCACCTGCTTTGAGGATACGCCTGAGTATCAGAGCTTCCAGGCACGCATGCAGGGTTTGATGGAAAGCGGCATGGATAATCCCTACTTTGTGTGCCATGATTCAGCCCTGAAGGACAAGAGCCTCATGGCAGGTCATGAAGTGCTCAACTTTGGAAGTTACAATTACGTAGGCATGAGCGGGCGTCCTGAGGTCATGGAGGCTGCCAAGAAGGCCATTGACCAGTATGGTACCAGCGCCAGCGGCAGCCGGCTGCTGGCGGGGGAGAAGACTCTCTACCAGGAATTGGAGAGTGAGTTGGCCCAGTGGAAGCATGCGGAAAGCGCCTTGGTTCTTGTCGGTGGGCACTCCACCAACGTTACGGTTGTGGGCAACTTCTGTGGCAAGAAAGATTTAATCGTGTTTGATGCGCTTGCGCACAATTCGGTAGATCAGGGATGCCGCCTAAGCCTTGCCACAGCAAAACCTTTTCCCCACAACGATTATGAAGCCCTTGAAGGGATCCTCAAAGCTCAGCGCCACCGCTATGAAAAAGTACTCATCATCATCGAGGGTGCTTACAGTATGGACGGTGACATCGCTCCGGTACCCAAGTTTGTGGAGCTTAAAAAGAAGTACGGATGCTTCCTGATGGTGGACGAGGCTCATAGCGCTTGTGTCATTGGGGAAGCCGGCGGTGGTGTTGACGAATACTTTCATCTTCAGCCTGATGACATCGACATCAAGATGGGGACCCTCTCCAAAGGACTGGGGACCTGCGGCGGCTATCTGGCCGGACCCAAGGCGATCATTGAATACCTGCGCTACAACCTGCCCGGCTTTGTGTTCAGCGTGGGCATATCGCCGCCCTTGGCGGCGGCAACCCTATGCTCCATCCGCCTGCTCAGAAGCAATCCCGCGATTATGCAGTCCATGAAACGCAACATAGACACCTTTGTGGAGGAGGCAGAGAAGCGCAACCTGAACATTTGTCTGGCCGGCCATACCGCCATACTGCCTGTGTTGGTGGGCAAGGATGAGGACGCCTTCCTGTTGAGCAACAAGATGCGCGAGCGAGGGGTTTTCGTACCCCCCGCCGTGTATCCCGCCGTTCCAAAGAACAAGGCGAGGCTGCGCTTTTGTGTCATCAGTGAGCACAAGCCGGAGCAGATCGTTACAGCCCTGGATACTCTGGTAGATTTGGCCAAAGAGCTTCATATCGACTTGCCGGCCAAGGCCTCCTGACGGCGATTTTGCTCCATGATAGACTTTGTTTTCCAAGGCCGGCACACAAATTCTGTATATCATTGAAATTTCTATCTTTTATGAGTATAATGGGGGACGAAGCCATATCAGAGGACATGGAGGGTTGCGCGTGTACAGGTTGCTAATCGTCACCAAGGATGCACGAGTTGAGGAGATGTTTGCCTCCATGGAGGGCTGGGAAGCGATGGGGTACAAGCCCCCCCGTTTGCGTAGTACTGTGGACGATGCAAAGGAATGTATGCGAATGCATCACATTGATGCGATCGCCATAGACAATGACCCGGCCTTTGCCCCTCTGAACGTTTACATGGACGAGCAGTATTCCCTAATGCCGGTTTTTGCGATTGCCGACACGGAACAAAGTCAATGGGCAATCATGAGGGAGGTTTATCAGCTGCTCAATCAGCTTCACGCGGATGATTCCGATGATGAGTATGATGAGGGATACCGTCTGAAGATGGTGCAGGAGCGCTGGATGAAAAAGCTGCTTTCCGGAATGGCACCCACCCGTGACTACATACTGACCCATCACCGCATGCTGCGCTGCCCCGAAAAGATCGACGCACCTTTTCTGCGCATTCGGCTGTCGATACCCCAGGGGGACAACTTTATCACCGAGCGCTGGCATTACGGAAGTGATCGCCTGGAGGTAGCCCTTCGGAACTTTTTTGGCGAGGAACACGATCATATGAAACTGCATGTGGCCGTAATCTCACCAGAGGAGGTGCGGGTGATGGTTTCCGCCAATCCCCACAAGCCCGACAAGGCAGAGGTATCGCCGGATCGGGCCTTGGGATACATCAGAGAGACCATTGAACAGATCCAGAATTATTTGGGCCTTTCCATGACGCTCATGGACACGAAGACCCTAACCTCCCTGACCGCACTGGCCGCGGAGGAGTGTCGCAGCGAACCAAATCAATAAAATCAGTGGTCAAAAAACGAAAGGAGCCTTGAGCCATGGGTTTCATCAAAAACATCATCAACAGCCAGCTCATTGACGTGATCGAGTGGACGGACGACACCCAGGATACGATGGTATATCGTTATGACATGAATGGCAAAGAGATCATGATGGGGGCGCAGCTCACTGTCCGGGAAAGCCAGGTGGCGGTCTTCGTGAACGAAGGCCAGTTGGCAGACGTGTTCCAGCCGGGCCGCTATGAGCTCACTACCCAAAACATGCCGATCCTTACCGCGCTGAAAAGCTGGAAGTTCGGCTTCAAGTCTCCCTTTAAAAGCGATCTGTATTTCATCAATACCAAGCAGTTCCTGGACATCAAATGGGGTACCAGTAACCCTGTCATGATGAGGGATACGGAGTTTGGAATGATCCGGATCCGCGCCTTTGGAATCTATTCCTTCCGGGTCAAGGACCCCACCACCTTCCTCAAAGAGGTGTTTGGTACCAGCAGCCTGTTCACCGTGGAAGGCGTGGAGGGTCAGATTACACGAACCCTTGTATCCGGTCTTAGCGACGCCATCGCCCAAAGCAAAATTCCCGCCCTTGACCTGGCTGCCAATTATGACGAGCTAAGCCAGTTTGCACTGACCACCCTTAATCCCAAGGTGGAAGCGCTGGGCCTCACCCTCACCAGCTTTGTTATCGAAAACATCAGCTTGCCCGAGGAAGTGGAAAAGTCCATCGACAAGCGTACCTCCATGGGCGTGGTGGGTGATCTGAATAAGTATACCCAATACCAGGCTGCAGAGGCCCTGCGCGAAGCTGCCAATAACCCCGGCGGCGGAATGGCGGGCATTGGCGTTGGCATGGGCGCGGGCGCGGCCATGGGTCAGCTCTTTTCCCAGAACATGGGCATGGGCGCTGCTCCGGCTGCTCCCCAGGCCCAGAATACAACCCCCTGCATTTCCTGCAGCCAGGCAATCCCTGCTGGCAGCAAGTTTTGCCCGCAATGTGGTGCCACCCAGACCAAGGCTGCACCAACCGCTTGCGAAGCTTGCGGCGCTCCTTTGGCAACAGGTGCGAAGTTTTGCACCAATTGCGGACAGAAGGTATAACAGGCCGCTAGGGAGAACCAGAGGCGTTGCACTTACGTGGATAAAGGATGAACTAATGTAACAAAGCACAGCTGGCGTTGCTTGCATGCAACGTCAGCTGTGCGTTATCTGGAATGGAGGGAAGACAAATTCAACTGGCTGTTGACTTTTTTGATTTGGATAGAATGGCTGACAGTGGACAGTGTTTTCGCTGGGAGAAAATCGACGCGAACCATTACCGCATACCCGCTTTTGGCAAACTCCTCACCATTAGCCAGCCCACACCAGATCTGATACAGGCCGATTGCTCCCCCCAGGACTGGCAACGGGTGTGGGCCCCATACTTTGACATGGATACGGACTATCCCGCCATTGTCAGGGAGATCGACCCTCAAGACAGCTATCTGCAAGCCGCGGCGAAGGTTTCCTATGGAATGCGTATTCTGCGACAGGAACTCTGGGAAACCATGTTGAGCTTTATCATCAGCCAGAACAACAACATCCCCCGGATTAAGCAAATCATTCAGCGGCTCTGTGATGCCTTTGGCAAATTTCCTGAGGCTGATGTAATCGCTTCCTCCAGTATTGCCACCCTCCGGGAACTCGGTCTTGGTTATCGGGCAAGCTATCTGCTGGAAGCAGCCGGACACTATCTTCGGGATCAACAGGACAAGCGATTTGGCCCTGGAGACTATGCTCAATGGAGGCTCTACTTACAGAGTTATAAAGGCATCGGAGTAAAAGTGGCGGATTGCATCTGTCTTTTCAGCCTTGGTCACAAGGAGGCTTTTCCCATTGATACTTGGATCAGGAAAATCATGAATGACTATTACGGCGGTCATTTTCCCATCGAGCGATACGCAAAGTGCGCAGGAGTGCTTCAACAGTACATGTTCTATTATGAGAGAACCAGAAGCAGGGGCAACACAGGAAAAGAAAACGCGTGAAAGCAAGAAATTTGTTGACATTCCACGGCGATTGTGATAACTTAATTCGGTAAGCCGCTCAAGCGGGGTTTTAAAGTGCGCCCATGGTTGCCGCCTTACGCTTGGCGAGATTGAACGGGGAGGTGCTTTGCCATGTACGCAGTTATCGTATCAGGTGGCAAGCAATACCGCGTATCCGAAGGGGATACCATTTACGTGGAAAAACTGGACCAGGAGCCCGACAGCAAGGTTAGCTTCGACGTGCTGATGCTGGGCTCGAACGAGGGTGTTGAGGTCGGAACTCCTACGTTGGCGGGAGCCAAGGTGGAGGGCAAGGTGATCGGTCAGGTGAAGGGCGAAAAGATCGTCATCTACAAGTACAAGAGCAAGAAGAACTATCATCGCAAGGCTGGCCACAGGCAGAATTACACCAAGGTGGAAATCACCGCCATCGGCTGATGACCACGCTCACTGTGATCCGGGAGGGCGAGATGTTCCGGGAGTTTGTACTTTCTGGGCATGCCGGGTACGGAAAGTATGGACAGGACATCGTATGTGCCGCCGTAAGCGCACTCATCACCACCTGCGTAAATGCGCTGGAAACGGTGGCAGGCGTGAAACCCACGGTGGAACAGGAAGCCGCAAGCGCAATGATTCGGGTGACTTTACCAAACAACATGGACGAGGTTGCTCGGCACGATGCGCAAGTAATACTTAGGACCACCTTGCAAGGATTTGAGGATATCTCCTCTGTATACCCCAAGCATATGAAAATCATTGATGGGAGGACATCACCATGTTGAAGCTGAATCTTCAATATTTTGCCCACAAAAAGGGCGTAGGTTCCAGCCGCAACGGCCGCGACAGCGAAAGCAAGCGCTTGGGCTGCAAGCGGGCTGACGGACAATTCTCTTTGGCCGGTAACATCCTGGTTCGGCAGCGGGGCACTAAGATCCATCCTGGCACCAACGTGGGCATCGGCAGTGACGATACCCTCTTTGCCAAGGTCAATGGTATTGTCCGCTTTGAGCGCATGGGACGTGACAAGAAAAAGGTCAGCGTATACCCCGTGGAGAACGCCGCTGCCCAGTAAGCGAAGAAATGTTTCAATTACTTTGAAGTGCAAGGATGCCTTGCACTTTTTTCCTATCATGATATCGCAAAAGAAGGAATGACCCTTGATCGGAACGTTGATCAATGTCGTGGCAATTCTGATCGGCTCAGCGATTGGGCTGATGCTCCGGCGGGGGATGAAGCCCTCCCTATCGGATACCGTGATGCAAGGCCTGGCTCTATGCACACTGTTAATCGGCATCAGAGGTGCGCTGCAAACCGAAAACCTGCTGTTGGTTATCCTGTCCATGGTGGTAGGCGGAGTAGCAGGCTCCTTGTTGGATATTGGTAACAAGATGGACAGACTGGGCGCCTATGCCCAACGCAAATTGGGCGGGGAAGGGTCAGGGAAGAGCACCTTTGCGGAGGGCTTTGTGACAGCCAGCCTGGTGTTTTGCGTTGGGGCCATGGCCGTGGTAGGTTCCCTGGACAGCGGCATCCGCGGGGATCACAGTACTTTGGTAGCCAAATCGATTCTCGACGGTGTAGCTTCCATTGTGTTCGCCAGCGCCCTGGGCCCGGGGGTGATGCTTTCTGCGTTGCCTGTGCTGGTGTATCAGGGGGCAATATCATTGCTGGGAAATCTGATTGCTCCTCTGCTCAGCCAGCAGGTGGTGTTGGAGATGAGCGCTGTGGGAGGTCTGCTCATCATGGGTATCGGCATCAATATGCTCCTTCATAAGGACATTCAAGTGGCCAACCTGTTGCCTGCAATCTTTGTGCCCTTTCTCTATTTTCCTATCGCAAGGCTCTTGGGTGGCTGAGGATGAAGGATTAGGGAGAAGGGGGGCGGAACAATGAGTCTTTGGCTGGAAAGACCAGGCCTTCACCATGAAGCTGCATGGCTTGATATCGTGGGGGAGATACGCGCGGCAGAGGAACCCATCGTGCCTTACAGCCTCACTTTGGATCTTGACAGTTATCTTGATTTTTGGCATAAAACCGAGCAATACTCCAACGGTGATAACCTGGGGGACAAGGTACGTGCCGACACTTTTTTTCTGATGGGAGACCAAAAGCCCGGGCGCATCTTGGGGGCGATCAACTTGCGCTACGGGCTAAATGAGTATCTTCGCTTGTATGGAGGACACATCGGCTATGGTATTCGTCCCAGTGAACGGGGAAAGGGCTATGCCACAGCAATGCTGGGTTTAGGGCTTAAGGAGTGCAGAAGATCAGGGATGAAAAAGGTGCTCCTCACCTGCGAGACCTGGAACAGGGCCTCTGCCAGGGTGATGGAGCACCAGGGAGCGGTGTTGGAAAATGTGGTGAACCTCGGGGAGAAGCGCTTTGCCAGATACTGGATTGAGCTGTAGATAATGAGGAAACGGATTCCTTTTTCAATGGACCTTTACAGCAGATACCTTTTTTGGCTTTCCGTGCGTTCCTTCATCTCCTGAGCCTTCTTCATATACTTATCGCTTTGGTTCCCAAGTACTGCATAGCTGGCAATTTTGCTTTCCTCCACCCCGGGCTGGTTGAAAGCGTCAATGTCCAGCAGTTCACCCATATAAGCGGTAGCCATTTGAAAGAAGTACATCAATTGCCCCAGGGTATAGGCATTCACCTGGGGAAGGATGATGGTCTGGTTCATCCGGCCGGAACGGTATAGCGCATACTCGGTTCCCTGGCGCTCTGCATCGATCAGCGCATTCAGGCTCTTGCCACCCAGGAAGGCCACATCCGCGAACTCCTCGCAGCCATGCGGGATGAGGGCTTTTTCCCGGAAGCTCTCCACCTTGAGCAAGGTGATCACCTTGTCATAGGGTCCTTCGGTATATAGCTGAAGCTGACTGTGCTGATCGGTCACACCCAGAGCTTTGGTGGGGGTCTGACCAACATTTACCGCCATGCCCTTGCGAGTCACATTCTTGCCCAGAGACTCGGCCCAAAGCTGGCAAAACCAATCCGCCATATACTTCAGGCTATCCGCATAGGGCATGATGACTTGGATGTTGGCATCCATTTCTTCCATTGCGATGTACTGAAGCACAGCCTCCAGCAGAGCCGGATTCTTCCACAGGTTGGGTGTCTTGCACCGTTCATCCATGGCTGCCGCGCCCTCCAGCAGGCCTTTGATGTCAATGCCGCAAACAGCTGCGGGAAGCAGGCCTACCGGACATAGCTCACTAAAGCGGCCTCCCACAGTGGAAGGGATATAGAACAGATCAAAGCCCTCTTTATGAGCCAATTTGATGAGATTACCCTTCTCCTGGTCCGTGGTGGCAATGATGTGCTTCTGCCAGCCATCACCAACCTTCTTTTTTAGTAAGTCGGAGATGATCAGGTATTGACTCATGGTTTCCGCCGTTGCTCCGGATTTGGTGATGATATTAAAGCAGGTACGCTTGATATCAATCACATCCAGCAAGGAAGCCATGCGTTCCGGATCGATGTTGTCCTCCACATAGAATCGGGGGCCACCCCGCATTTTTGCCGACAGGTCATTGTAGCGCTGATGGTTGAGAGCGTACTGTACCGCAATGGGGCCCAGAGCACTTCCGCCAATGCCCAGCACCACGAAGGTATCAAAATCCTTGCGAACCCGGGCCGCTATCTTCTCAATCTTTGCTACAATCTCCGCCTGGTTGTAGGGTAGATCCATCCAACCCAGCCAGCCGGTCCCCCGATTTTTTTCCACTGCCGCTTGGGCGTGGGCAGCTACCCTCGCCATGGCATCCACCTGCTCCGAGGCAATACCGTACTGAAAACCCAGTATATCCGCCATCATGTGGTTTACATCCAAAATGATGGGCTTGCGCATTTCCTTTGCCATAGGACTGATCCTCCAATCTTTGCTCCGGGATAGTATATCACCCAAGGGGAGATACAAGCAATGATGAATTGGTAAATAATACCGGAACACAAGGCAAACAATCCCAGAAAAGAGGGCTGTTCATGAACCCGCAGGAGATATTGGATTACTGCCTTACCAAGCCTGGAGCCTATTTGGAATGTCCCTTCGGGCCCGAACCCATCTGCGCTCGGGTGGAAGGACGCATCTTTGCGCAGGTGTATCCAAGCCGGGGCTGGGTTACGCTGAAATGCGAACCTGTGCAAGGCATCATCTGGCGGGAGCAATACCCACAGGCTGTGCGGCATGGCTATCATTGTCCCTTGGTGCAACAACCGTACAATAATACCATCCACTTGGACGGTATGGTAGAGAATGGCCTCCTGCTGGAAATGATCCGCCACAGCTATAACCGGGCCCTGGCGAGTCTGAACCGGACTGCCAGGGCCAGGGTTGAGAAGGGTGATACTGCAGAGTAATGGAACAGCAAGTGCGTAATGGTCAAGGACCACACAGGCTTTTTCTCAATTGTTGACCTATTGGTTTATAGCATCCCATTCCGCTTGCGGGATAGATCCCGCTCCGTATTCATCAGCCAGCATGTGCATCCTGAAATAGCTGCGCATCAGGCCAGGAAGACCTCCATCCTTTTGATAGGGCAGCATGTCCACAGGCAGTACTACAGGCACAGACATGAGCGGATGAATGGCGGATCGTGCCTCCTCTGCACTTTCGCTGGTCGCGATTTGCTTTTCCCGCAGGCTCATCTCCTGGTGATAGGTAGCGGCTTCACCGGTGAGAAGGCTTTTGGCCGCGCCGATGCTGGGGGAGGCCATGATCGCATTGGCAAACAGTCCCCATACCATCAGGACGATGCTAAGGGCCATCACTGCTATAGTGGGGCCCTTCTGTTCATGGATGTCCACTAAGGACCCCAGGTTTTCAAAGCGCTTAATCAGGTAGCCTGTAAAATACAGCAGATTGAGCAGCATCAGCGGCACATAGAACATGTAAAGGCTGCATAGAACCCGCTCAACCCGATATCCTTCCACACCTGTGGCATAAATCGGAGGCACAAAGGAAGCAGCCAAACACCCGAAGCTCAAAGTCATCAATAGGAAGGGATGGCGGAAGCGGAAAGGACTGGATCGCAAGATCGGCGCGAGGAGCAGGACAAGAAGGAGCGCTGATGCGACCAACTGCGGTGAGAACCATTTGCCGGTCATTTCGGCACATTCTGCGATGCTTTGCAGTACGGCTTTTGCCGCGCTCATGGGTTGCCCAATCACCTCCTGGCGCAGGTGATTGCCTGGAGCGATCACCACCAACATCAAGGCCAGTCCGGAGCCTGCCAGTGTACTCACACTGGCCCAGCGCGCGGGGGAACGGGTTTGAAAGGTCCATGCCACAACAAACAGAAGTCCCAAAGTACCCCCCAATGCCAGGGGATAAGGACAGCCACCCAAGACAACTCCGCACAAGAAGAGCAAACCGGCTTGAAGAAAAAAATGGTGAGGTTGTTGTTGCATGTGAAGCTTGATGAGCAGCCCCAGGATTACAAAGATCATGATAACGCTGAGGGTGTAGGGTGTCCCGGAAGGCCAGTAGATTACTTCCCTGGCACTGGGCAGAAATTGCAAAAGTAAGGTCATCAGAACCGTGAAAAAGACAGCACAGGTCGATGTATCTGTACGAAGGGTCACGCGCAACAGGTTTCTGGAAAAATAGGCAGCCGATAGGCACAACCCTATTAGGGTCAACAACGGTGTGAGAAAGAGAAGACGGGGGGAAAAGGCCATGGGCTGAAGAGCTGAAAAGAACATGGCCACATAGGTGCCTTGCCAGGTCCGGTACATATATTGAGTGTGCTCCCAGGCAGCCCTAATCGCTGCCCATACACTGCCCGTCTGTGTCCAAGCCTGAGTGACGGACTGGGTATGCACAAAGTCGTCATGGACGGGATGTGCATCAAAGGCAATCAAAATAAGGGGAAGGAGCATCGCTGCGCACCATAATCCGCAGAGGATAAGTAAAGCTCGCCGGGATAGGCGGCGCTTTCCAAGTATCTTCAATTTGTGAATCAGAGCGGCCATCACAAGGCCCCTTTCATTTCGGAATCAATCAGAGATTATGATAGCATAGATTTCCACCTTTTACCAATCCAGTTCCAGAGCCGCCTCCTTGGCAGCACGCATGGCAGCGGGCAGGGGCAGGGTGAGTAGTTCTGGCCGGGTGACCAACCTGGCTCCCAGTACATCCAATACTGCCTGCTGAGGAATTTTCAAAAGCCGATAGTGCAGTAACTCCATCTTCCAGATCCGGTGTGTAAACACGTGCCGGGCAGTCCCCAAGACTGCTTCGAAGGAGCAGCGGAGTTCCTGATCATCCATTGTTTTCCCGACCCGCTTCCGGTCTGAATCCCCCTCCAACAGCCAAAAAACATACAATCCGTGGAGCATTTTTTGCGTTCGGCGCATAACCAGAATCCGTCCCTGACAGGTGATCAGGCATACTGCCACGTTCATGGCTTTAGGGGAAACTTTTTTAATACGGATAGGCAGAAGATGGGCATCCTGTTCTCCGCAGGCATCGCAGGTATTTTGCCATGGACAGATCCCGCATTTGGGAACACCTGGAATACAGACGGTAGCTCCCAGTTCCATCAGGGCCTGGTTGTAATCGCTCACGCCTTCTGCAGGGAGACTGTCTGTTACCAAAGCCCTTATTTGCCGCTGAACAGCGGGAGAGCCGATATCGTCGCGAATACCGAAATACCGGGCTGCCACCCGGTACACATTGCCGTCAATGGCGGGCACCCGCAGTCCGAAAGAAATGCTGGAGATCGCACCGGCAGTATACGCCCCGATGCCAGGAAGCGCCAACAGCCCTTCGTACGTTTGGGGAAATACCCCGTCATGTTCCTCAGTAATCACCTGGGCCGCCTTTTGGAGATTTCGGGCACGGCTGTAGTATCCCAGACCCTCCCATGCTTTGAGTACATCCTGCTCGGGTGCGGCAGCCAGAGCAGACACAGTGGGGAATCGCTGCAAAAAACGCTTATAGTATCCCTTGACAGTTTCCACCCTGGTTTGCTGCAGCATAATCTCTGATATCCAGATTCGGTAGGGGTCCCTGGTTTCCCTCCACGGGAGAGGGCGTTTTGCCATCCGGTACCAGGCAAGCAATGCGTGGGCCATGGAAGTTTGGTGAGGCATGATCTCGTTCCTTTCTGGTTCCAGAGAATTGTACCACATTTTCGGAAAAAAGACAGGTGGGGTATAGCAGAAAACCAAACAAAACAAAAGATAAAGTGAGAGAATAGAAGAAAACATATTGAATTCAGGGAAAATACGGCATTCCATAGGTAAAAACAGCGTGAAGCAGTTATCAATGGGTTTGCGACATGTAGCTAAATAGCGTACACTAACAATGCTGTTAGCACTCAGTTGCGATGAGTGCTAACAAATGAAAATCAAACCAATAGGGAGGAAATAAGCATGAACGTGAAGCCCCTTGGCGACCGTGTGGTCATCAAGAACGTGGAAATGGAAGAGACGACGAAAAGCGGTATCGTGCTCACCGGCGCAGCAAAGGAAAAGCCTCAGATGGCGGAAGTGTTGGCTGTTGGCCCCGGCGGCATGGTAGACGGCAAAGAGATCACCATGCAGGTCAAGGTCGGTCAGAAGGTCATTTACAGCAAGTATGCGGGCACTGAGGTTAAAATCGACGGTAAAGAGCTGATTATTGTCCGCCAAAGCGACATCCTGGCCACCGTTGAATAAGGATAGCATACTAGAATATAAGGAGGAAATCCATTATGGCAAAGCAGATCAAGTACGGTGAGGATGCACGCCGCGCCTTGGAAAAAGGCGTCAATACATTGGCCGATACCGTAAAAATCACCCTTGGACCCAAAGGCCGCAATGTGGTGCTGGATAAGAAATACGGCTCGCCGCTGATCACCAACGACGGCGTAACCATTGCCAAGGAAATTGAGCTGGAGGACGCCTTTGAAAACATGGGTGCTCAGCTGGTGAAGGAAGTTGCCACCAAGACCAACGACGTTGCCGGAGACGGTACCACCACCGCCACCCTGCTGGCCCAGTCCATTGTGCGGGAAGGCCTGCGCAACCTGGCTGCCGGAGCGAACCCCATGGTGCTCAAACGCGGCATTGAAGCGGCCACCACGGCTGCCGTGGAAGGTCTGGCTAAATTGAGCCAGCCCATTACCAGCAAACAGGCAATCGCCCAGGTTGCCAGCATTTCTGCCGGTGACGAGGCCATTGGTCAGCTCATCTCCGAGGCCATGGAGACCGTTGGCAATGACGGTGTGATCACTGTCGAAGAAAGCAAGACCATGAAGACCGAAATGATCACGGTAGAAGGCATGCAGTTTGACCGTGGCTATGCCAGCGCTTACATGGTGACCGATTCCGACAAGATGGAAGCGGTTTTGGAAAACCCCATGATTTTGATTACCGATAAGAAGATCAGCAACATCCAGGAGATCCTGCCCGTTCTGGAGCAGGTGGTGCAGTCCGGCAAAAAGCTGCTCATCATTGCTGAGGATGTTGAAGGCGAAGCTCTTGCGACCCTGGTACTCAATAAGCTTCGTGGAACCTTTACCTGCGTTGCTGTCAAGGCCCCGGGCTTTGGTGACCGCCGCAAGGAAATGCTACGGGATATCGCCGTGCTGACCGGTGGTCAGGTAATCACTGAGGAACTCGGCCTTGAGCTGAAGGAAACCACCATCGACATGCTGGGTTCTGCTCGCCAGGTCAAGGTGGACAAGGAAAACACCACCATCGTCGAGGGCGCGGGCGACGCGTCCGAGATCAAGGCCCGCATCGCCTCCATCCGCGCGCAGATCGCAGAGACCACTTCCGATTACGACCGCGAGAAGCTGCAGGAG
>JAAYDR010000042.1 GCA_012729115.1 Clostridiales bacterium | reverse complement strand
TCGTATTCGGTGAGGGCGGTGGATTGCTTCTTTAGGAATGTGCTCATATCAGCCATGCGCTTTTTGAGTTCATCACGGTTAGCACTTTCAAGCTGCATCTTTTGTTTCTGGTCACGCAGTCGGTGTAGGACACGGGCTGCAGGTTCATGAAACTGGCCGATACGAAGACGATCTGTGCTGGCAATAATGATACCGCGGTTGTCGGTCACGTTGATGTCATGATCGATAATCTTTTCCATCTCCGTAACAATGCTATGCAAATTCTTGAGTGAAGAGAGCATATGTTTCCCTCCTTGCACTCTATGTGTTTTGCTTAGCATAACATGACCGCCGTTCACTGTCCAGCGCTTTGTGGCTATGGGGCACAATCAAGAATGTTCAATTTTTTTCTTCCTTTTATTGCCTGAGTATGGCCGCGACAGGAATTGTCTTTGGAAATGGCATATCAATGGTACACTCCGCGTTGGGTATTATTCCGTCCGATCCGCTCACAAAAGCGTAAACAAATATCCGGTGCCAACCATCAGGGCATTGCTGAAGCTGTGCATGATCATGGGGTAGACTATGCTGCGGGTTTTTTGATACACAATCCCCTGCAGGATGCCCATGGCAAGGGCATACGCCAGTTGAAACGGATCCGCCTGGAAGGAAAAGGGATAAAGCGACCAGCTGGCATGGGCCAGGGAGAATAGAACAGCAGACAGAAGGACCTCCAGCGTCAGGGCTCCCTTTACCGGGATGCTTCTGCCAAAGGCATAGGCAAGGAGCGGGACGGGCAGAGCACGGTACAGCACCTCTTCGGACGGTCCGCTCAGCAGCAGCTGGAAGCCAAGCGTGCCCATGATGTTTCTTGTATTCAGCGGAAAATCGTAGCGGGGCAACTGACCACCGGCATACATCAACAGGTGCAGCGCAATGGATAAAGCAAAGAATGCGGCGGCGAAGATACCCAGGTACCGAAGGCCTTTCTTTGTATCACCCAGACAAAACCCAAAATGCAGTTTGAGCCGCCTGCTCAGCCAGGCAATAACAGCCAGGGCAAGCAGCATCTGAACGATATGATGGATGGAGATGCCGGCAAAGATGTGATAGGGATCCAACTGAGTCAAGGGGATCCCATCCGCAATAAGATTGCCTGCCCTACCCAGAAGTTTTTGCACCACAAAAAGCAAAGCCATTGTCAGGAAACCGCGCGCTACCAAATGCCGCCTGAGCACTGCAATCAACCTCCTTGCGAATATATTGCATCGCTGCCCTTGGGAGAGACAAAACCGGAAATACGCTTCGTCCACCTGTTCCAATCGGCAAAAGTTCCTTGCACCGTCATGGACATTTGTATCGGGTGTGACCGGATATCGGTATTGATTCATCATGCTGCTACCCCGCACTTGTTTGGTTTTCATGGTTTGTCTTAACGTTCGTTAGATGCGTGATCAAATGGTGAATCCCCTCTCCTGGTGATCCTGTTTCAGGTGGTGAGGGTGCCTGCCTGGAGGCAGGGTTTCAGAAGAAGAGAGATTTCCGCTCGGATATCCTCCTGGGGGATGGATCTGCCTTTGACAACAATTTCAATGATCAGCGTGTCCAGGAGATGAATCAGTGTGCGGACAACCAGGCTGGATGGGTTGGGGCTGGACAGGAATGGTTTGAGGATCTCCCTATGCCGAATATAGACCGACTCTTCGTACGCTTCCATGGCCTCAATGTGATCCCGGTCGCCGTCAAAGGACAGGTACACTTTGATGCCCAGGCGGTAGATGTGGCGATCGTAGTTGGACAGATTGTTGAGGTTGTATACCCATTGTGTGTAGTATTCAATTGCATCCTTCGCTTCCAGAGACTTTGCCAGCCTTTTGAGGAGCAGCAGATAATCCTGGGTAATGATTTCATCAAACAGTTCTTTCTTGCTCTTGTAGTAGTAATAGATCATCGGCAGGGAGCAGTCCACTTCGCGCGCGATGTTTCGGATGGTGGTTCCGTGATATCCATGGTTGTTGAAGTGTTCCACCGCCACTTCCTTGATCCGGCTGCGCAGATCTTTTTCACCCATTCGTGTGGCCTCCTACTTATCTAACGTACGTTAGAATTATACCGCCCATCTTGAAAGATTGCAATACCCTTTTGCAATTTTATGCAGGCCGCTGAGGCGCGGAAGGATGGGATACAAGACCTGTGTTATTTTTCGGGCGCTTTTACGTTGGTAAATTGAATCAGTTTCGCGCCCTTGGCTTCCAGCTGCTCGCGCAGGCGGGGTTCGGCCTTGGATTCTCCGCTGCCGGAAACCAGGACAACCTCCACCTCCTGGCCGCTGTGCAAGGCGTTTACCAGGCTGTTGTAAGCGGGTGCGGGCATCCCGGCCCAAACCGGCGCGAATACGATCAAGCGGTCGCTGCCGGTGATCTCCTCACTGATGGGCTTGACGGCGGAGGGCTTTTGCTGGAGGGCCTTGTAGCAGCCCGCTGTAAACGCAGAGATGATGCTGCGCTTGCGCACTTCCTCCACGGCGATACAGGGAACGTCCATGCTCCTGGCCCGCTCCTCCGCCAGTTTGCGGCTGGTTCCTCCCAGGGAATAATAGGCAACCACGGTTTTCATTTTCACACATCTCCTTCACTGAAACTGTCCTCTGTGTGCACGCCCCACCGGTGGGCAGCGGCAATGGACGGGTCATCCATCATCCTTTGCAGCTTTTTGCTTTAACCTCGCTGTGCTCCATGTACACCCGGTCCCGTCCTCTGCGCTTGGCGACATAGCAGGCCTGGTCGGCGCGATCGATAACCTTTTCATAATTGCGAATCCTGCAGTCGCCGCAGTAGGCCGCGCCGATGCTGACAGTGAGTTGGCAGCCACCCATGTCTGCGCTCTTCACCGCCAGGCGCAGGTTCTCTGCGATGGAAAACAGTTCCTTTTTACTGTATCCATAGGCGATGCCCACAAATTCCTCTCCGCCATAACGATAAAAGTTCAGCCGCAGGTTCTGCGTAAAGCGGGTAATCACTTCCCCAAAGAGACGCAGACACCTGTCACCGGCGGCATGACCATGATTGTCGTTGAAGGTCTTGAACTGATCCATATCGACCATCAGGAATCCGGAGGGTTTTTCCTCCTCTTCGGTTTCCAGGGACGCCAGAGTCTCAAACAGCTTGCGGCGGTTGGACAGGCCTGTGAGCACATCGGTCTCATTTTGAATGGTCAGCAGGCGGCTTGCTTCATAACCCTCCAGACGTGCCCGGATGATCTTGTTGCCCAGGTAACATCCAAGGATCGCAAAGCACAGGCAATTGATCGTATCGTCGGCCGCGTACAGCGGCTTGTACAGAAACGCCAATACCGTATGTACCGCAAACCAGAAGGCAACAAACAGATTCATGCGGCTGGGACGGTCGATAAAGCCCATCGGCATAATACAGAACGCACCCAGCAAAATGGTTGCCCTCATGCCGGGAGAGTGACAGACGCTCAGATAGATGGTCAGGACGAAGAAAACGGAAAAGCAAAGGTACAGTTCCACAAGCGTGTATTTCCTGATGGCCGGCAATTTGTGAAGAAAATACATCGCAAAAAAGAGCAGGGATGCCGTCAAATAGGCGGGGGCGGCAACGGCCTTCGTGCTGCTGAAGAACGCTGCCAGCAGCGGGCACAATAACAGAATCCCCCCCATGAGCGCCAGGGAGGACATCATTTTATCATTATATGCCAAAACAGCCTCGCGGTTGGAACAGACCAGCTGATGATGGGTTTTTTCCTGATTCTTAACCAAATTACACCATGGTATCATGCGGCTCATCTCATTTGCACTGTGTCAGATCAATTAATTGAATGGTCTTTCTTTGCACAATTATCCCATTCATTATACAGTGAGTCCAGATGGATTGCAAGCAGGGCAAAACAAGCAGCTTCGGCATAAACACAGGACAAACCTCATGAAATGTAGCATATTGTATCCAATCCACCTATGAAGGGAGTATTCTTAATTTTTATCTACAAAACTGCGACATTTCTTAACGTATTCATTGTCGAAATCAAACATTGCCGGAATGGCCCCGCTCTCTACGCTCCGTAGGTTGGCAGCCGCTGCCGGGTATGGTACCATCTGAGTATCCCCAGGAAAGGAAATGGACCGGATGAACAGTTATGTAACGGCGGATACCATACGCAGGCGCAGGGAGGAGATCGGATATACCCAAAAGCAGCTTGCGGATCAAATCATGGTGAGCGATAAAGCCGTATCCAAGTGGGAGACAGGCCGCGGCCTTCCCGATATCAGCCTCATTGAGCCCCTGGCCCAGGCCCTGCGGGTATCGGTGGCGGAGCTGCTCTGCGGACAGCTGATGGAAAACAGGAACCGGGCAGCCAATATGCGGCGCAGCTGCTTTTATGTGTGCCCGGTCTGCGGAAACATCATTCATGCCGTGGGGAAGGGATCCTTCAGCTGCTGCGGCATTCTGCTGCCGGTGCTGGAGGCAGAGCCGGCAGCTCCCGGCCATGAAATCCAAGTGGAGGTCATCGAGACAGATTACTTTGTCTCCCTGCCTCATCCCATGGAGCGCAGCCATTATATCTCCTTCTTTGCCTATGTCACCCAGGACACGGTGGTTCTCCGCAAACTCTACCCCGAGCAGGATGCGCAGACGCGCTTTCCCATCGCCGGTCCGGGTGTGATCCTGTGGTACTGCAACCGCCATGGATTGTTCCAGACCAGGGTATAAAACGGATTCATCCCATGCCGCATTGTGGTATACAGATACCGTAAACAGCCTGTACACAAAAGGCAGAAGGATGCGGGGGAGCACCATGGCAGAGGATGTACGGAAAGTCAATGACGAAATAGCAGGTTACTCAGCCTCACTATCAAAGGAGTATGCTGAGATCTGCGATCTCCTACGGTCTGAAATAGAGCAGAGCTTGCAAGGCGCGGCATCCAGATTGTATCATGGCGCTCCTGTCTGGTTTATCGACACAATCCCTATCGTTGGCTACAATGCAACGGCAAAGACTGTGAATCTGTTATTCTGGAGCGGGCAATCCTTCCATGAACCGGATCTGATGACGTCGGGCAAGTTCAAGGCGGCTCAGATAAAGTATCAGAATGTGGATGACGTAGATTTAGAATCGCTCCGCAGATGGCTCCAAAAGTCCAAAGAGATCATTTGGAACTACAATAATCTGCGGAAAACAGGAGAATTGTCCTGGTACAGAAAGCCTGCGTGAAGGAGTAACGATACCGGATAGAGAGGCCCGACGGTGGTTTTCATGCGTGCCGGTAAAGGCTCGTGAATCACGGGGCCCTTCTTTTCTTTGCCAGTCTTTTGGCCAGGAGATCCAGTTCCTCCAGCATCGCTGGGCGGCGGGGATATTTCGATTTTAGCTCTGCAATCACATCATCTGCTTCAGCCTTTCCACCATACTTTGCCAGCTTCCTGATGTTGCCGCAGATGTGTTTGTAAAGGGCGCGGTTGTTGGCCTCCGCCGCTTGCTTGCGAATCTCATCCAAACACAGAGAATAAATAACCGACGGGAAGTGCTCTGACAGCTGCGCACCGTAGTGGAACACTGAGGCGGGATGCATTTTGAGTTCCTCAAGCAATCTGGTTCGTTCATTCTCCTGGGATAGTATATACATGTATGAATTGTAGGGCAGGCTTTGAGATAACCGATCCAGAATGCTGGAGAATCGTGTGTTCCAAACGCCTTTCTCCAACAACAGGGCCTTCAGGATCGGGTAGTAATGGTCGTCATGATGATGAAGCAGCAAATCTTCAGCCAGTTCTGCCTGTTTGTCAGGATCCCCGCATTTGACATACACGTCAAAAAGAAGGGAATACCATTTTCGTGTCCAATGGTAACCATAGGAAGTCGATGTGATTTTTTCGATGCAAAGCTTCTCCGCCAGATCATAACCACCGTTGTCGACTGCCTGCCGGATTGCGATACGGCGTATCTCATCGAATTCCAGATTGGCGGCAATATACTGCTCAGCTGCTTCTTCTCCTTCGGTTGCCGTGATCGCTGACAGACGGACAAGCCGGTCCTGTTCCAGGTGCCAGGATGTGTACTCTTTCTTGCGTAACCTTTCAGACAGGATGTCCAGAACGTTATAGAGCTTATGGACATTTTTGGCTGTGGCGAGTGCGGCAATTGGCAAAAGCAAAACATAAGAGAATTCATCGCAACGCTCAAACGCTTTATTTTGAGAGTCTTTCAGGGCCTGCCCGTATATGTATTCGGCATCGGGTGATCCATACTCTACTCCAGTGCAAGCTTTTTTGAGTACGTTGATGACATCCCTTTGTGTATCATTGATTCCACCCGCGCTGTCGTCCGCAGAACCGATAAGCCTTGCACAATTAACGAGAACAAGAGACGCTGCTGAGTAGGCGTATATACAGTTGCCCTGTTCAGCGGCTTGACCCGCCTCTTCCAGTATGGCGATGAACTCATGGCATACCGAAAGACAGCCTTTGTAATCAATAAACCCTTTGTGAGTTGCGCGCTTCTTCGCGTTTGCGATGCGCTCCCGCAAGATCGACAATGCGGCCTTGAGCTGATCTGATTTTATCATCTGTAATACCCTGCCCGTTTTTCCATACGATGCGGACTGCTTTCATAGTGATTGGGATCTATGGATCCTGCTTTCATTATACCATAGGAATGCGCTGATGCAGAAAACCAAAGCAATCCTCTAACGGTACTCAACCGCGTATGTGACCGGGGGGCAGATCAAGATTGGGTTTCTGGCTGCGTTAAGCAAGTCCATGGAGAAACACTCTGGAAGGAACCGCCACCTGCCCTGTCTTTCAATGAATGGTGTTCTGGATCATCCCCAGCGCTTCCCGGCAGATGGCTTCGGCGGTCAGGCCGTAGAGCGCACGCAGGTCGCTGCTGGTTCCGGAACGGCCGTAGCAGTCGGGCATTCCCACGCGCCTGACCAGGGTGGGACGGGTCTCACTGAGATATTCGGCCACAGCGCCGCCCAGACCGCCAATCACGGAATGGTCCTCCGCTGTGACAATCCCCTTGGTCTGGGTGGCCGCACGAAGCACCGCCGCCCGGTCAAAGGGTTTGATGGAGTACATGTCCACCACCCGGGCGCTCACACCCTGCCCGGCCAGTATCTCCGCCGCCTCCAGCGCCATATCCACCATGCGGCCGTATGTCAGTATGGCTACGTCCGTGCCACAACGCAGCTCACAGCTGCCGCCCAGAGTAAAAACCTGGTCGGCGGCATAGCGTTCTTCGCTTTCCTCGCGGCCAAAGCGAATGTAGAAAGTACCCGGCGTCTGCGCCATCAGGCGGGTGAGGGCGGCAGTCTGGTTGGGGCTGCAGGGAGCCAGCACCTTCATGTTGGGCAGGCTGCGCATGATGGCAATATCCTCTACAGACTGGTGGGTCGCGCCGTCCTTGGCGGTTTCGATGCCCGCATGGGAGCCCACAAACTTCACGTTCAGGTCATACAGAGCCGCGCCGTTTCGCACCTGATCCAAAGCGCGCATGGAAGTAAATACCGCAAAGGAGCAGGCAAAGGCGGTCAGCCCACAGCTGGCCAGGCCCACTGCCACGGAGCACATGCCCTGCTCGGCGATGCCGCAGTTGAAGTACCGGTCAGGGTACTTCTGCCAGAAGGCTTCATAGCCCGCCGCCCGTCCAAAGTCGCTGTCCACTACCACGATGTTCGGGTCCTGTGCCGCCAGTTCCGCCAGCGCAGCACCATATACCAGGCGGTTTGCAATGCTCATTTACATGCCTCCTTCCAGTTCGCGAAGGGCACGCTGGTATTCGTCCTCGCTGGGCGCTTTGCCGTGCCAGCGATAGTCGCCCTCCATAAAGGACACGCCCTTCCCCTTTGTGGTGTGTGCCACCACAAACAGGGGCATGCCGGTGTTGTTGTGCCAATGCAGAAGGTCTGTTACCTGGGAGATGTCGTGGCCGTCGATCTCCCGCACCGTCCAGCCGAAAGCGCGGGCTTTCTCCGCCGGGTTTCCGATGGGCATGATCTCCTCGTTGGTGCCGTTCATCTGAACCCGGTTATTGTCCAGGATGCATACCAAGTTGTCCAGGCCGAAGCGGGGCGCTTCCATCATGCCCTCCCAGATTTCACCCTCCTGGAGTTCTCCGTCGCCGATAATGACGTAGGTCATATAATCCTTCTTCTGCACACGGGCGGCGCAAGCCATGCCGACCCCCGCGCACAGCCCTTGCCCCAGCGGGCCGGAGGTCATATCCACACCGGGGGTTTTGAAGCTGGTGGCTCCTTGCAGAAAGGAGTCCGCCTCCCGCAGCCGGTCCAGTTCCGCCAGGGGGAAGAAGCCCCGCCGGGCCAGAGCTGCGTACAGCACCGGTGCCGAATGCCCCTTGCTCAGTACCAGGCGATCCCGGTCGGGCCAGGCCGGATCCTGAGGGCGCACCCTCATCACATCGAAATACAAGGCGGCTATGATATCCGCGGCTGAAAAGCTGCCACCGATATGACCACTTTGGGAGCGATACACCATTTTCAGCGTATCCACCCTCAGTTGGGTGGCTGTTTTGCGCAATTTCTCAATGTCTGTCATGCTCTGCCTCCCTTACAGTAAATTGTCCAGAAGTCGTGTTGTGCGTACAATGGCCGTTCTCGATATCAGAGTCCTTTGCTAGAAACAGTCAGTCCACAAGGGCGCGGAGGAAGGAAAGGGAATGCCCGCCTCCCTCTTCCGTGCGGTTGCCGTGATGCTCCGCCCCCAGCCAGCCGCCGTAGCCTGCCTCCCGTAGAGCGCAAACCACGGCAGGGAAATCCACCACGCCTTCCCCCAGCGGACAGAAGGCGGACATGCCATCCTGCTGCGGGTCGAAGTCCTTCATGTGCACGCGGCGTATATGGGGACCCATGACCCGGATCCAGTGCAGGGGATCGCCTTCAGGATATACGTTTCCTGTGTCCATGTAAAAGCCCGCGGCGGGAGAGTGCACGCGCTCCAGAAATGCCCGCATGGCCTCCGGGGTGCGGAGCATCCCGCTCCAGACCACCTCAACGTTCATGGAAACGCCCACGCTCCGTGCGTATTCGGCCCCTTGGCATATCCCGGAATATGCCCGCTCCAAAGACGTGTCCACAGGAATGACCTCTGAGGGGGTATAGAATTCAGTCCGCGCGTAGCCGGGCACCACCAGCAGGCTGTCCGCGCCCAGCAGCGCTGTGCCTTCCAGCACCCGGCGCAGGGCGCGGGCTCCCGCATCCCGTGTTTTGGCGCTGTCACTGGTCATGGGCAAAGACCAGCTGTAGCCATTGGACGCGCCGGAAATCACCAGGCCCTCATCCTCCGCCAGCCGCTTAGCCCGCAGAAAGTCCCCGTCCGTGGAGGCAAGGTTCAAGGGAGCGGTGTCCTTGACAACCAGTTCCACACCCTGGGCGCCCAGCTTGCGCAGCAGGGGGAAGGCCTTTTCATAGGGCAGCCCTGCCCCGACAATTTCCACATGGGCAGTGATCTTCATGACGCTGCGTCCCCTTTATGATGATTTGTCCGCTTCCTTGGGCGGCTTGCGGGTGTTCTTCCGGTCGTGGAAGAAGGTGAGAAGACCCATGCTCAGCAGCCGGCCTGCGCTGGTCCACTGGATGCCGGCCCGGGCTGCAATGTGCTCCTTGAAAGCCGCCCGGTTCTCCGGCTGCAGGGTGGCCGGATCAATCATGAACCCGGATTTTTGATCGGGGAAAAGATACCAGTATTTACCGTCATCTGAAATGCGGATCAGGTCCTCGTAGCGGAAGGAGTGATCTTCTTTGTCCGTTACACCCCGGAAGGATTCCTCTCCGAAAGTATAGTCCATTTTTGGTACGTAGCCGTTCAGCTGCTGGGTCAGCACGCGGGCACGCCTGCGCGCGCCCATGTCGGTGTTCATCATCAACACGCAGCCTGCGGACAGGCTGAGCAGCCCGCCCGGCTGATCAATGCCGATCAGAAAGCCCGCTGTCACGATGATCGCGCTGAGTAAAAACTGGAGAAGCCGCTGTTTTATGTGAAAGACATTGAACAACGTTTTGGTCAGGCGCATCGTGTTTTGAGCATCATAGGCGATGGATGCTTTCCACTGGGTCATCATCGAGCCTCCCAGGTCACGAGTAGACTACCGTTGGCAGCCATGTGATAATCTGCGGGATAAAAATCATCAGCAGCACAAGCCCGACCAGCAGGATAAGCCAGGGTACCATAAACCTGGTCCATCGCTGGATTGTGATATCATTGGTCTTGCAAAGGATGAACATCACCGTGCCTACTGGGGGTGTCAGGGTGCCGATGGACATCAGTATGCCTACCAGAACACCGAAGTAGACCAGGTCAATGCCAATCACTTTGAACAGGGGCACCACGATGGGTACGGAGCACAGCACCACCGCGCTGGCCTCCATCAGCATCCCCAGGATCAGATAGAGGATGGTGAACAGAATCAAAATCAGGGTTTTGTCTGAGGTAAGGGAAATGATCCAGTTGGAGGCCATCTGAGGCGCGCGCACAAAGCTCAGGCACCACCCAAATACGCCGGCAACGCCGCACAGCAGCAGAATGACACCGCTGGCCGATGCGGCTTCCTTGGTGGAGGTCCAGATATCCTTGAGGTTCATTTCCTTATAAACAAACAGGGAAATCAAAATCACATAGAGGGAAGCAACGGAACCGGCCTCGGTGGCGGTGAAAGCGCCGCTGAGAATGCCGATCAAAATGACCAGCACTGTGACCAGAGACAGGAAGGAACGCTTCAGCTCGTGCCAGATGAGCTTCAGACTGAAGGCATTGTTGCGGGGGAAGTTGCGCTTGAGAGCATAGATATATACCATGATCATTTGCGCAACGGTGATCAGGATGCCGGGCACCGCGCCGCCCAGGAACAAGCGGCTGATGGAAACCTCCGCCACCACGCCGTAGAGGATCATGATGTTGCTGGGAGGAATGATGGGCCCGATGACGGCGGAAGCGCCAGTAAGCGCCACGGCAAATTCCTTGTCGTACCCGTGGTCGGTCATGGCCTTGATCTCGATGGGGCCAAGGCCTGCCGCGTCCGCGATGGCAGAGCCGGACATGCCGGCAAACAAGGCGCTGCCCAGCACGTTCACATGGCCCAGGCCGCCACGGATGTGACCCACCAGCGCACAGGCAAAATCGAAAATCCGGTCCGTAACGCCGCCCTTGTTCATCAGATTTCCGCAAAAGATGAACAGAGGCGCAGCCAGAAAAGCGAAGTTATCCAATGTTGCAGTCAGTTTCAGGATGAACTGCATGAAGTTGATATCCTGAGATATGAAAAAATACAGGCTGGACAGCCCCAGGGCATAGGTCACGGGAACGTTGATAAAGATCAATCCCAGCATGACCAGCAGCAAAACAACCGCATCATTCAACGCTGTCCGCCTCCTTTGTAAGGTCTTCTTTCTTAATGATGGAAAGCACCTGATAGATGATGCTGCGTACCCCGTATCCAGTCATGATCAGGCCTGAAATGGGGATGCAGTAATACCAGACGCTTTTGGAGTAATAATAGGTGGTGCTGTGGTCATTGACCATTCGCAGCACATATTGATAGCCGGAGATCACAAAAACCAGCGACATGGCGATCACCAGCAGTTCGCCCACAATGCCTACCAGCATTCGCACACGAAGGCTCAAATGCTTGGTGATGAAGTCCGCTGACGGATGGGCGCGCATCCGGATGCCGATGGCCGCGCCAAAGAAGGTCAGATAGATAAGCCCCACCCGGGCGAACTCCTCCGTCCAGGGGGCGCGCACGTAGATAACGTTCCGGAACAGGATCTGCAGCAGGCAGAGGAAAAAAATGATGAAAAAAATAATCGCGCAGACATTATTCTGCAAATTTATAAAAGCCCGGTCCATTTTTCTGAGTCTTTCCTTCAATGAGCATCCCTCCCAGGCCGTGTTTCATTCAATTGCCGGGAGGGCCACACGGACTCTCCCGGCAATGATTGTGATGACGGACTTAATTGAGCAGTGCGTCGGCCTCTTCCAGAGCCTTTTTCTGATTCTCCAGGTACACGGGGGTCACCAGTTCCTTGAGCTGCGCCTTGAACTCCGGCGTCCACTCGATCACGGTCACGCCCTGCTTGGCGACCATATCGTCGATATAGGCCTGATCGTCCGCGGATTCCAGTTCCTTGCAGTAGTCGCCGGCTTCGTTGGCGGAATCGATGATGATCTGCTGGATGTCAGCGGGCAGCGCGTCAAACCACTGGGCATTGACGCCCATCAGGTTGTTGTAGATCTGGTGCTCGCTCTTCATGATGTACTTGGCGCCGGCTTCGGCAAAGCTGTAGCTGCTCATGTAGGAGCTGGGCATTTCCACAGCCTGAATTACACCCTGCTCGAAGGCGGTGAAACATTCGGAGATGGCCATACCCACGGGCTGGCAGCCCCAGGATGCCCAGGCTTCCAGGTCCACGCTGACGCCGTTGGGGGTGCGCATAACCAGGCCCTTCAGGTCTTCCAGCTTTTCGATGGGCTTGACGGCCATCACGTTGCGGGGGGCCTGATAAAAGTTGTGATTGATCACCCGTACGCCGGTTGCCTTCTCATAGGCGTCGTAGAATTTCTTGGCGATCTCGCCGCTGTAGAAGGCGTTGAGCTCGTCCCGGTCCAGCATCTGGTAGTAGCCGAAGTAAGCGATGGAATAGCTGAGTTTGTTGGTCAGCAGGCTCCAACCGGTGGAAACCATCTGCACGGTGCCCATGGACACCATTTCCTTGAGCTCGGTCTCGCCGCCCAGGATGCCGGCGGCGAAGACTTCGATCTCCAGCTGGCCGTCGGTGCGTTCCTTTACCAGGTCGGCGAATTTCAGCAGCGCGCGGTTCAGGGCGGAGGTCTCACCGGCGATGTGGGCCAGCTTTACCTTCTGGGGCTCGATTTTAGATACCTCGGCGACGGCAGCGGTTACACCGAACAGAAGCAGGACGACGAGCAGGATCGAAAGTACCTTTTTCATGGGAAGCCTCCATTCTGTTTTCAACTGAAATACCAGCCCAGCCCCCTGTTGGGCCTCAGGCTGTATTTCCTTGTTGAGGAAAGTATAAATGCAAATGGAGCAAAATGCAACATATTTTATTAAAATGTTGAATTACCTTTCAGCATAAAAAAGAGTACAACACCTTAAAAATCCTAAATATATAGGAATTCATTGATGAAACAATTTGCAAAATTTGAAAATGTGGAGACCCAAAATTCATTTCTTTGCAGAAATTATCCGCCGTTTGTGCTATACTCTTTTCAAAATACCGGGGCGGGCCGCAACGCCGGCCGAAGCTCAACAACGGATGGTGAAAGGGATGCTTCCGGAAGAACGGCAGGAACTCATCACCCATGAGATCAAAAAAAGCAAATACTGCTCCATCGTTGATCTATCCACACGCCTGAACGTGTCCACCGCGACGATCCGCCGGGATCTGCAGGCGCTTTCCGCCAGCAATGTGATCCGCCTCACCCGGGGCGGAGCCGCCTATGTGTTTGCCAACACCGTGCAGGAACCGGCCTACACCGTGAAAAGTGCTCTCCATCTGGAGGAGAAGGAGCGCATCGGTCTGGCCGCCTGCCGGCTGGTAAAGCCGGGGGAAACCATCCTCCTGGATACGGGTACCACGGTGTTCCAAATGACCCCGGGCTTGCGGGAGATCCAGAACCTGATGGTGGCCACCAACGACGTGCTCATCGCCTCCGAACTGGCATCCTGCGCCAATGTATCACTGTGCGTGCTGGGAGGCCTGGTGCGCAAGGGTTACTATACCACCACGGGATTTTGGACGCAGCAAGCGCTGGAGAGTATGCACGTGGACCGGTTTTTTCTGTCCTGCGACGCGGTGGATATCAGCGGCGGCTGCTCCATCACCAATTCGGAGGAAATCCTGGTGAAACAGCTGATGCTCAATGCCTGCAACGAATGTTACCTGCTGGCGGATCACACCAAGTTTGAGTCCGTGGCCTTCATTCGCGTGTGCGGCGTGGAGCGCTTGCGGGGCATCATCACCGGGCGGGAACTCAGCCAAAAGACCCGGCAGGAATATGAAGCCATGGGTGTGCAGATGATTTTGGTATAAGAGGGGATGGCCACGCATGCATCACCAGAATTGATCACTGGATCAGGTTGCCTGGTTCAGCGTTACGCATACAGCCCCTTTCGCCTCCATAAAATCCAGTTCTTTTCCATTCAAGTCCAGCAGATGCACACCAGTATACTGATCGGCAACGATAATGCGATTCTCTGGCAGAATGCGGAAGTCACGTGGATATTCTCCGCAGGGGATCCAACGTATCAATTCAAGTAAACCATCTTCCGCTACACTATATTCCGCCAGCGAACCATGTCCGCGGTTTGATACATAAAGCCGATTTGCAGAAGGATCGAACCGGATCGCCGCTGCGGTATTATTTCCTGAATATCCTTTGGGCAACGTGGAAAGAGTCTGCAATGGTTGAAAACTCCTGCCGTTTCTATGCAGCACGGTAACCTCATTGCTGAGTTCGTGAACAAGCCAGCAGATATTCCGTTGACCGAAGAGAACATGCCGAGGACCACCATGCAGATGAGTCCTGCCGATGATTTCTGTCAGGCCCTTTAAGCGGTCCGTTCCCAAGATCAGCAGTTCATCTGTTCCCAGATCACAGGAAGCCACATCCATTGCGTTGGGGATGGGAAGAATCTGATGTAAATGGGCTGAAGTCTGACGTGCAGGATGAGGTCCGGATCCGTTGTTTATTATACATGCGGTCTTGTCCTGCAGTATTCCGTCGATTGGAAAGGCGCAAACAGACGCAGTGTTGTAATTGGCCAGATAAAGCCAGTGTTCTTCTTCATCCGTGGAAAGATAGCATGGGGTTTCGCCACCGGAAGAATAACGGGCTTTCAGAACAGGCTCTTCTCCACTGACATCATATTCGCTGACACTACCGGAAAAGGGCTCCCCCTTCTGATCGCTGCTAACGGAAAATAGCCTGCGGGAGTCCTTTGTAAGTACCAGCCATTTTGGATCCGTAAGACCTGTGATCACACCGTTTTTAACCAACCGGTCTCTTTCAATCGCACAGATCAGGATACCTTCCCCGCCTTCGCTTGTCAGCGTTCCGATATAGAATTTCAAGCTTCTTCCTCCCCGCATTCCATGATAATGAAAACTCGCCACCATCAAAGCTGGGTACCGGTCACGCGGCGAAGCAGGGGGAGTGCTATTCCCCTTTGAAATAGGCGGATATATCGCATATATCGTCTTTCAAAACCTGCACGGCTTCCTCAAATTTGTGCTCCCGAAGAAGCTTTTCGAGGGTGTAATGGTATTCGTTGATCGTAAGGTCAAAGCTATCGTTTGGCTTTGCCAGCATGTTCTTCTTCCAATATAACTGGGAATAGGCGCGATACTGCATGGATAGCGCTCTTTTCAGAGTGTCTTCCGCATATCGGTTATCAATAAAAGAAATCAGCATCGTGTGAAAATGAATGTTGTTCTGCCACATTGTGCGCAGATTGGGCATATCGTTCTTTAGGAGCGTTTTTGTTTCCTTGTTGAAGGCGGCGATTCCTTCAACGATTTCATCGCAGTGAGGGCGGCAGGTCAACTTGAACGCCTCCAGTTCCAATATGACACGGAACTGTGTAATATCGCGCATATCCTTTTCGGTGATGCGGATAATTTCATATCCAAAGCGCGGAATGGAGCGCAGGATTTTCTCGTTGCAAAGTTCAATCAGTGCATCGCGTATGGGTGAGCGGCTAATCTGGTACTTCTCAATTAGAAATTTCTCATTGAAAACAAAGTCAATGGGATAGACACCGTTGATTATGTCATCTAGGATACTGTCAAAGACAAATTGCTTCAGACTATTCATAGTGCCCTCCTATTGACACATTGATTCTGTACTTGTATAATCAGTAATCATATTGTTGATAATATCACTAATATGACTTTAAACATGATCATGATTGATTATAACAGATTTCCAGACTTCTGTCAACAAGTGGACTCAATTGCTGGAAATCTTCGGACCCGGAAACACAGAAGGAGGGGGCAATCATCAATGAAAAAAGAGAATGAAGCGATGAGTGATCATTTGGCGCGTACCATTATGTTGGGTACAGGAAAGTTCGGCGGTGTGATAAGCGACGAAAAAAGCATCCGGTTGATGGAACTGTATAGAGAGTTGGGCGGCACCGTCATTGATACGGGTCATTGCTATGGGATGTTTCCGCCAAACGTGGGGCGCCAGCCCAGAGCGGAGAGAGCCATTGGAAAGTTTCTGCAAAAATGCGGACGCGGCAATCTGCTGATCTGCACAAAGGGAGGCTATCCCGACCTGGATACCGGTCATTCCCGCCTTACCAAAACAGAGCTGGTATCAGATGTGGAAGCAAGCCTTACGGAGCTTGGCATCGATTGCATTGATATCTACTATTTGCATCGGGATGATACCAGCATCCCTGTGAGCGATCTTGTTGTCATCATGAATGATCTGGTCCGGCAGGGTAAAATTCGCGCTTTGGGCGTGTCCAACTGGTCGCCTGAGCGTGTTGGCCAAGCCAACGCCTTTGCAGAAGCAAATGGCCTTGAACCTTTCCGCTATGTGCAAAATCTGCGCAACCTGGGCGCTTACTCCTCCTGGCCAATGAATGACCCAACCATGCGAATCACCAATCAAGAGGATATCAACGCCTTTGCCCAAATGCCCGGGATGAGATTTGTGGCGTATTCCGCACAGGCATATGGCTTTTTCAGCAAGGCCAATCCGGCCCGTACTGAAGAGGCGCGTGCGCTTCTGAAGGCCCGGTATTCTTTCTTTGACCCGGAGCTTTCCTTAAGCAGACTGAGCCGTATATGGATGCTTGCGAATGAACATGGCGTGTCACCCTCCACCATTGTGCTACGCCCCGAAGGACGCCCAGAGCGGGTCTATGATATTCAATTGCTTTGCCGGGATCAGCCCAGCTTGCGGATGCCCAACTCAGTTCCGCAGTTGTAGCATTTCGCGTAGAGGTCAGGCTCCGCTTGTGAATATTCCAAAAGCGCTATGATTTTTATGACCGTGGACAGCGCGCGATCAATGAAACGATGGCCACATTTCGGACACGGAACCGGCTTCCGGTTTCTCAGGTCGTTGCTTTTGACTCTTGGCATTGCTACATGTGCCTTTCCCATTTTTATCCCCTCCGCGTATTCATAGTAGGAATCTCCCTGGGCACTAGAAATCCTTGCCGCATGATACCTCATGCCTCCATTGCATGGAACTTCACCTTTTTTTGCAAACCTCACCTTTCTTATCCAAATCTATTGACCGATGAAGTTATCTGGGTTACAATGTGTTTAACTTCATCAAGCACACACATATCATAGCCGTGAGGTGAAGTTGTGTCAAATGGTAAATGTAGTTAATGAATGATGGATGAAATAAGTGTGTGGAAAGGTGGCTCCTATGAAGACCTTCTCCGAAAAAGTCAGAGAAGCCCGCGATGTCCTCAAATTGACCCAACAGGAGCTGGGCAACCTGATGGGGGTTTCAAAACGATCTGTGGCCGCATATGAAACCGAAAATGTACGGCCTCGGGCCAGTACCATCCGCAGGCTGGCTAATGCTTTGCAGGTATCCGCAGGCTACCTGGATAACGATGATATCGATGATCCGACGTACGGCATGGAAAAGACGGAGTACATCGAGGAGGCGCGCTCCCGGTTCGGCGATCTGGCGGCAAAGGAGATGGACTTCCTGCTGGAGCGCAACACCACCCTGTTCGCGGGGGGAACCATCAGCCAAGAGGCAAAGGACGCCTTTTTTGAAGCTGTGATGAAAGCATATCTGACGTGCAAGGAGGAAGCCCGTGCCAAGTATGGGCACAGGAATACACCCCCGAACAAGTAGCTGCCCGGGAGTGGCTGCAACTGCCATTGATGGAAGCATTTGCTTGCCGTCGCAGCGACGGGTGTCCCGTTTATTGTACAGAAGCTATGTTATGATATGTGGAGGATGCCGACGGTGGCTCCATGAAGAAACAAGGCTTTTGTGACAGGTGGAGATAGGATGACAATGGACGTTATTCATCGCGAGGCGATGCGGATCAAGCGGCGTTATGCCGACACGAATCTTGTCCGCCTATGCAAGGCGATGGGGATCACGCTGCTCTATGAACCGATGGGCGTCTATGAAGGCACCTGCAAGGGGTTTTTTCTTGTGCACAGCCGACGGATGATTATCACGATCAACAGCGACCTGCCAGAGGAACAGCAGTATGCTGTTTTGGCGCATGAGCTGGGCCACGCCGTGCTACACCGCAAATCTACCGGAATCAACGCGTTCCATGATGTGGGGCTGTATGACGACACCTCACGCTTGGAATATGAGGCGAACATCTTTGCCGCTGAGCTTTTGCTGGAGGATGGGGAAGTATTGGAGCTACTGAATGAGGGGATGCCGTTCTTCGATATGGCCAGCACACTGTGCGTCCCTGTGGAAATGCTGGATTTCAAGTTCCGTACCATGAAGCGCAGGGCATATAAGGTGATTAATCCGCCGCTGATGGCTAAGGGTGATTTTTTGAAGAAGACCGGCGTTTAATGATCTGCGAGAAAAAGCGTGCAACATGCCCAGGCATTCAAAAGCTATCCCCCTCGAGCCCATAGAGCGAACGCGCTTTTTTCAGAACTGATACCACCTATTGATAAGAGAGATCTTGTCGGTAGGTGGTGTTTAGGAAGAAACTATTGTGATCAACTTGACAACACTGATTTTTTGGGCCTTTTCCATTTTCGATGGTGGAAAAGTTAAGTACTGTCTTGGAACATGTATGTATTGGTACCTTTTTGCCAGATATGTACTGTAAAACCAATAATATTGCTGATATGAGGTAAGACTATGAAACATCCCCAAAGATTGCTTGCCATTCTGCTGACACTATGCCTGTGCCTGCCCATTTTTGGAGCACAGCGCGATATCTGTCGGCGGCGCCGCCGGTGGCGATGACAAAGCGCCTGTCACGCTGCGTTTTATGTGCTGGGGCGGCGGTTCCCGCCACGAGGCCACTTTGGCTGCGTTGGCTCTGTACATGAAGCGCAATCCAAATGTGACAATCGAGGTGGAATTCCAGGGCTTTGCCGGCTATGAAGAGAAGGTCGCCACCATGATCGCCGGTAACACAGTGCCGGATCTGGTTCAACTCACCTCTGTTCGTATGCAGGAGTTCGCCGAAAAGTCAGACATTCTGGTTGATCTGAACGGCTACACGGATCTCATCGACCTGTCCGGGTTTGACAAGGACTTCTTGAACAACTTCTGCATGCACAGCGGCAGACTGCTGGGCTTGCCCGCCGGCTTGAACGCGCGTAACATCGTTTTGAATACAAAGGTGTTTGATCCCGCCGGCGTGAAGCTGGAAGGCAATTATACCTGGGAGGATCTCATCCGCGAGATCGCTAAAGTACACGCGGCCAATCCCGCTCAGTATTTCTTTTCGATGGATGGTGACGGATGGTATATGCTGATGTGTTCCATGATGGGCAAGAACTCCGAAGCAACCTCGTTGCTCTTCAACAGAGAATCCAGAAAGACGTGAATATAATGCTGCTTTGCTTTCCGAGCGGCACACTCAGCTTCGATGGCAGTAACCCATGTGGCCGCACCCCCGTACCGCTTGGCCAGACCGTTATACCGCTATTGCTCGAATACAAGACTCCTGATCAGAAAGCGCGTGAATATGCCGCCAATGACAGGGGAATTAAGCAATATCAATTCGGACTCGGGGGTTCAAATTTGAAATTTTTGGACGAGCGACTCCGCATTTTCAAACAAGAGGACTCTTTATCCAATTCCAAAATGAGGAATAACCCTTACAAACAAAGACCCCTATCAAATCAAACACAGGGGTTCAGATCTGATAGGGGTCTTCAATCTAAAAATAGATGATACGAAATGCCGCTAACGACAGATCATTTTCCGCTTCTTCGCGCAGCCCCTCGTCCAGGTACGCTTCTCGGAGCCGCGGCAAGCTCAACAGCGGCACTAGGTCTTTGCTCAAAACATCGCTCAGGCCAATTTGCTCAAGATAGGAAAAACCTTCGATACCGGCCAGGTTATCGACAGTAATCCGACGGATAGACAGATACCGCAAGCTTTGTATTCCCGCAAAAGCCTTCATAGATATAACGCGTGATTGGCCGGCGTCTATGAATTCCAAAAGCGGACAGACCGAGAGCCCCGAAAGATCCGACACCTTTGTATCATACAGGGTTAGCTTCTGAAGAAAGGGTAGGGAGGCCAGAGGCGAAGCATCCTGGATCGGATTATGCCTGAAATCAATATCCTCTAAAAAAGTCAACTCTGTAAGCGGGGAAAGATCGCTGATAGCTTGAAGGCAGATGCACAGGATCCGGAGGTTTTTAAGCTTTTTCAGGTCGGTTAATGCGCGGATGCGGCCGTTTTGCAAAACGCCGTCGTTCAGCTCCATATGCTTAACAAGCTCCTCGAAGACCTCGCGGTTCTCCGCCGCCCGATCACCGAATACATAAAGCTCGGTTACATTGAGCAGGTCTCTTTCTTCAATCGGTTCATTCCCAGGCAGATCCAACACCATCCGGACAGCCTGCTCGATGAGAGGTTCTTCAAACGAAATGCCGGGTAAAACGGAAAACGCCGGTGTAAAGTCTGTGTAACGCCCGACGATGAATCCCGCGCACAGGCACACCGCGCAAATCAACACACCGCACGCCAGACGTAGTGCACACTTTTGTCTGTGCCCGTCAGCATTGCACAAATCAGCTTTGACCTTTTCGACGGATGCATAACGCCTTTCGGGCGCGAAGTCCGTGCATTTTCGAACGATCCGCTGTAGACGGGGATTTAGTATTTTCGGCATTATGATCTTTAGGTGAGAGTCCCCCGTCAGCAGCCAGCCAAGCAGTACACCCAGGGAAAAGATATCGGCCCGGCAGTCGGTCTGAGAAAAGCCGTATTGTTCGGGCGGTGCAAAATCCATTGTACCGAAGCACACCGTGTCCTTTCGCGCGGTCTCGTCGTATACGCGCGAGATGCCAAAGTCGATTAGCGTGATTTTTCCCTTCGGGTCCACGATAATATTCTGCGGCTTAATATCCCGATGGATCACGGGCGGCATTTGGCCATGCAGATAGGAGAGTATGTCGCAAAGCTGAAGGATGATGGCGGTGATCTGTTCCTGAGTCAGCTGATTTTCGGCGGCATATCGGTCAAGCGGCATGCCCTCCACATATTCGCGCACGACGCATAGCATACCATCACTTCGGTACTCAGCGGCGAACCGGGGAAGGCCGGGATGGCTCAGACGCTTCAAAAGCTCTCCCTCGTTCGTTCGGCAAAGCAGGTTTTCATCCAGATAACATTTTGCCAGAAAGCATCCGCCCGCTCGCCGGTCTCTGACCCGTAGCGTTTCCACTGCATCGCTGTGCGCGAGGCATTCCATTGCCTCAAAGTCTACAAAAAAGCCCTTGGGATATTGACTGTCGTCGTACCCGTCACAAACGCTCTGATCAAATGATTCATTCATTTTTGTCCTCCCGGCCCAGGAGAGTCAGACCCATTGCTCTGAGAGTATTCTGTGTGTGTCCCATGTTTTGATGCTCATGGAGGCAGCGGAGTATTACGCTGTCTCGCGGAATCTTGGGATACAGCGGCGCTTGCCTCGCGATCTTCAATAATTCCTGTGTGTTCTCCACATCCATGCCGAAGCCGATAGCCAGTTGGATCACTTTATCGCGCGATGGATTGCGGATGCCGCTGAAAAGCTGATACGCATAATTGCGGGGAATCTCGGAGCGGTCGATTACACACGCTTTTGGCATTCCCGCCTTTTTGCATAGCCCGGTGATCAGGGGACCAAAAGGAGGCATCGCCATCAGGTCAGCGTTTTCCTCCATATACGTTTTCAGGTCCGGCGCTTTGAAAAGCCTTTCAAGCAAGAGTTCTGTATTCCCTGCTGTTTTCATCTGTATCTGTTCCATGTCACCTGTTTCCTTTTCGCTGGACTTATGGGGATCGTCGGGTTTTTAGCCTCTTTAGGAATGAGCCAGCTTTGGGCATGCACAGCTGATCTTTTATGTGTCCCCCTGACAGAGCTTTGAACGCGGCGCTCGGAAACGCCCCATTTGATTACCGCTTCCTGTACCGATATATAATCTACGCACCGGACTTCCATTGTGATCTGTGGTTGGTTGCGACATAATTATATACGCTTCACCAAATAGATGCAACAAGCATTCACCAAGGTCACCCGTTCCCATTTAAGGAAGCATAGATGATAAAACTTGTACAGTCTGCATCCCCCAGATGCCCTCAATCCTTGCATAACATTTTGGTACGTTATCCGCCTGAGGAAGTACCTTTGAATGAGTCTGTCGCGCTGTTCTATCGTCTCCTCCCCCGCCGCTTTGCCAATCAAGTTATGCAGTTTTCATTGAAGCGAGGCCTTGGAATAGATTGCGTTGCTGCCCAACTCGGAAGAAGAGTTGGAAAAAGTTCTGTACATAGGGCCTGCTGAAAAACCTGAAATCCATTGAAAACACTGGAGAAACCGCGTGATTCATGGTATACTGAACACATAAGAAGCCAGTCAAAATCATGTGTTTGGGGTATCTGATGTACAGAAAACGT
>JAAYDR010000041.1 GCA_012729115.1 Clostridiales bacterium | reverse complement strand
TTCTATGTTATATGAAGGAGGTTGAGATCATGGCAAATGTCTACCGGAACCTGACAGATCTCATTGGAAGGACTCCCCTATTGCAATTGAGTCAGTACGGCGCTAAGCATGGCATTCAAGCGAATCTGATTGCCAAACTGGAATACTTCAATCCCCTGGGCAGTGTCAAGGACAGGATTGCTTTTGCGATGATCACCGCGGCAGAGGAGCAAGGGCTGCTTACAAAGAACAGCGTCATCATCGAACCAACCAGCGGCAACACGGGCATCGGGTTAGCCTTTGTGGCCGCTGCCAAAGGCTACCGGCTGATTCTAACCATGCCGGAGACTATGAGCGTGGAGCGCAGAGCCCTGGTGGCTGCTCTGGGTGCTGAAATCGTACTCACCCCTGGACCCGAGGGGATGAAGGGTGCTATCCGCAAAGCAGAAGAACTGGCGGCTGAACTGCCCGGATCCTTTATTCCCCAGCAGTTCCGCAACCCCGCCAACCCAAAAATCCACCGGGAAACAACAGCCCAGGAGATTCTTAAGGACACAGATGGCGACATCGCCGCCTTTGTGGCAGGCGTGGGAACAGGCGGAACCATCACCGGCGTTGGCCAGGTGCTGAAAGAAAAGATTCCCGGTGTGAAGATCATTGCCGTGGAACCTTCTGCTTCCCCCGTGCTCTCCGGCGGTCAGCCCGGCCCCCATAAGATCCAGGGTATTGGTGCCGGCTTTGTCCCCGATGTCTTTGACCGCACAGTCGTGGACGAAATCATCCCCGTAGGCAATGATGAGGCCTTTGAGACCTCCCGCCAAGTGGCCGCAGCCGAAGGCCTCCTTGTAGGCATCTCCTCCGGGGCTGCGCTTTACGCTGCCACCCAGGTCGCCTCCCGTCCTGAGTTCGTGGGTAAAAACGTGGTTGTTCTCCTTCCCGACACAGGTGAAAGATATCTGTCAACACCACTGTTTGCCAAGGGATAAAACGAGATCTGCAGATACTAAAACTCCCTTTGGATGCAATCCAAAGGGAGTTCATTCAACTTTGTTCCCTATCTGCCCGGTCAATAGTTCTCTTTGCGGACTTCAAAGTAGCTCTGGCTGTAGGAACAGACGGGACAAACCTCAGGGGCCTTTTTTCCCATGACCAGGTGCCCGCAAATGCGGCATTCCCACATGGTTTCCTCGCCCTTTTCGAAGACTTGCTGCATCTGAACGTTTTTCAGCAAAGCGCGGTAGCGCTCCTCGTGAGACTTCTCAATGGCTGCCACCCGACGGAAGCGGGCTGCCAACTCGGAGAAACCCTCCTCTTCAGCATCCCTGGCGAAGCGTTCATACATGTCCGTCCACTCGTAATTCTCGCCTTGGGCGGCTGCCAGGAGGTTGGCGGCGGTGCCGTTGATGTGACCCAACTCCTCGAACCAGAGACGGGCGTGCTCCTGTTCGTTGCGGGCTGTTTTGAGGAAAAGTTCACTGATCTGATCGTAGCCTTCGCGGCTGGCGACCTGAGCAAAATAGGTGTACTTGTTGCGAGCCTGGCTTTCACCGGCAAAGGCTTCCGCCAAGTTCTTCTCGGTCTTGGTTCCTGCATAGGGATTGGCTTTTGGGGCGGGCTTTTCCTCAACCTTCACAAAGGCACTGGCAGGTTGCTTGCACCGTGGGCAGGTGAATCCCTCTTCCAGGGGGCCGGTATGAACATAACCGCAGACACTGCATTTCCATTGTTCCATGCTGATTCCCTCCATCATTCTCATTATAGCATGCAATCATGTGGAATTGTGAATTTATCTATAGTATACATCATCATTGGCAGATTTTGAATCCGGATTTACGAACAATATCGAAAAATCAGAAGAGACCTTCTGTAAAGTCGGGAAGAAACCGCCCAAGAAGGGAAAAACGCCCCTTAGTCGAATAACAAAAGCAAAACCTCTCGCAAAGGAGGAGGAACATGAGCGAAGCGTCCTGGATCTGCCCCAAGTGCGGACGGGAGTTCAAGAACACCCACCAGCAACATTTTTGTGTGCAAGCGCCCAAGACCATCGACGAATACCTTGCCAGTCTACCGGAGGAGGTGCGGCCTCTCCTTCATCAGGTTCGGGATACCCTTCGGGCGACTCTCCCAGACGCTACCGAGAAGATGGCATGGCGAATGCCGACCTATTGGAAGGGCGCAAACATTATCCATTTTGCGTCCTTCAAGCGGCATATCGGTTTGTATCCCGGCGATGGGGGCGTTCGGCATTTCGCGCCCAGACTCACGGGGTACAAGTACAGCAAGGGAGCTATTCAATTTGCCTACGACAAGCCCGTGCCCTTTGATCTCATCACAGAGATCGCCCTGTGGTGCTACAAGGAGTATGCCAAATGAACTCCAAAATATATCAATATCAAACAGAAATGATTGCCGAAACCAAACATGGTGGGGCCTATGTGATGATCCCCCTGAACCTGAAAGCCGAGTTTGGCAAGGGGCGTGTGGCGGTTCATGCGACCTTTGATGGTGAACCCTATGACGGGCAACTGGTCCATATGGGTGTGAAGAACGAGGACGGCTCACCTTGCCCCATCCTGGGCATCCGCAAGGAAATCCGGGCAAAAATCCACAAGCAGCCGGGGGACATGGTCCAGGTGACCATTCAGGAACGTGAAACGGAGCATACACAAACGCGGTAAAGTGCATCCAACAAAGATCGTCCGGAAATATATAGGAGATGACTCCTGCCAGGTCCCAGCGATTACAGGTTTTCCAGCAGGAACCGGAGTGTCCGATCTCCCATCCGAGGCAGACCCTCATGCCCGTGGTTGTAATAGATATCCCGGGATTTGGGTTCCGGCGTGTTGTTATAGACCGCAAACTGGGTGGAGGGCGGACAGATGTCATCCTGCAGGGTGAGGAAAAAATGTGTGCGAGCCTTGATGCGCGGGGCCAGATGGCTTACATCAATGTAATCCAGGGTGCGAAACATGTCTTCCAACCGCTCATGGAGGGGATCACGCCAGCGGATAAAGTATTCCAGTTCCTCATAGGCCCGCTTGCCCATATCCATCTCCCATACCCGGCGGTAATCCGACAAGAAGGGATAAGCAATTGCAGCAACCTTCACCCTCGGCTCCAGTCCCGCGCAGGCTGTGGCCAAGGCTCCACCCTGGGAACCGCCGGTAACACCCACCCGCATCGCATCCACGAAGGGCATGCTCATCAGGATACGGACACTTTGTACGGTGTCCAGGAAAACGTTGCGATAAAAGAGCCGTTTGGGATTGTATTCTTCCAGGCCCCGGACGATGTGCCCCAGCAGAGTGTTACCGGTTGAGACAAAATTGTCCTGAGAGATGCCCATTTGCCCTCTGACGTCCATGGCAAAGACCGCCATCCCCGCCGCCGCATATGGCAACAGATTGAAAAAGTCACCGCTATTGCCTCTGTACCCATGAAACACCACCACGCCGGGCAACATGCCCTCCCCCAGCGGTCTAATGAACTTGCCGCCCACCTGCGCGCCACCCACGCCGGTGAAGGTGAGGATAGAGCACTCATACCCGGGGAGGGAAAAGTCCGAAGGAGCAATGGTATAAGCACGATCTTCCACCTGGGATAGAGCTTCCTCCCAATAAGCATCAAAGTCACCAGGTATGGGGGCTCCCTGATAGCGCTCCAACTCCGCAAGAGGCATGTCCAGAATAGGCATAATGTTCCTCCTCCCATATCAACCTTTCACCCAGGGTATTGCCCTGGGTGAAACAAAGTCAGACAACTCATGGTACTTTTCGACACCCATGGAGCCAAAGTCCTCCATGGCTTTATTGTTTTATAGGGTAAAGCAGATACTCTTTCTTATGCCCTCTTATGGCATACCACACCCAATTGCATGGCTTCCTCCCTCCATGGATCACCCGTCAAACTTGTCCTCACTTCCACCTTGTCAAACCCGGCATCGCGCAATTCGGCACGGATAGAATCCGGGGTGAAGTAGGTTTGCCAGACACGGTATATGGTTATCTGATCGTCCAACACAGCGTAGAGAGTACAGCCGGCTGCAATCTCCGGGTAGTCAACGGTCATCGTGAGCACCCCATAGGGATGGGGACGCCAAAATCCCTTCTCCGCTGCTTCCCATCTGGGAGAAGTATTTTTCTGGAATGCCTTGAAGGCTTCCTTGCTTTCCACATCCAGGGCAAAGGAACCGCCCGGTCTGAGAGCCGTATGGATGTTATGAAGCAATCTCCGCCGCATCTGGGGCTGGAGTACGCCATAATCCCTGGAAATGAGCAATGCTCCATGAAATTCCTCCTGCCCAAAGGGTTCCAGGTAACTTCCCTGACGAAAGGCAACGCACTGCCCTGCACATAGTGTTTTGGCGTATTCAATAGAGTTCTCGGACCAGTCCACGCCCGTCATTTGGAAACCGTTCAGTGCCAGTCGTTGGCAATAGAGCCCCGGCCCGCAACCAAGGTCTACAATACTGTCACCCGGCCTTAACCCCATACGCTCCGGCAGGGATGCGCAGATCTTGCGAATGGTATCCGGCCGATAACTGGCGGCATCAGTATCCGGGGATAGGTGGGCTTTTAGCATCTCACCGGCGATATGGGGGTCCCTCCACAACTCCGCGCCGGTTTGGTAGGGCAGCGGCCGCTCCATTTCTGCAAGGATGGACTTAATATTTTGTATGGAAAGCATATTTCTACTCCTTCTCATGATGGATTGCAGCAAACGAAAAAAGGGAACCGCTGCGGTATCCCTCTGATAAACAAGAGGATACCGCCGAAAGGTACACAAACACAAAAAACAGGCCTTCCCATTGGAATGGCTCAATTTTCTGATGTCCGTGCTTCCTTCTTTTCCGGCACAGGCTTTGAGCCGCCTGGTCCGGACGGTATCCCTCCAAAAACGGTATTTTGCTGATTCCTATGATTCGTTTGCTGCCCATTTCATTATAGGAAAAGACGGTGATTTGTCAATCCGAGATATCGGAATGATTGCCACAAAGCAGCTGCTCCGGTATCACCTTGCGTATGCCAGTGCCGCAGATACCTTGGTCAGCGCAAACTGTACGGCCAGGAGGAGTACACCGCCTACCCATATAATTCCCATCAGCAGTGAGGGGGTTAACGTGAAATTCAGGGAAAGCATACCCTGAATGTTTGCAGGAGTGTGGGAGTCCGATAATGCCAAAACGGCGGAGGTAACGCAAGCCATCAGAAGCAAGGAAAGGGATACCCATTGTGCCCTTTTAAGCCTTGCGGAATAAAACGCCGCGTCCCAGTCCATCACCTTGGCCTGTCTGCCTGTGTAGATGCCCGCAAGAATACCGGCAAAAACATTGAATACGGGCACGCCCATGAAGAAGCCGAAGATGCCAATGGAGTACAGCGCCAATAGGCCGATCATCAGCCAGGTGGGCAGTAAGTATAGGCGCACGATTGTTTTTTTCAGCAACAGCAGATTCAGGACGATCCCCACGATGATGCCCGAGGAGATCCCGATGGCAATGATCTTCTCCGATCCCGCCCCAAGCAGATAGGAAATCCACCAACCCGCACAAAAGGGAAGCACCAACAGCATGAAGCCAAAAACAACTGTTCCAAAAACCCTGTCAAACGGCCTGTTTTCCATCGTCTGCATTCCTCCCTGCAAAGTGCCACATCACCATTACTCTTGTGTAAAGTATACCACAGTCAGAAAACACTGATTGTGTTTATCTGTCTCCAGGCATCAGCGCATTCAGCGCGGCTTCCTCGTTGTCCTCAAAGAATATCAGACTGCCCCTGTTGCACTCCCCTATAAAATCCCTAAGGCTCTTACTCCGGTAACCGGAGAAATCCCCCACGATGGCCAGCTTCATCCGGTAATTGGAAAACTTTTGCAGAATCTCCCCCGCCAGGCCGTTTTTCAGATCGAAGAATCCATCGCCCAAGCTTGCCTTGTCAATGACCATGCCTGTACATTGACCATGAACCCAGGCCTCGGCCATCAAGTCCAGGAAATCCTGAGGATCTGTTAGTTTCCTTGCGCTGTCAATGACAGCAACGGACGTGCCGTTCCTTGTGAAAATCCGCATGCTACTCCTCCCCGCTCAGGAATGGAATTATGTGCTCCAAGGCGCTGAGCACCATATGCCCCGTGTTTTCCAGCAGATGGACGTGGGCGTTGGGCAACTGTTTTTTTAGTCTTTGAGCGGCTGCCACGGTGTCGATCATGGCATCGTCCTTACCCGCAACATACAGCAGGGGCATGGTAAGTTTTGCGAGCTGATGATCTGAAAAAACAGGCAACTCCTCTTTGACCGGATTATAGCCCCAAAGAATCAGGTTGATGAACTCTTCCACCTCTTGGGGCAAGGCAGCTTCCCCTGTAACACCGGCATCCACCTTCATGGTTTCATCTTGGGACGCAGCCTTGTTTGCCCTGTCCAGAAAATCCGGATTTAGCCGGGACAAGCCGGCAGTTGCGACCAGAATCAACTTTGACACAAACTGGGGATACTTTACGGCGAACTTCATGGCCATCCAGCCGCCGAGGGAATTACCGACCAGTACCGCCCCGCTGACCGACAAAGCATCGAGCACTTCCTTCAACCAGTCGGCATATCCCTCCGAAGCCAACCCAAGCCTGTTTTCATCGCTGTTTCCCGCTTCGCCCAGGATATCCACGGCCAGAACCCGGAAACTGCCGGACAGCGCACAAAGTTCCGGGTACCAAAATGCGCTGTTGGAACATGAACCATGCAACAGGACCAAGGCAGGGCTTTCGGGAGCGCCGGCTTCCAGCACAAAAGTCCTGCCATAGCTGGTATCCAGATAACGCTGCCCAAAGGGAAAGGTGCTGAGAATCCCGTTGTAACGGGATCGGATTTGATCCCGGCTCTGCGGCGTCTTAAACACATTCTGATTCAACATGATGGTTTCCTCCTACTCTTCCTCTGGCTCCGTGAGCACGGCGATGGAGCCCATGATAGCTTCCATAAAGCGTATGCCCCCCCACAGGGTGACCCGGACCTTGCCTTCATCCTGGATATACTGGGTATGCATGGAAGAAATGCCGTATTGCGGCGGTTTCGTGTTCAGCACTGCCGTCAGCGTGTTAACGATACGAATTGCTTCCTCCCGGTCATAGACCCGGATATCCACAACGGAGGACACCCTGACCCTATCCTCCTGGGGTATTGTCCGCTTCACACCCTCCGGCCCGTAACCGTTTTGAAGGCTTTCCATGAACGCGCTCAAGTCATGCCCGGTGATTCGCCAACCCTTTCCTACTTTCCCGGCCCGCAGCTTGCCCTCCCGGATATAGCGTTGAATCGTCTTTGGATGCATGTGGAGCATCTCCGCGATTTGCTCCACAGTGTAGTAGTTACCGTTCATACAATCGCTCCCTATAGTTCCATTCAAGGTAATAATAAGATATTATTTGGAGCGCGTCAAGAGAAAACCTTGCATGGTCGTGTCAAGTATTGCATGTTGTCGCAGACAGTATTATGTTGTTGCAGGAGGAGGAAATCTAAAAATATGAATATGCTCTCATATACGGTTCGGCCTTAAGCAACAGCCTTGTGGAATCAATAGGATTGATTGGCATCACTTGGGCATCTCAGGTTTTGCTTTTTCGTGCCCGGATAAAAATTGCCGCACACCCAATCAAAAGCAGCTCCGATACAGTCGCCCACAGTCTGGAAACGACGGATATGATCACAGCGTATTCCTGGGGCATGATGAAAGACAGCCCCAAAATCATGATCCCCTCACGAACCCCAATACCGGAGGGTGCAAAGAATGCCAGAATGCCAATGATGCTGGAGAGGGCAAATACCCCGCCTGCATAAAGCATCTGTGACAGCGGAATGGGATAGATCGAGCGGATTAGCACATAGAAACCGGTGCCGACAATCAGCCAATTTACGATAAATAACATCACAAGCTTAATCATCTGAGGATAAGTGATTGGGATACTGACATCATTTGTACGCTTAAACAGGCGGCCGAACCAGTGCAGAACCCAATTAATGATTTTTGGATTCAGGCAGATAAAGAACAGCGCGATGAACGCCATGACGACAAGTTGATACTGCACAAGGAGATCGTTGGGGAAGAAGAGCAGAGAAAGCAGAAACAGGAAGGCTGCACCCAGCAAGGTGCATCCGTTTTCAATGAGAAAACAAACCGAGACATCGCTGAGGCGCTTCTGGTGGCGTTGATAAGAGGGAAACCGGGCGGCCAACATAAATACTTTCCCGGGGATGTATTTGCCCAAAACGGAATACAGATACGCCGGCAGGGCCTCCCTCACGGGAATGTCACAACGGTCCAGCCTGGTTATATAATGAAATAGCCAAGCCAACGTCAGCTTGTATAATAAATAGGTGACCATGGACAAGGCCAGCACCGGCCAGTCCAAGCTGATCTGCAGAGCCCTGATCGCTTCGTAATTCTGGAAGAGATACCGCGCCAGAAAGAAGAGCGCAGCTGCTATATAGATCGGCTTCAACCATTTCATTGCCTTTTGAAAGGCGGTAGGCGTCCTGGGCCTTTTCTCTTCCATGAGTACCCTCCTAGAAGCTCAATAGAGCGCGGATGAAGCACATCTCCCAATAGATCAGCTTCATAGGAATAAAGGCAAGCTTTTGGGGAGAGTTCGCTGCAAAGGCCTGATTGTGACGTGCCAGTGCGAAAGCGAGGCGATGGTTCCAGTGGCACCGGTCCCGCAAATCCAATTCCCGCGTTCCGCCATAGGTATTCATCCATTTTTGCTTGGCTTTGGCGCAGTTGTACTTGAAGGTCAACGCCCGCTTCTGGCCCATCACCATCTGACGGTCTGTCATATGATGGTCCGTAATCACACCGGCATCCAAGGCACTGCAATACATGTTCCAGGCTCTGGGCGTGCGAATCACACAACAAGTGTGCTTGATGGGGTTGTTCCGCATTTCCTTCAGCCAGATATCACCAAAGCTGATATCCGCGGCACGGCCAAACTGGTCCTGGCAGAGCATGCATTTCTTCATCGCAAAGAAGAACGCGTTCTTGTAAGCGCAGAAGGATTTTGTGTAGCTGAAACGCTTCTCACTCTTATCCTGGAAAAGTACGGCAGATTGTCCGCGCCAATGTCCACGGCGGTAATACAAACGGTTTGCCCCAGCCAGACTGATCCCCAGTTTTTGGAGAGGAAGGAGCGTTGCCCCCTGGGTATGGTTGCAACTACAGAACAGCGAGAGCTTGAGAACAATCTTTTGCCTTAAAACCGCGTCTTTTTGCAGCATTCGGTCCAGGGCCTCTGTAAGGCAGGGAGTCAGCACGACGGCCACCTTACCCGGAAAGTTCCGGACCTGGTCCAGATGCTGCAACAGGCCCATATGCATATAGATGCTGGAAGAGGCGCTGCACACCTCCTCTGGGGTGGTGGCGATCCAGGAACGATGGGACAGACAGCCATCCACAATCTCACTCCGGCTGACCAAAGCACCATCAATTTGTCCCGTAGTAAGCCAATGGCATAACAGCGCTGTGACCATACCGCCAGAAGCGGCGTTGTCCCGCATCTCCTCCTGGGTGGCATAGCCCATACGGCAAGTGATATGCTCGCCCAGATAGGCGTCGGAATGATTGAGATCCCGCATACCTTTGGGCAGTGGCTTCGCAAGGGCTCTGTCGATTTCAGCCCGGATGAAGCGGACATTATCCAGGCTGCTATTGATGACCGTATCATAATGTGCTGTGATTGAGCCACGAATCTTCGGCTCGCTCTCCACAAAGCTGTTGAAGCTTTTCTTCAATGATTCCAGGTCCAGTTGTGAAAAGTCAATGGCATACTGGCCCAGCCCGAACATATCCAGAACTTCCTGATATTTGTGGCTCCAACCCACCAGAAGCACGGGCACCTGGCGCTCCAGCGAACCGACCATCGCATGGAAGCGAGATGCCACCAAATAGCGACATTTTCCAATATATCCGCGGATTTCTTCTGCATCCATTTCGGCGCGGTTCCAACGGACGTTGGTCTTGTCCGCGATCAAGCTGTAGATTTCATCCCCCACAGGCAGATCGTTGTTACGAAGCTTTTGGCTATTCATCCGCGCGGCGTTCGCCAGCAAAAACACGTGGTACCCTTTCTGTGTCAGCCAGTTGGTGAAGTCGGCCATGATTTGGGGATAGCAGATCCCCATCCTGGTGCATTTCTCCTGAACGACGCTGCTGATGGAAAGGCCGACAACGCGATCGTTCCAAAACGCTATGTCCTTCTGGCAGGCCTCCTCCACCTTGTGATCGTGGGCTGGGCTGTCTGGCATCGTAAAGGCGCCATCCGCGCAAAGGTGAACATTCCTGGTAATTCCAATGGACGCCAGATTCTCCCGGGTCTGTTCACCGCGGGCGCAAATCAGCTTCAGCCTGGGCAAAACCCACTTGGCCAGAAAACGGTTCCAGAAGGAATGAAAGGGGCCCATCGCCTGGGCATATTTTACAACCGGGACGCCCATGAGCAACGGAACGGCCATGCAGATAAAAGCATAGGTATTCATGAGAAAGCCCCGGCTGTCGACAAAGGAAATTCCGGCTTCATCAATCACCAGATCGGTGCGGCTATAGGTCTTCAGAATCTTTTGCTTGCACAAGAGATTACGGATGGGGGGACACCAGCGAAAGACCCGATAGAGGATTGCCAGGGGGAAGGCGACTGCCATCAGCATCTCCGGCTTGCAACTCACCACATTAATGAAATCAAAAGGCAGCTGGCACCGGTCCTCCGAAGGATAAACAGACATCAGGTTAACACTCAGGCGATGGCCATAGATTTCCCTGAGCTGGCTGATGGAGCTCTGCAGCATAGCAGCTGCACCCTTGTTGCCACTATAGCTTGCTGCTGTTGTCGCAATCACCACATCTCTCATACCTGGTGATCCCCTTTATCAATGCAGTCCTGCTCATAGTCGATTTTACGGACACGGTATTGGATATCTTCCAGAATCTTCCGGTTTGCTGCGGTGATATCCGCCAGCAAACCGACCACCCATGTGAGTACACCCATGAGAATGAGAATGCTTGTGAGAATGAGGGACTGAATATGACCGGCTCCCAGGCCCTGCACATAAAACACCACAAAACGGACGCCCAAAACAAGACCCAGAGCCATCAGCACACCGCCCACTGCGCCGAAGAATTTCAGTGGATTGTACATCATGAAAGAGCGGAGAATGGTGGCCATGGAGCGCTTCACATAACCGGATATGCTGCTGATCAGGCGGGACTTTCTCAACTCCGGGTTGGTGCGGATGGGAACCGACAGGATGGCCATCCTTCGATTACCGGCTTGTACGATTGTTTCCAGAGTATACGTGTAATTGTTGATGACGTTGATGCCCATAGCCGCTTCGCGCGAATAAGCCCGAAAGCCGCTGGGCGCGTCCGCCACACTGGTTTTGGACGCCTTGCGGACGATATAGCTGCCAAAGCGCTGGAGCTTCTTCTTCACTGGAGAAAAATGCTCGGTTTCATCAATGGGGCGTTCGCCAATCACGATGTCTGCTTTCCCCTCCAGAATCGGCCGGACCAGTTTCTCAATGTCCTCTCCACAATACTGATTATCGGCATCCGTATTCACAATGATGTCCGCACCGTTGCGCAGGCAAGCATCAAGACCGGCCATGAAACCCATGGCAAGCCCTTTGTTGCGTTTAAAACTGACAATATGGTGAACGCCCCATTCCCTGGCCACACGAACTGTGTCATCCCGGCTGCCATCATTGATAATCAGGTACTCGATCTGATCAATACCCTCAAGCCGCTTTGGCAAGTCATTTAAGGCAATCTCCAGCGTCTCCGCTTCGTTATAACAAGGAATCTGGATTATCAGCTTCATGATGTACTCGCTCCTTTTGTGTGTTAACAGGACTTTATGGTTTCTCCGTGGTCAGCGCATATCCAGCTGCTTGCACTTTGTCCCTCATCGCTTCGCCGTGAACCAGCACCACCATATCGCGGCTGGTTTCATCATACTTCTCATCGGCAAAAAAGTAGATCCGGTTTGTTTCCTGAATGGAGATTATTGCCGATGGATGGCAGATCACCAGCGTGTCTTTCCAGTCGCTGGGTTGCTGTAGAGACACAGGGTGATCCTTCAAAAGGAACTGATAGGTCCGTGCAAGACTGTCCACCGAAGGATCCAGGGTAACGATGGGTGCTTCTTGCAGGGTTTCGGCAATTTGATGGATTTGCCGGGCCGACTGTTCGGAGGTTTTTCTTTGGAAGGCATCCTCCTTCACCCGGTGGGTGACGAAGCTCAGGCCAAAGAAGATCAGAGATATTGCCAGAACCACACCGACAGTTGTTCTGGGATACTTCCGTCCCCGCTTAATAGCCGTAAGCAGAAGGAGAATTCCTGTGAACAGGACAAGGAGAATTGAACCCTTATTGAGCCAGAAGAACGAGTATTTGGGCTGTTGATTCGTAAACATACTAAAGGAGAGTAGTCCCAGATAATTGCGAGCGGACCCACCCAGTTCAGGCCGCATAAGATAGCTAAAAGATAAGATCAGAAGCGGAATCATGATCATAACAGCGGCTAACAGCCTGGGACATATCTTGTGATGGGGGGCGGTCAGGCGGGATAAACTAACCATCATCAACGGGCCAAATGCCGCTATGATATAACGCTCATAGACAAAAAAATGTTCAGCCCAGTTATTTCGGGGCGCTTGTACAAACAGAAAGGCAATCCCCATAGCAAAGCACCCCAAGAGCAATAACACAGCCAGCAGTGAAAGAGCTTCATTCTTGGGATCTGCACCCTTGCGACGCATCAGTTTGATGGTGTCTTCTACAGCCAAAGCACCACCCAGCAGACCAAATCCCATCGTCCCCCCCAGGAAGACTGCCGTCCAGCCTACCAGCATACGGATCAGAATTTTGATTCCATCCGTTGTAAAAATCAAGTTCAAATCAACCAGAGAGCTTGTATCCAGGGAAGCCCGGCGCTCTCCGCTGCTCCAAAGCCGGCTTCTAAACCATGCTGAAATTTGCCAGTCCGCCAGCAAAAGCACGACCAGGGCAAAAAAGAAAACCCCGTAATGAACAGCTCTTTCTTTGCGGGCCAGCCGGATCAGCAGCACGGTCAACACCACAGCCACGATAAATACGACTCCCCTGGTGTGGGAGGCATAGGCATAGCAGCAGGCTGCAGCTGTCAGTATGCTAAAGGCCGCCTGGCGCTTTGGGTTGTTCCGGCTTTCATAAGCGTTGATGAATGCAAATATTGTCAGCCATGCCAACGTAATCAGCAGATAATCGGCACGTTCAAAGGAACTGTACATACCTACTCCCGGCAGCAAAACGCTTGCCAGGGATATCAACATAGCCAGGACAGGATCCTGCACCTGCCGACGGCAAAGGGAATAGGCCATAACAGGGCTTGCGGCAATCACAGCGGCATTCATAATCAACATCAACTTGTAGCGCAGATACGGATCGACAATGTACATGAAAGGCAGGTTCACAAACGCCTGGCCATACCGGTAATAGTAGTTTCCCGTGCTACGGATATAGTCCGACCAGTTGTTGCCACTCAACAAGGCCGCGTTGGCCATGGTAACACTTTCATCTATGATGTATGGGACATTCATGGTCTGGTAGGTAATGGACAAAATAATCCATGTAAAGAAATACAAGAACAACTTTCTATAACGTTCAGCGTTGGTCTTGCATGGCAGCTCCATCACAGCTTGCTCCTCCGACATCCAGCAGCATTTCCATAGAAAGACAAAGCAAGCATCATCAGATTGTTCCCCCTCCCCCGACACCATGAAAGGCAACGAGTTATGGGACAACATCCCGCCTCCTTTGTACAATCCATTTGTTCATATTATCACATTGGATAAAAAGCGTCAATTGTGCGAAAGGTACCCGCTCCACTGGCCTAGATCAGAGCAGGGATAATGTGCGTTCATTCCATTTTGCATTGAGCTTACGGTTTATCCGTTAGCAGCTCATATCCATATGCTTCCAACTTGGCTTTCATCGCTTCGCCGTGAACCAGCACCACCATATCGGAGTTGGTTTCATCATACTTCTCATTGGCAAAAAAGTAGACCCGGTTTGTTTCCTGAATGGAGACGATTGCCGATGGATGGCAGATCACCAGCGTGTCTTTCCAGTCGCTGGGTTGCTGCTTCGATACAGTATGGTCCTTCAGCAGAAACTGATAGGTTTGAGTAAAACTGGAAATGGAAGGATGTATGGCCACAATGGGCTCATCTTGCAGGGTTTCGGCAATCTGATGAATTTGCGATGCCGAATACTCAGTGGTTTTTCTTTTTGCGGCATCTACCTCGAGCCTGTGGGTTGCAAAGCTTAAGCCAAAAAAGACAAGAGAAATCGCCAGAATCACGCTGACGATTGATCTGGAGTGCTTTTTCCCCCACCCAATGGCCGCGAGCAAAAGGAGGATTCCTATGAACATGTCCAGGAATACTGCGCCTTTATAAAGCCAGAAGAACGTATACATGGGCAGTTTTTCTGTAAACCTGCTAAAGGGAAGCAATCCCAGATAATTGTCAACGGATCCGGCCAATTCAGGCCGCATGAGATAACTGAACGCCCCAATGAGCAACGCGGTGATCACCAAAACCAGCCAGAATTGTTTGGTGGATATTCTTCGTTTGGAGTCCGTCAGGCGGGAAAGGCTTACCAGCAGTATCGGGCCAAATGCTGCCACAAGATAGCGTTCATAAATGAAAAAGTCTTCACGCCCTGGATTTTCCGGTACATGAGTAAACAGAAAAGCAATGCCCATGGCATAACTGCCCAGCAACAGCAGCAGGGTAAGGAGAGAGAACGCATCCCTTTGGGGATCCTCACTCTTGCTTCGCATCAGACTGATGGAATCACCCACAGTCAGCGTACCGCCCAGCAGGCCAAAGCCCATCGTGCCCCCCACAAACGCGGTGGTCCATCCTGCCAGCATACGGATCAGGATTTTGATTCCATCCCCGGTGAAGACAAGCTTCAAATCCTCCAGAGATACTGTATCCAGGGAAGCCCGGCGCTCTCCGCCACTCCAAAGCCGGCTTTTAAAACATGCTGAGATTTGCCGGTCCACCAACAAAAGTACGATCAGGGAAAGAATAAAGCTCCAGTAATGAACCGCTCTTTCTTTGCGTGTGAACTGGATCAGCAGCACAGTGAACACCACTGCCACGATATATACAATTCCTCTGGTGTGGGAGGCATAGGCACAGCAGCAGGCTGCAGCGGTCAATAAACTGAAGGCTGCCTGACGCTTTGGGTGGTTCCGGCTTTCATATGCTTTTGTGAACGCATATATTGTCAGCCAGGCCAGTGTAATCAGCAGATAATCGGCACGTTCAAAGGAGCTGTACAAACCTACTCCTGGCAGAAAAACGCTTGCAAGGGATATCAGCATGGCCAGAACAGGATCCTGCACCCGCCGACGGCAAAGGGAATAGGCCATAACAGGACATGTGGCAACCACAGCGGCATTTAAGACCAGCATCAACTTGTAACGCAAATACGGGTCGGCAATATACATGAAAGGAAGGTTTAAAATGGCCTGACCATACCGATAATAATTGTTTGCCATACTGCGGATAAATTCCGACCAGTTTCTTCCGCTCAACAGAGCGGCATTTGCCATGGTAACGGTTTCATCAATGATACAGGGTACGTTGAGGAAGCAATAAGCGAGGGACAGTATCACCCATGTGAAGAAATACAAAAACAGCATTCTACACTGTTCCGTGTTGACCTTGCGGCTTGGACTCGTCATTGTATATCCTCCCATGTTTTCTGGAATACGCGGAAACCACCCGCAGTGTCAAGCGGGGCAACGTAAAACAGGCGGCATCGGGTTGCCGCCCTATACTGGCAAGAGGTCAACGGGCCATGTGACAAACCTCCGCCTCCAAAATACAGTTTATTAAAATATTGTAACATAGTCAACAAAAAGCGTCAATTATACCAAAAGGCTGAAACCTTGGACAACCATCCAAGAGCCATCCAAAAACCATCCAAAAACCATCTAAAAACCATCTGAAAACCATCCAAAGGGCTGAAACATACGCCGTATAAAATGCTTGACACCCCTCCCCCCCGGTGATATACTGGCTAAAATTTTGGAGGAACAGGGGGGACGGAGGTCATGGCAGCAAGAATCATCTTTGCTCACAAGTGCAATCACAAGTTTGATAGCTTTGCCATCCATCAGGCTTTTGTCCCTTTGATCCTGAAGCGATAAAAATTCAATTTTCATCGGGTTCAAAGCGGATGAAAGCAATCACAGCTTCCATCTGCTTTTTGCATATATCCGTACTTCAGGAGGGATCAGGATGGATGTAGCCGAAACGGTCAGAAGTTATTACGATGCCAGCGTGGAGACAGAATGGGAACGGATTGACAATCGGCCGGAGTTTCTCATCACCTGCCGTTACATCACGCGCTATGTGAAGCCCGGGGACCGCGTTTTGGACATCGGGGGAGGCCCGGGGCGCTATTCCCTATGGCTGGCTGGGATGGGCTGCGACGTTACGCTGCTGGACCTCTCTCCAGAAAATGTCCGATTTGCCAAGAACAAGGCCAAAGAGGCAGGGCTCTCTATCCAAGCAGTCCAGGGTGATGCCCGGCGAGCAGATCAAGTTGTGGAGGGTCCCTTTGACCATGTGTTGCTTATGGGGCCGCTGTACCACCTGTTGGAAGAATGTGACCGGGTCCAGGCAGTGGAAGCAAGCCTGCGCCTGCTACAACCGGGGGGAACGCACTTTGCATCCTTCATCAGCTTGTTCGCGGGGATGGTTTATGCCATGAAATTTGCACCGGAGATCCTCCTGGATGAAAATGAAGCAGCGTTTTGCGAAACCGTGGTGAGGGATAAGAGTTTTGGTGGCATGGCCTTTACCCAGGCCTTTTTCATCAGCCAAAAGGAGGTGTTGCCCTTCATGGCACGCTTTCCCATACAGAAACTGCACCTCTTTGGCCAGGAGGGCATCCTGTCTCCCTGTGAGAGCAACATCATGTGCCAATCCGCAGAAGTTGTGAACGCCTGGCTGGACATGGCAGAAAAGCTGGCCGAGCGGGAAGACCTGCTCAGCTGGGCGGAGCATCTGATGTATGTGGGACGAAAGCTATGAAAGGCAACGCCCTTTTTGAGTTACAAAATACTGCCAAGGCGCAATCCCTCAGTACTCCACTGGAGTCACAAAATCGTACCCCAGCGCTTCCTGATAGCCCCGGCGCATGATTCTTTCCAGCACATCCAGCCTCACATCCGACAGCTTCTTGATGTACAGGCAGCTCTTACCATGGGTGAACGTCCCGAGTTCCTTCAGTTCCTCGTACTGGGCCACGTCCAGGGAAGGGTATATCGTCAGGGATTGCTTGCGGCTGGCAAAACCAAGGGTGGGCATGAACCCCTGGGTGCCGGTGGGGTAGCGGTAATGGAGCTTTCCAAAACCCAGTATGGAGCCCCATACAGCAGGCTTCTCACCTGTGATCCGCTGGCCCATGTTAAACAGGGTATGCATGTCCTCCAGCCGTTTGGGGTCCAGGCTGTCAAAATAGGCTTTGATGTCAAAGCTTGTAATGTCCATGGGTGCCTCCTTATTCTACCTTCTGGATATCCCCTGTGAACGGAATCATTACCGTCCGCCAGCCCATCAAAAACCCCGAAGGCTTGATTGGTCAAGCCTTCGGGGTTTTTCATCATTCCCATTCAATGCTGGCAGGGGGCTTCGTGGTCACGTCATACAGCACCCGGTTTACACCGGACACCTCACCCACCATCCGCCCGGCGATCTTCCCCAATAGTTCGTATGGCAACTGCGCCACATCCGCCGTCATAAAATCATCTGTAAGCACGGCGCGTATCGCAACCGCGTACGCATACGTCCGCTCGTCTCCCATCACGCCCACGCTGCGCGCATTGGTGAGCACGGTAAAATACTGAGAAATTTTTCCTGCCAGTCCGGCAGCAGCAATTTCTTCCCTCAAAATCGCGTCGGTCTCCCGTACGATCTCCACCTTCTCCCGGGTGAGCTCACCCAAAGTCCGTATGGCAAGCCCCGGCCCGGGGAAGGGCTGGCGCATTACCAGCGTCTGGGGAAGGCCCAGAGTCAAGCCTAGCTTGCGCACCTCGTCCTTAAACAACATGGAAAGCGGCTCCACCAGACTGGTAAAACCCAGTTCCGCAGGAAGGCCCCCCACATTGTGATGACTCTTGATCACCGCACTGCCCTTCACCGCGCCGCTTTCAATCACATCGGGGTAAATGGTACCCTGGGCAAAGTGGTCCAGCTTGCCCAGCTTTGCCGCTTCTTCCTTGAATACTTCCACAAAATCCCGGCCGATGATCTTGCGTTTGGCCTCCGGATCCACAACGCCCTTCAAATCCGAAAAAAACCGATCGGACGCGTCCACATTGACCAGCCTTACGGGGAAGGTGTTGCTGAATACCTCCACCACCTGGTCCCCCTCACCTTTGCGCATGAAGCCATGATCCACAAACACACAGGTGAGCCTGTCCCCAATCGCCCGATAAATAAGAGCCGCGGCCACCGCACTGTCCACACCGCCACTGAGGCCCAGTAGCACGGTGCCCTTCTCCCCCACCTGCTCCTTAATCTGCCGGATGGCCATGTCGGCGTACGCCTCCATGTTCCAATCCGCTGTCAGAGTGCAAACTTCCTTGAGAAAATTTTCCAGCAGCACCCTTCCCTCCCGGGTGTGGGTCACCTCCGGATGGAACTGAACACCATACAGCCCGCGGCTCTCGTCCTCCATGGCAGCAACCGGACATGCCTGGGTGCTGGCAATGGCCGAAAAGCCTTCCGGCAACTCCCTCACCTGCCATGTATGGCTCATCCAGCAGGGGCTTACCGCGTCCATCCCTTTGAGCAGACCCTTCTCCCGCTGCAGCATGCTTACAGGAATAGGCCCATACTCCCGCTGGGGAGCCCTGGCCACCAGACCTCCCAGCACATGAGCCATCAACTGCATCCCGTAGCAGATACCCAGCACAGGGATTCCCAGTTCAAAAATCTGACGCCCGCACAGCGGTGCATCCTCGTCCAACACCCCCGCCGGGCCCCCGGATAAAATCAGCCCCTTGGGCTCATGGGCCAGTACATCCTCAACGCTGGCCGTATAAGGCAAAACGACCGAGTACACACCCGCTTCCCGCACCCTACGCGCAATCAGCTGGGTATACTGGCCGCCAAAATCAAGGATCACAACTCCCTGTGGATTACTCATGTGGTAAAGCCCCTTTCTGCCAGAAGCTCTGCCTCTGGATCGCGCCAAAGTAATGGATCCCTTTGAAAAATCGCTCATGGACCGCAGTCCATATAGTCAATTGAATCCCAACGGCAAATTATCCTTCCGTTTCCCCTACCCCTCTCTCCGCCATACTCATCAGAATCCTTTTCTCATTTGGAACCTGTCCCTCTGCAACAGCCCGCCACAGATCATTGAGTACCCTGCCTATACAGGGAGGGGGCAATCCTTTATTCTGTACCAAAGGGCTTACGTCCTCCCCATGAAGAGCAAGATTCCGCAGAGAAGTGGGTACATTCCGGGATTTCAGATCCTCCCAAAGCGCTGTGACCTTTGCACATGCCTCTGTAATGCCAAGGGCTTGCAGAGATGAGGCACAGAACTCCAGCGCCAGCAGCCCCGCTTGAGCCCCTTCAAAGGGAGTCAATGCTTCATGAACCGCCTTCTCCAGCACCGTTGCAAGCCTAAGAGCTGTCTGCCGCTCTTTCACGGAAAAACGAAGCCTCTCCAATGCCCGCGCCAAGTCGCCCGGCTTTTCCTTCCAAAACAGCAAGGCTAGCCTGGCCGGGATAAGGGCCAGGCCCTCTGGCGGCAGCCATCCACGCAAAGCCGAGTCCACCAATGCACCCACTGCCTCCGGGTCATACTGCAGATCATCGAACAGATACGGCCACGCCCCAATGCGGTAAATGGTATCAAGCCCGCTCCCGGTAGCGGGCAGAGCACGCTCCGGCAGGCTATACCGGAAATCGGCCATTATCACTTTGGCCAGCTCCTCATGTAGCCGTTCTGGTGCAATTTCACCCAGTAAAGTGACATACCGGGCAGCCGAATCAAGCAGGCTGTCTGTAGGCTGAAGCCCCAACTCCGCCTGAAACCGGGCCGCCCGCAGGATCCGCAGTCCATCATCCTTAAGAACCTGATCGGGGTTCTCGGTGACGGTGTGCAGCTTTCCCGCCGCCAGATGCCCAAGGCCCCCCGTGGGATCCTCCACCGGGCCCAAACCATCCGGGAGGCAATGCCTGTACAGAGCATTGACGGAAAAGTCCCTGCGCAGGGCATCCACAGACAAATCCCTGGCAAATTTGACAACCTCAGGCCTGTGGCCGCAACGGTAGCTATCCTCCCGAAAGGTGGTGTACTCCGCCATGTGCCCGCCCGACTCATCCTTTACATGGAGCTCCACAGTACCAAAATGGGCGGCACGGAGCTCCGCCCGAACGTCGGTGCCCTTGCAGAAGGCGAGGACCTCCCCGGGCAAAGCCGGACCGCACATGTCGATGTCGCTGATGGGGAGGCCCATCAAGGGATTGCGTACTGCGCCGCCCACGATCCACAGAGGCTGGCCGGCCCGCATAAAAACTTCCCCGATAGTGTGTACCCAAGGCGCGGCGCATATATCCATGCTTATCTCTTTTCCACCATGGCCACGAACTGGTCGATCTCGCCCCGGATGACACTGAGGGCAGAGCGCCAGTAATCGGTACTGCGAACATCAATGCCTACGCTTGCTGCCACATCCGCCACCTTGCCGCTGCCGCAGGCCGCCAACAGGGCATCATAGCGCGGCATGAAAGCGTTGCCCTGCTCCTGGTATTTCGCAAAGACCCCCAGGCCAAACAGCAGCCCAAAGGCGTAGGGGAAGTTATAGAAATGCTGGTTCAGGCTGTAATAATGAGGTTTGCACACCCACATCCAGGGGTGACGGAACTCCTTGTCCAGCCCATCTCCGTAAGCCTTTTCCTGGGCGTCCAGCATCATGTCCTTCAGCTCCCGGGCCGATGGAATATGCGTCTTTCTGGCCTCAAAAACAGCGCTTTCAAACAGGTACCGGCTGTAGATATCCACCACCACCTGGGTGGTCTCCTGAAGGTTTCCTTCCAATAGACCAAAGGCAGTCTCGTCATCAGCACTCTGGCGGATGGTATGGTTTAGAAGGGTTTCGTTAAAAATGGAAGCGGTTTCTGCCAGCGCCATGGGGGGATCGGCCATAAGCACACCCACGCTCTCCAGGCAACGGTTATGCCAAGCGTGGCCCAGCTCGTGGGCCAGCGTGCTCACATCGGAGAAGCTGCCCACAAAGTTGCTGAGAATCCGGCTGATCTTCAGCTCATGGTTGCCCGCACAGAAAGCGCCGCCCTCCTTGCCTTCCTTAGGGTAAAGGTCGATCCAGCGGTTTTCAAAGGCCTGGTCAATAAAGGTCCCAAGTTTGGGGTGTACTTTGGTGAACACATCCACCAACAGTTTTTGGGCCTGCTGGGGTGTGTAGCGCGCCCCGGCCTTGGTAACCGGCGCAAACAGATCATAGAACGGGAGGCCGTCCTGATATCCCAGCAGCCTGGCCTTGGCCCGCAGATAGCGCCGAAAATCCGGCAGAGCCTCCTGGATTGCAGTGAGCATGGCCTGGAGGGTTTCATGGTCCATTCGGCTCTCGGCCAACTGCCGGGTTAGCGGATCGGGATAACCCTTGGCCTCGGCCATAGTGAGGGCCTCCCCTTTGATCCCTGCCAGGCAAAAGGCCATGGGCAGCTCCACCTTGGCATAGGAAGCCAGTTCAGCCTCATAGGCCATTTTACGGACCTGGGGATCGGGGTCATAGGCCATGCCCCGCACGGCGGGCAGGGGCTGCTGTTTGCCGTCCAGTTCCACCAAATGGGTGCCCATAAGCTGATCCCTCAACTTGCTGAAAGCGTCTCCGCCACTTAAGGACATACGCAGCATCCATTTCTCCATGCTTTCAGGCAGAAGATGGGCGGCCTGTTCCCTGGCCTCCCGCAGAATAAAAGCATTCTCCGTGAGCAGGGGGCTGGCGGCAATCAAGTCTTCCAAATTCTCCAAAGAGCCAATATGGCGGGTAAAGGCGCTTTGGAATACCTCCACGTCCACCATAAGCTGGCTGAGCTCATCCATGTATTTTAGGGCCACGTCATTTTGCGCATCGGTAGCCAGGGTAAGATTGCAATAGGAGAATGCCTTGTACAGCTTATTTACCAGGGTTTCCAGGAGCCGGGTGAGGCCTTCCAATTGACCCAGAGGGGCGGTATCTGAAGCCAGCAGAGCATGCCCCTCGCTCAAGCGTTCGTGAATCTCCTCAATGTCCCTGCGAAAGGCCGGATCCTGAAGGCTTTCATAAAATACGGAAAGATCCCATGTGGTTTCTGTCATGGCTCAATGTCCTTTCATATGCCATATTGCTACAATAATATCCCCATTAGCTGCATGATTCATGGCCGAATCAGACTTTCAGAGGCACCGTTCACGAACAGCATCCCCTGTCTCACTTTTTAGGCAGCTTGCTTTGCGCCAGCGCCGCAAGACATGTTTGCTTGCTGCGTTCGATGTGTTTGCTCATAAGCTGGCTGAACCCCTCCAGATCCTTCTTCTCCAGCATGTCCACAAGCTGGTGGTGTTCATGGTGAGCGGATTGCCGGCGGTTCTCCTTGGCAATGGACAAGGCAGAAAACCGGGTGATGTACTCATCCTGACTCTCAATGACCCGCAGGATGCGGTTGAGCTTGGAAAGGCGGGTCATTGTTCCATGAAAGGTTCGGGCCAATGGAGAAAGTTTATCGATATCGCCCTTTTCCATCTGCTCATCCATCTGGCACAGCAGTTCCCGCAGGGCAGCTATGTCCTTGGTCGTGGCGTTTTCTACAATGGCGGGCAACGTGAGCATCTCCAGGGCATTGCGGATGGTGTAAATCTCCTGGACATCGTTGATTGTGAAAGCCCGAACCACCACCCCCCGGCGCAAAACATACTCCACAAGCCCATCCCGCTCGAGCTTGCGCAAGGCTTCCCGTAAAGGAGTCCGGCTGATGTGCATCATATCGGCGTATTCGGTTTCAACAATGCGCACCCCTGCGGGGATCTCCCCGGTGATAATGGCGTGCTTGAGGGTTTCGTAAGCGATTTCCCGGATGGGCTTGCTCTCCAAGGAGGGAGAAAAGCGGCCAGCCGCCATGGTCTCAGCCCCTTTGTATTTTGTTTGTATTTTGTATGCTATCTTGAAAACCCCAAATTGTCAAGGAAATTCCATAGAGATAGAAAATGCATTCCCGGTCAGGGTACATAACAACAGCCTCAGAAAAGAAGGTACCCAGAGGGCTTCATCCCTTATCTACCCCTCCTTGATCACGACCCCATCCTGACCAAAAGTGTCCTTCAACTCCATCAGCAACCCGTCCCCCCCGTCACACCAAAACTCTTGGGATAGCAGAAGCATAATCTTCTCCTGACCGATCTGTACATAAACGGGCGTCTGCCCCGGATGACACCCGCACAGGTTCTTTACCCGCTCCAAATCCGCGCGGGTGGGGGCCAGAAGATACATTTTGCGCCGGGCTTGCTTGGCACGCTGGGCATCGGTGAGCGGCCGGGGATCATCGGCCTTGTTCTGGGGGGCAGCTTTTGGGGCAGGCCTGATATCAGAAGGACGGTCTAGAGGGGCCTGTCCCATGGCGGGCTGGAGAATGGGCTGGGCAGCGGTCCAGCTTTCCTCTCCTGCCTCCCACATCCAGTCCTCATCATCCTCCCGCGCAGCCGCTACGGGCAGCAGCGGTTTGGGTACAATCTGGCTGTTTGGCGTGAGCTGTTGTACCGTATCCACCAGCAGCTTGGGCTCCTCCTCTTCCCGAAAGGACAGCTTTCCGCTCAGGCAAACGATGTTGTCGGCCCTCAGCTGAGGCAGATACTTTTCGTACACCTTGGGGAACACCAGACCCTCAATCTGCCCGGTCAGATCCTCCAGGGTGACAAAACCCATCATGCCTCCCTTCTTGGTAATCTTGCCCTTGCAGGCGGTCAAAATCCCGGCCATCATTACCGGGCTGCCGTCGTAAGCCATGCCATGATCCTCCCCCTGGGAGAGGGTCATCACATCCTGGACGCTGGTAAATCCGCTTTGCAGCACCGCTGTCACCTCGTCCAGGGGATGGCCGCTGATGTATACCCCGGTCATGTCCTTTTCCATGCTCAGCAGTTCCCGGGAGGGATACTCGTCCATAGGGGGAGGAATGGGATCCGCGGTCTCACCGGCTCCGGCCATGTCAAAGAGAGATACCTGCCCGGAGATATTGGCCTTGCGCTTCTGGACCGCCTCCTCCAAAGCTCCCTCGTAGAGGGACAGCAGCTGTGCTCGATTGAGGCCCATGCTGTCAAACGCCCCCGCCTTGATCAGACTTTCAAGGGTTCGCTTGTTCAATGCGTCGGAAACATTGCGACGAACAAAATCATACAGACCCTTGTAGAGTCCGTTTTGCCGCTCGCGCAAAATTGCTTCCACCGCATGGTGACCCACATTCTTGACACCTCCAAGACCAAAGCGAATGCCCAGCCGCCCCTTGTGATCATGATCCACGGTGAAGCGCCAACCGCTGGAGTTCACGTCCGGCGGAAGAACCGGGATGACCCGGCTGCGGCAATACTGGATGTACTCTGCAACCTTACCCAAACTGTCCATCATGCTGTTCATGATGCTGGCCATAAACTCCACAGGATAGTGGGCTTTAAGCCATCCGGTCTGTACGGCAAGCACCCCGTAGGCTGCGGCATGGCTCTTGTTGAAGGCGTAGCTGGCAAAGGCGGACATGTCGTCAAAGATCTTTTCCGCCACGCTCTCCGGTACCCCTCTGCGCACGGCTCCTTCGATCACCTGATTGCCTTCCTCATCCTTCATGCCGTGGACGAAGTACTCCCGTTCCTTGGCCATCACATCCTTCTTCTTCTTGGCCATGGCCCGGCGCATCAGGTCACTGCGGCCCAGGCTATAGCCTGCCAGATCCCGGACAATCTGCATCACCTGCTCCTGGTAGACCATACAGCCGTAGGTGACATCCAGGATGGGCTTGAGCAAAGGAGTTTCATAATGCACGGTAGCAGGGTCATTCTTCCCCTGTATATAACGGGGGATGGAATCCATGGGCCCGGGCCGGTACAGGGAGATGGCTGCGATGATGTCCTCAAAACAATTGGGCTTCATATTTTGGAGGAAGAGACGCATACCGCTGCTTTCCAATTGGAACACCCCATCGGTGTCCCCGGCGGAAATCATCTCGTAGACCTTAGGATCATCCAAAGGGATATCTTCCACCCGGAGGGTGATCCCTTCCTGCTGCAATACATCGATGGTGTCCCGAATTACAGTGAGGGTACGAAGGCCCAGAAAATCCATTTTGAGCAGGCCCAGCTTCTCCAGGATCCCCATGGTGTACTGGGTGGTGATCACCTCATCATTCAGCTGCAGCGGCACATAGTCTGTCACAGGCCGGGCGGTGATCAATACCCCGGCGGCATGCGTGCTGGCATGACGGGGCATCCCCTCCAGGGTCAGGGACATTTCCAGGAGCTTTCGCACCTGGGGATCTTTTTCCAGTAAGGTATGAAGCTGCGGACTGATCTCCATGGCCTTGCTAAGGGTCATGTCCAGTGAAAAGGGGATCGCCTTGGCCACCTGATCCACGGCGGCGTAGCTCATCCCCAGGGCACGGCCTACGTCTCTCACCACAGCCTTGGCCTTCATGGTGCCAAAGGTGATGATCTGGGCCACATGATCGCTGCCGTACTTGGCAGCCACATAGTCGATCACTTCCTGGCGGCGCTCATAGCAAAAATCGATGTCCAGATCAGGCATACTCAGGCGTTCGGGATTGAGAAAGCGTTCAAAGATCAGGTTGTATTTCAGCGGGTCCAGAGCGGTGATGGACAGGGTGTAGGCCACAATGCTGCCTGCGCCGCTGCCGCGGCCCGGCCCCACCATAATCCCATTGCGTTTCGCATAGTTGATGAAGTCCCAGGTGATGAGAAAGTAGTCTACATAACCCATCCGGGCGATCATGTCGAGCTCGTATGCCAGACGCCGGGAGGGCTCACTGTCCGGGTCGTCGGCCTGACCGGGATAAAGCCTGTGCAAACCCTCCCGGCAGAGGCGTTTCAGCATTTCCAGTGCAGTTTCTCCCTCGGGCACCGGATACTTCGGCAGATGGATACTATTGAAATCAAATTCCACCTGGCATCGGGCGGCAATCTCGGCGGTTCTCTCAATGGCCTCCCCGTACTCCGGAAACAGCACACGCATTTCCTCCTCGCTTTTTACATACAACTCCTCGGTCTCCATGCGCATACGGCCTTCGTCCTGGAGGGTCTTGCCTGTCTGAATGCACATGAGTACCTCCTGGGCCTGGGCATCCTGGCGCAGAAGGTAGTGGCAGTCATTGGTCACCACCATGGGGATCCCCGTTTCCTGAGATACCTTCACAAGACCGGGAAGAACCTGGCGCTGCTCGGGGAGACCATGATCCATCAGCTCAATGAAAAAGTTCCCCTTGCCAAAGAGGCTCTCCATGTCCAAGGCATACGCCTTCGCCTCCGCCATACGGCCCTGGAGGATAAGTTTGGGCAGGTCCCCGCTTAAGCAGGCACTCAGTCCGATCAGGCCCTTGTGATGCTGCCGCAGCAGGTTGTAATCAATTCTGGGACGGTAGTAAAAGCCTTCTGTGAAACCCGCGCTCACCAACTTGGTTAGGTTTTGATACCCCTCCTGGGTTTCACACAGCAGAATGAAATGGCTGTATTCACGGGAGGCGGTTTGTTTTTCAAAGCGATCCGGGCATACGTAAACCTCGCAGCCGATGACCGGATGGATACCCGCCTCCTTGCAGGCGGAGTAAAAATCAACCACTCCGTACATCACCCCATGATCGGTGATGGCGCAATGGTCAAAACGAAGTTCCTTGAGGTGCTTCACCAGCGGCTTGATCCGGCAAGCGCCATCCAAAAGGCTGTATTCCGTGTGCAGATGCAGATGGGCAAAGGCCATGGGCTTCCTCCTTGGATAAAGTTCCTGGGATCAGTATACCATACTTTGCTCCTGCTGAGAGCTACGATCCTCCCCAAGCCCATGACAAAGCACAGGCCAAGGCAACCAACAATCCCCCACAGACACAGCCCGCCCGCCATTTCCTCGCCTGGCCTCCATTGGCTGAGCGCGGCATTTAGGCGAGCGGGCTAAACGTCTATGAAAAACACGTTCTTGCTAAATAATGGATACCTTTCCCTTGGAAACGCGGATGAAAATGAGCAGAGAAAGGATGGTGGTGAGGGTGAGGATTGTTGCCAAAGCCGCCGCCGTGCCGTCACTCATGCGCATGACCTCCTGGTAGATGGCAACGGCAATGGTGGAGGTTTTACCGCTGTAGAGCATGATACTGGAGGACAGCTCATTGATGCAGGTAATCCAGGAGAGTATCGCACCCGACATGATGCCGGGCAGCATCATACGCGCTGTGACCTTGAAGAAGGTGCGCATGGGCGACACACCCAGATTGATGGACGCTTCCTCAATGGATGGGTCCATCTGGTACAAGAATGCGCTGCCGGAGCGCACGGTGTAGGGCAGCTTTCGAATCACATAGGAGATGACCATGATCAACGCCGTACCGGTCAGTACAATCGGCTGGCGATTAAAGGCCACAATGAGACCGATACCCAGCACCGAGCCTGGAATCACGTAGGGAAACATGACGATCAGGTCAATCAACTGACCCACTTTCCCGCGCTTCCTCACAATGATGTAGGAAACGAGCATTCCAACAAGGACGATTAACACGATCGCCGCAACGGAGAAGAGGTAGGTATTGGTAATGTTCGTGGATAGGCGCTTTGCAATGATCCTGTAGTTCTCAAAGTTGATACCCTGCATTACACCGGAGAAGCTGCGCTGGATAAAGCTCATTACCACAACCACAATCTGCGGCATAAAGGAGATGATCGCTATAATGTAGACAGGCAGCGATGCCAGAAAGCGCTTCAAACCGTGCAACTCAATTACCTGAGGCGGGCGCATGGCTGTCATGGTATAATTCCTTTTTTCCACGATAAGCTTTTGCACCAGGAGTACGGAAAGCGAACAGAACACGATGATGACCGACAAGGCGCTTGCCATATAGGCGTTGCCGCCCAACTCGCTCATGTACTCGTTATATACCAGCACAGGCAACACAGTGTACCCCTCACCGATGAGCATGGGCGTGCCAAAGTCGGCCAGCGAGGTCATGAACACCATCACCGCACCCGCGAGGATCGAGGGCAGAATCACGGGAAGCGTTACCGTGAACAGCCTGCGCAGTTTGCTGGAACCCAGGTTTTCCGCTGCCTCCTCCAACGAGCTGTCGATGCTGGACATGGCGCCGGCTGTGTACAGGTACACATAGGGGAACAGGTGGAAGGTAAACACCAGAATAATTCCACCTCGACCATAGATGGTTGGCAGCGTGATACCAAAAACGTTCAGCATCAGCTTTGTGATGAATCCCGAGCGCCCAAACATGAGGATCCATGAATACGCTCCGATAAACGGCGGGCTCATGAGCGCCATGATGATCATGATATACAGGAGCTTCTTGCCAAAAATATTGTATCGCGTCATCAAATAGGCAATAGGAACGCCGATCAGGATGGTGGTCACCGTTGCCGTGAGGCAGACGACGGCGGTGTTTTTCAGGGATGTATAGTAATAACTTTTGGTAAAAAATCGAATGAAATTGTATAGCGTCAAGCCTTCTTCTTTGTTTGAGTAGACACTTCTGGTGATCAGCGTGTAAAAGGGATAGACGACGAACAAAGCCAACGCCGCGATGATGGCGATCTTCATAAACGTCCAGAAGTCAAAACTCAGCCGCCTCTGGCGAAGGTCACGCGCTTTCATATGCTGAGCACCTCCTGGGTATCGCCCGTATAAAGGCTCACACGGGCAGGGTCGAAAGTAACGTGTATCTTTGCGCCGTCGGGATACAGTTTTTCGGTGTCCTTGGTGTACTCGTTGAGCTGGAGCGTCTGTCCGTTGTCCAGAAGTACCTCGTACTCAATGAAATCGCCCAGGAAGGTGGATAGCATGATGGTTGCAGGCATGCCCTCGTCGCTGATGCGCAGCTGCTCAGGGCGCGCGGATATGATTCCCTCCCCTGTATAGGGCTTTCTGACAGCAATACTCAGATCAATCGCATTTTCCACCTGCACGCGGGCCATGCCAGGCTGCACGCCTTGCCCGACCTTGCACCCAATAAAGTTGGAGATGCCGATGAAGCTGGCTACAAAAGGGTTTTCAGGCTTTGCATAGATGTCCACCGGCGTACCGCACTGCATGATTACGCCGTCCTTCATCACCGCGATGCGGTCGGAAATGGCAAGCGCCTCTTCCTGATCGTGGGTAACGTAGATGGTGGTGATGCCAAGCCTCCGCTGGAGCTTTTTGATAATGGACCGCATCTGTACACGAAGCTTTGCGTCCAGGTTTGACAGCGGTTCATCCATGAGCAGCACTGAAGGTTCAATAACGAATGCCCGTGCCAACGCTACGCGTTGTTGTTGGCCGCCGGATAACTCGCTGGGTTTTCGCTTGGCCAATTGCTGGATCTGCACCAGTTCCAGTGCCTCGGCCACTCGCGTGGCAATCTCCTTTGCGGGCAAGTGCTTGGCTTTAAGGCCGTATGCGACGTTCTCTTCCACAGTCAGATGCGGAAAAATCGCGTAGTTCTGAAATACCATGCCGATATCGCGCTTATGGGCGGGTACGTCATTCATGCGCTTCTCACCAAACAGGATATCGCCCGCCTCGATGCTGTTAAACCCCGCTATCATGCGGAGCAGCGTTGTCTTGCCACAGCCGGATGGCCCAAGCAAAGTGAAAAACTCACCCTGCCTGATATTCAAGTTGATGCCGTTTACAGCGGTAAACTTACCATACCGCTTAATCACATCCCGAATAATGACCGCGTTGCTCATACCGTTCCCTCCCATATAAACTGAAGGACATCCTTGCTGGATGTCCCTCAGTTTTAGACAAGCTGACGCCCCTGCGTCAAACAAAGTCTGCTTGATCCTTGGGACGTGTTGTTGCGTTTCAAGCCTGACGGATCATTGCGCCACAAGATCCTGCCACTTCTCGATGATGGCGGCCTTGTTGGTGGCAGCCCAGGTGAAGTCATAGTCCAGCAGGTCGATTTCGGTAAGCGCGCTCAGACCCTCGGGCTGGAGATCGCTGCGAACCGGGCGGCGTTTCCAGCTCTTGTTCTGGTCCAGCTGGCAGTCATAGCCGGTCACAAAATCGATAAACAGCTTTGCATTTTCTTCGTTGGGGCAGCCCTTGACCAGCGCGACTCCGTCAGGAACGGCGGAGTCCTGAGCGGGATACAGGAAACCGATATCAGGATTGTCGGCGTAGAGTACGGCGGACTTCTCGATGGTCACACCGATGGTGTACTCGCCGGAAGCAACAAGCTTATGGCAGTTCCCGGAAGAATCCTGAATCTTGCCATCCAGGTTGGCAATGAAACGGGCGACGAGATCCCAGCCTTGTTCGTTGTCACCGCCGGCAGCCTGCACCATGGTGCAAAGCTGAGTGAAGGCGGAGCCGCTTTTGGCGGGGGATGCAAAGGCGATCTTGCCCTTCCATTTTTCATCGGCCAACGCTTCCCAGGTCATGGGGGGCTCCTGGTCGCCAAGCAGGGTCTTGTTGTAGACGAAGACCATGGGCAGCGGAGACTCGCCGATCCACATGTCGTCGGCATCCTTGAAAGCATCGGCGATCACATCATCATTGGCACATACATAGGGCTGGAACAGCTGGGTATACGCGGCCAGGGAATCGGCGCCACCGCCCCAAAGCACGTCAGCGATTGGGTTTTCCTTTTCAGCATCAAGGCGCGTGGTAAGCTCGCCCGTACCGGCAGCAACCAACTCAACCTTGATATTGGGATACTTCGCCTCAAACATGGCAATGCCCGCTGCCAGGGGATCGGCGTCGTGGGGGGAGTAGATGACCACGGATCCGGTGTAGTCCGTGTCGGCTTTTTCAGCCATCGCGCTTACGGAACAAAGTCCAAGCGTCAGGACAGCCGCCAATGCCAATGCGATAATCTTCCTCATGGTGATGCCTCCTGTATTCTATTCGCGGTGAACCGCTTTGTATCCTGTATTGTACATCATAACCAACAGATTGTCACGTGTTTCATCAGGCTTCCCCTATTTTTCCCAAAGCATCAGACAAACAGCTGATGGAAAACGATGCCGCTATCCGGCGGGCAACAGATTTTACCCAGCTCTGGAGACTCCCGAAAGAATATGGTATACTTCCACAGTACCCAGTGACGGATCCCATTTTGATCGAGGTGAGCCCATGCCCTTGTTCCAAAGCGATAAAAGCGCCATGCTGTGGGAGGTCACCGCCCTTCCCAACGCCTTTATCTGCGAATACATGCCTGCTGCCCCGGACAACTACATCAAGGTCTATTTATATGGTCTCATGTATACCCAGACCACCTGCATGGAGGAATCCCTCACTTTGGCGGATGTAGCCAAAGCCCTGTCCCTGGAGGAGGAGGATGTGGCCCGGGCGCTGCGCTATTGGGAACGCTGCCGGCTGGTGGCGCGTGTGAAGGACAGCCCGCCTCTATACCGCTTTTTGAGCGTTCAGCAAACCCTGGTCAGCCGCCAGTGTGCTCCCCAGGACGAGGCCTACATGGAATTTGCCCATGCGCTGTTTACCATCTTCGGGGACCGGCGCAAGCTGCACGGCAACGAAACCGTTTTGGCCTACGAATGGGTGGAGCAGCTGGGCCTGCCCCGGGAAATCGTGCTGATGATGGTGCAGCATCTGGTAAGCACCCGCGGGGTACAGTTCAGCTTCAAAGAGGCCCAGAAGATGGCTGTGGAACTGTGCCAGCAGCATGTCCACAGCATTGAGGCAGCGGAGCAGTTGTTTTCCCGCTCTGAGGCCGCCTGGAAGGGCGCCCGCAAGGTCCTCCGCCGCATGGGCAAGTACAGGGATCCCAGCCTTGATGAAACTGATCTTTATGTAAAATGGACCGTGGAATGGGGGTTTGCCCCCAAGGCCATCGAAAGTGCCTGCACCGAAATGACCGGCGGCGACCCCAGCTTTAAGTACCTGGATAAAATCCTGGAAGGCCTGCGCACCCGCAGCGGCAAGGCAAGCCTCTCCGCCTCCCATGTGGAGAAGCAGCTTTCCCAAGAAAAGGAAGAGACCCAACGGGTGCGGGAGATGCTCTCCGCCTGCGGCATCAAGGCCGCGGTGATCGATGAAGGCAAGCGCCTGGTCTACCGGGACATGCTTACCTATGGGGACCACGAAATGATCCTGTTGGCAGCCCAGGCCGTTGGCTCCCGCCGGGGAAACCGCTCCCTGGACTCCGTAACGGAGTTGCTCATCTCCTGGAAGGACAAAGGGCTTTCCAGCCCTCAGGAGGTTCGGGACTACCTTGCCGCCATTCAGGAACAGAACACTCTTCTGAAGGCCCTCTGCCAAAGCGCTGGGCGGGAATGCGTGCCCAAGATCAGCGACCGGGAGTTGCTCCAGAAATGGCGGGAGCAATGGAACATCCCCGAGCCACTGCTTCACGCGGCTGCGGAAATGGCCCGCAACACCGACAAACCTCTGCTTTTCATGGACAAGGTGCTGGAAAACTGGCATGACAAGGGCATTGTCACCCTGCAGGAAGCCCGGGCGGAAAACGCCAGCCGCAAGGAAGCTGCCCAGACTGCCGCCAGGCCCGATTCCCCCTCGCCCAGACCGACAAAACAGGTGATCGAGCAGCAATACCCACAGCGGGACTATGACCCCGCCGAATACGACGGCCCCAGTGCCCAGGCGTTGGAGGAGGCGCGCAAGCTATGACAAGGGATCAGATCATCCTGGGCCTTCAGCGAGACTATGCCCTCCGCCGGGAGGAAAACCACCGCCTCTTTGAACAGCGCTGTGCCGATGCCTGCAGCCAGTGCCCCGGCCTTTCGGACCTTTTGAGCGCTCGCAAGGAAGCGCTTATGGCGGGCATCCGCCACGGGATCACCGCCATCCACAAGAATCCGCAAATCAATGCCACTCTCTCCCAAACCATGGCTTTGTATAATGAAAAAATCGCTGCCTGCCTGTCATCCGGCGGCCTCAGCCCGCTGGCCCTCCAGCCTGAATACACCTGTTCCCTCTGCCGGGATGAGGGCTACATCTATGAGCCCACCCGCCACATGTGTGCCTGCTTTGAAACCGAGCTGAATCGCCGGATGCTGGACGCGCTGGGTCTTACCGGCCCCCGGTCCCAAACCTTCGAGGCATTTGACGAAAAACTGTTCTCCCAGGAACCCGTGGCTCCCCATGGGGTCAGCCAGCGGCAGATGATGCTCCTCAACCGGAACATTGCCCTGGAATACGCAGACACCTTCCCCAATACACCAATCCGTGACTTGCTCCTCATCGGCCAGAGCGGCCTGGGCAAGACCTATCTCCTTCACTCCATCGCCCATCGATTGGTGAAGCGCGGCTTCCTCCCCCTCTATCTCAGCGCCTATCGGCTCTTTGAAATTGCCCGCAAGTCCTACATTGACAACGACCCGGAACAAATGGCGGACATTATGGACGCACCTGTCCTGCTCCTGGACGACCTGGGGACCGAACCGTTGATGAACAACATTACCGTCACCCAACTATTTGCCCTGCTCAACGAGAGGCAGATGGCCGGATTGCACACAGTCATCAGCACCAATCTTACCCTTACGGCACTGAAAGACCGCTATACCGAGCGTGTAACCTCCCGTTTGCTGGACAGCAGGGACTGCAAGCAGCTGAACTTCATGGGCGAAGACATCCGAAAAAGCCTGGGTAAAGTTGGAGGCCGCCCATGAACATCCAAATTTATGTCAATAAGAAGAATCCCGACGTCCTCAAGGCCGAGCGCTTCTTCAAGGAACGCCGCATCCCCTACCAGCTTGTGGATCTAAAGAAGCACAAACCAGGCCGCCGGGAACTGGAGCTTTTTGCCCGGGCCGCCGGAGCCCGCGCCCTGGTAGACCGCTCCGGCATGAAAGCCCTGGAGCGGCCTGTGGCCCGCATGACCATTGACAGCCTGATTCTATCCGAACTGGAACAGGATCCCTCCGCTCTCATCAGCCCCATTGTGCGAAACGGCAGCCAGGTCACGGTGGGGGTGGATGAGGCCGTCTGGCTGCGATGGATGGAATGACGGAATAAGAACGGCCTCCGCGCCGGAGTCTTGTTTTATCTATTACTTCCTCGCTCTGTTCTAAAAAATATTTGACACCTCATCGTCCGCGTGATATTATGTTATGGTTGCCCAGTATCTCTGTTTTTGTGTGCTTTTTTCCGGACAAGATCTCTATCGGTTTGAAGCTCCCAATGCAGCATCCGGACATCCACCTATCCAAGCGAGGAGGGATTCCCCCCATGGAGCAACGCCTCCGCCATCCCACCGACCGTGTGGTGGGCGTCAAGCAGGTTCTTCGGGCTGTCCGAGACGGCAAGGCAACCCGCGTGTTCCTCTGCAAGGATGCGGATGAATTTCTCTATCGTCAGGTGGAATCTCTCTGCCAGGAGAAACGGGTGCCGTTACAGATCATGGACAGCATGAAGGAGCTGGGCAAGCTGTGCCTGGTGGGGGTAGATACCGCCGCCGCCGCATTGCTCAAGTAGCCCGGCAGAGACCCAATCCCAGGCCTATAAGACCCCGAGGGTTGCGGGGTGTTTATAGATATTATTTCCGGAGGTGTTTCCATGCCCACGATCAATCAATTGATCCGCAAGGGACGGCAAAAGGTGGAAGGTCGGTCTACGGCGCCTATTCTGCAAGGCTGCCCGCAAAAGCGCGGCGTCTGCCTCAGCGTCAAGACCACGACACCCAAAAAGCCCAACTCTGCCCTGCGGAAAATTGCACGTATCCGTCTGACGAATCTCATTGAAGGTACGTGCTATATCCCGGGCATTGGTCACAATCTGCAGGAGCACAGCGTGGTGTTGATCCGCGGCGGCCGTGTGCGCGATTTGCCCGGCGTTCGTTATCACATCATTCGCGGCGCTCTGGATACAGCAGGCGTGGCCAAGCGGATGCAGGGCCGGTCCCTGTACGGCGCCAAGCGGCCTAAGAAGTAAACCCTTTTTGCGCAGCCGTTTGCCCCCCTTTCGAAGTGGGCGCAGGCGCGGAGAACTTGCCCGTGAGAATCGAAGCGTGGCGATGACCCCGCACACCGCGTGACTTTCCGGTAGACCGGAGCGGTCGATGCTGAAGGCCGTCAGAAACAGCACAGCAGCGCAAAGCCAGAACGAAGCTTTCTCCAGGGCTTGCCTTCCAGGGCGCCCCATGGAACCCAGAGCCCCGGGCATATGCCCCAGGCTGACATAAGGAGGGAAAACCATGCCCCGTCGCGGATTTATTCCTAAGCGTGAGGTATTGCCGGATCCCGTACACGGGACCACTGTGGTTACCAAACTCATCAATCAGATCATGCTGGACGGCAAGCGCGGCACAGCGCAGCGCATCTGCTATTCAGCCTTTGAGACCATTGCCAACAAGACCGGTAAGGATGCCAACGAAGTCTTTACGGCTGCTCTGGCCAATGTGTCTCCCCAACTGGAGGTCAAGGCCCGCCGTGTGGGCGGCGCTACCTACCAGGTCCCCATTGAGATTCGTCCTGAGCGCCGCCAGACCCTTGGCCTGCGCTGGCTTGTGGATTTCAGCCGCAAGCGCGGTGAAAAAACCATGGCCGAGCGCCTGGCAGCCGAACTCATGGATGCCGCCAACAACACCGGCTCCGCTGTGAAGCGTAAGGAAGAAATGCACCGCATGGCTGAAGCCAACAAGGCTTTTGCCCATTACCGCTGGTAAGCATATTCCCACTCCAGGCGAAGCTCCCCTATTCCGCAGACCCGAAAGGAGACCCATTCCCTATGCCCAGAAGTCACCCCTTGGAAAAGGTGCGCAATATCGGTATTATGGCCCATATCGACGCAGGCAAGACCACCACAACCGAACGCATCCTGTTTTATACGGGGCGCACGCACCGCTTGGGTGAGACGCATGAAGGCTCGGCCACCATGGACTGGATGGCGCAGGAGCAGGAGCGAGGGATTACCATCACCTCCGCCGCCACCACCTGCCAATGGAACGGTCACCGCATCAACATCATCGACACCCCCGGCCACGTGGATTTTACCGTGGAAGTGGAGCGGAGCCTCCGTGTGTTGGACGGTGCCGTAGCTGTGTTCTGCGCCAAAGGCGGTGTTGAGCCCCAGAGCGAAACCGTCTGGCGTCAGGCCAACAAGTATCATGTGCCCCGCATGGCGTATGTCAACAAGATGGATATCACCGGCGCGGATTTCTTCCGCGTGGTGGGCATGATGAAAGACCGCCTGAATGCCAACGCAGTACCTATCCAACTACCCATCGGCGTGGAAAGCGATTTCAAAGGCATTGTGGATTTGGTCCGCATGAAGGCGGAAATCTACTACGACGACGAGGGCAAGGATGTGCGGGAGGAGGAAATTCCCCCGCAGATGCAGGCGCAAGCCGACGAGTACCGCCAAATTCTCATCGAAGCCATCGCAGAACAGGACGAGGAACTTCTGGAGAAGTTCTTTGATGGTCAGGAACTCTCCCAGGAGGAGATCAAGGCAGCCCTGCGCAAGGCCACCATTGCCTGCTCCATGACCCCTGTCATCTGCGGCACCTCCTATCGCAACAAAGGCGTGCAGCCCCTTCTGGACGCGGTGGTGGACTATATGCCCTCTCCGCTGGACATTCCCCCCGTTACCGGGGAGGATCCGGATCATCCCGGCCAGATGCTGGAGCGCATCGCCTCCGACGAGGAACCCCTGTCCGCTTTGGCCTTCAAGATCATGACGGACCCCTTTGTGGGCCGCCTGGCCTTCTGCCGGGTGTACAGCGGCGTACTCCAAAGCGGCAGTTATGCCTTTAATTCCACCAAGAACAAGCGCGAGCGTATCGGCAGGCTGCTGATGATGCACGCCAATCACCGGGAAGAGGTTGAAACCGTCTACGCGGGCGAGATCTGCGGCATCGTGGGCTTAAAGGACACCACCACCGCAGACACGCTCTGTGACGAGAAGAAGCCCATTATCCTGGAATCCATGGAATTCCCCGACCCGGTGATCCAGGTGGCCATTGAGCCCAAGACCAAGGCCGGCCAGGACAAGATGACCATGGCCCTGGTGAAGTTGGCGGAGGAAGACCCCACCTTTAAGACTTATACCGATACCCAGACCGGACAGACCATCATCGCGGGCATGGGTGAGCTCCATCTGGAGATCATTGTGGACCGTCTGCTTCGTGAGTTCAAGGTGGAAGCCACCGTGGGCAAGCCCCAGGTAGCCTACCGGGAAACGATCCGCAGGCCCGCCAAGGCGGAAGGCCGCTATGTGCGGCAGACCGGCGGCCACGGCCAGTATGGCCATTGCTGGATCGAGATCCAACCCGTGGAACCTGGCGTCGGCTACACCTTTGAGAACAAGATCGTGGGCGGTGTGATTCCCAAAGAATTCATCGGCCCCATCGACGCGGGCATCAGGGAGGCCTCCGGCAGCGGCATCCTGGGCGGATATGAAGTCGTGGATTTCAAAGCGATCGTCTTTGACGGCAGCTACCACGAGGTGGACTCCTCGGAGATCGCCTTCAAGATCGCAGGCTCCATGGCTTTCAAGGAAGCCCTTACCAAAGCGGATCCCTGCCTGCTGGAGCCCATGATGAAGGTAGAGGTCATCATCCCCGAGCAGTATATGGGCGATGTCATCGGCGACATTTCCAGCCGTCGCGGCCGCATTGAGGGAATGGAGGCCCGGCTGGGAGAACAAAGCGTTCACGCCTTTGTACCCCTGAGCGAAATGTTTGGCTACGCTACCGATCTGCGCAGCCGCACCCAGGGCCGCGGACTTTTCACCATGCAGTTTGACCATTACGAGGAGGTGCCCAAGGGCATCGCCGAAAAGGTGACTGGAACCCGCAAAGGCAACTGATTCGGCCCTACACACACAAGGAAAAGCGACACGCTTTCAACATCATCTTTCCCCAGGAAGTAAGGAGGAACAAACCCCATGGCCAAGGCAAAATTTGAGCGGAACAAGCCGCACGTAAACGTCGGCACCATCGGACACGTGGACCACGGCAAGACGACCCTGACCGCCGCCATCACCATGACGCTGGCCCAACTGGGCGAAGC
>JAAYDR010000040.1 GCA_012729115.1 Clostridiales bacterium | reverse complement strand
GTGTCTGGTAGTTATTGTTTTTCATACATCGATTCTACCAAAAAACAGAGCCCGTGTCACCGCTTTCGCAGTGCACCGGCTCTGTTTTTTCCTTTGGGTTGGGATGCTGTTTTGCTACAGCCCCTTCATTATTACACAGAATGCTATTGAAGGGAAAGCTGCTGATTGATTCGTGTCAGAGGATCTCCGCAGGAAGGCTTTGAGCGAAGGCTTCTCCCAGAAGGTTTCTGCGCCGATAATTAAACACCACCGCGACGGCTCCCGGCGCTCCCGTGGACGGCTCAAAGGGAAAGATCTCCAAATGCGCCCTGCGTTCCACCTGAGTAGAGGGTTCACCCGAGTATTCCGGCAGATAAGCCGCGATGTTTGCTTCGTTTTTAAAGAAGTCCTGGACATGCTGGCGTTTCTTGCGGGTCAAGTCAACCGTAATCCATGTCGGCAGTTTCCGTGGCTTTTCATGCAAAAGTAAATCATATTTGGCCAACCATTGCAGCTCTTCCGTGATTTCAATTCCACGGCTTTTTGCAAAACTGGCCAGTAAGTCAAAGCTTCCCTCTCTGCTCACCGGTATGCGCTGGGTTGTGCTATCATAATACAGCCATAGAAGCCGGTAAAAAGTGAAAGGATCTGGGAAAAAAGCGAGCAAGTACCGGAGGGTATGGGAAAAGCGAGCGCTATTATAGTACACATCCACCATCCGTGCAATGCCGCGCAAAAGAGCAAGCTCCTCATACTGTATCCAGCGGGTGCAAAGCACCTCATAGGGAGCGCTTTGAGAATAAACAAGGCCGTACTCCCCTGCTTTTTGCTCCATCCTGGAGCCTGACAGCACCTTCAGGAAGCCCAGTTGAAGCTGATGCGGCGCACAGGCATACACTTCACGAAATGATTGTTGAAACCGTTCCAGGTCTTCATAGGGAAGCCCCGCAATCAAATCCAAATGGATATGGATATTACCCGGCAGCAGTAGCTTCCGCACCGTAGCAAGCAGGTGGGGTACATTTGAGGCGCGATCGATCTCCTTCAGTGTCTCCGTGTTCGTGGATTGTACCCCGATTTCAAACTGAAACAGCCCAGGGCGTACGCCCGCCAGAAAGGCCAGGGTTTCTTCGTCCAGCAATTCGCCGGCCAGCTCAAAATGAAAATTGGTGACTCCATTGTCATGCATTACCAGCCACTCCCAAATGGAGCGGGAATGTTTCGCATCACAATTAAACGTCCGGTCCACAAACTTGACCTGTTTCACCCGATGCTCCATGAAGACCGCCAGATCGCCCCATACCAAGGGCAAACTCCGCTTTCGCACACCGTGCTCAATGGAGGATGTGCAATAGCTGCATGCGTATGGGCAGCCGCGCATGCTTTCATAGTACAGGGTGCGATGCTTAAGCTCGTCTATATCCGGATAGGCAAAGGCCAACCGATCCAGGGAAACCGGTTGCCTGCGTGCTGTGGCCACGCTTTGACCCTCCTGGCGGAAAACCATTCCGAAACATTCCGTCAACGGTTCGCCTGCCGCCAGCAAGCGCAGCAGCTGGCAGCAAGTCTCTTCCCCTTCTCCTCCTGTAAAAATCCAATCCACTTCGGGAAGCATATCCAAGAAGGCCGGACCCTGATACCCAATCTGAGGCCCGCCCAACCCAATCCGTGCGTCCGGGCGCAACTGACGCAAATCGCGAACCAGGCGAAGAACCATTTCAATATTCCAAATGTAGCAGGAGAACAAATAAACATCCGCATCACATTGGTATAAGTTCTCCAACACATCCGCTTCACGGTCATTGATCGTATACTCTTTTAAGATAACTGAAATATTTGTTTCCTGTTTTACATATGCGTAAATTGATCGTGCGCCCAGCCCGGTGTGAATATACTGTGCGTTTATCGCTACCAATACTGTTTTGATGCCGTCCTGCGCCTTTTTACGGCTCAACAACATTTCCATGCTCTCTAAATGCCCGCCACACATTTTCAAAGAAATCATCATCCTGGGGAATAGGACGCACCTTTCGCCATAAAAAGGTGACCGTATCCTTTTCCCTCAAAGCAATCTGCACCTGATCCCCTCGGCTGCCATCGTCCAGGAAAAAGGTAAACGCGTCGGGCAGACCCGGATAGGGCTTCACACCCGCCACATCGGTGTACAGCGCGCTGCCCCGGCTCTTTCCTCCCTGCTGTACATAGTTCACCATGGCAGACAGGTATACCTCCTGGCAGAGCAGCACATCCCACAGACGCAGAGCCAGGTGCAGATTTCCAGGATTCTGAAGATGCACAAGCCGTGAAAAGTCCGACAACTCCTGACGAATCTGGATGAGCACTTCCTGAATGTTCCCGATATTGCGAATGGCTGCTCCCATTTGGCTCATGCGAACGGTAGCTTTCTCCCAGAGAGATTTCACATTGTCCCCGTCCCTGGAAAATCCGCTTGCCATGCCCAGGAATGTCTCCACCTGTGACGTAACAGCTTTTGCAAAAGCTTGCTCACCCATCGGGCTTGCAGTGCGTTTAGCAGCTATGTATTGAGCCGCCCTTGTGCTACCCGCCTGACCGGCGTTGAGCGCACTGCCGCCGGGACGATACACTCCATGACTTGCACTTGCTTCCCCCACTGCGAAAAAGCCTTTCAGATTGGTCTGCCACCAGCAGTCCACATCCAGGCCTCCGTTGTTATGCTGGGCGCACAGCGCGATTTCCAGGGGCTCCTTGCTCAAATCCACACCCTTGTCCAGATAAAAATCCACCGCCGGAGCATTCATGTGCAACAGGCGCTCAATGGGTGTGCCAAAGCATGCCCCTGCTCTTTCCAGGTAATCCCGAGCCTCCGGCTCCAGGCATTGGAAGTCGATGGGCTGCCCCTGCGGGTTTTGCCGGAAATCCAAAAAAACCCTGCGGCCCTTGCCGCTTTCCAGATACACCAAAATATCAATGATGGATGAGCCGCCCGTCACCTTGCGCACATCAAAGGGCCACTGGTAGCCCTTTAAAAACACCTTGCTAAGCAGCTCCCCCTGATCCTGAAAAAAGTCAAATAAAAACTCCCGCTCATCCTGGCCCTCGGCGTCCGTGGAAACAAAGCGAGGCAAAACCTGCATGTAGGTACCCGACACATTCCAACGCGGGCGAATCGACGCAAGGCCATATTGCCATTCTGTTAAATTCTTGCCCCGGACGCCTGCCTCAAAGGCCAGGCCTGTGGCCCCGAACTGTCCGTTGGGATAGACGCTGTTGGCATATATTCCGGCAGGGCCGCCAGTGGCATAGACAATGTTTTGGCAATTGAACAGCACGAAAGCATGCTCCAAGTCCCTTTCCCTGCTCAGATCCAAGCACAGAAGCCCGTATGCGCGTTTTCCATCGCTGAGTACCTTCACGACCTGCATCCGGTCGAAAACCCGGATGCTCTTGGCATTCACCGCGCTCTCCAGGCACTCCGTCATTTTTTTGGAGGTATAGGGCCCCACGCTTGTGGCGCGGCGGCGAGGATCATGATCAGTCTTGTAGCCAATAAACTCTCCATACCGGTTCCGGGGAAAGGGCACCCCAAGTTCCACCAGCCGCAGAAAGCACTGGGCGGACAGGGCGGCTTCACAGAGCGCATGATCCCCATCCACGCATTGCCCTAAAAACAAGGTTTCCGCCATTTCCCGCACACTATCCGCCTCACCGCCGGATAGGGTGAGCTTATAATAGGTCTGCTTGTCGCTGCCGGTATTGCGGGAGGTCCCTGCCAGGACATTCTCTGTTACGATGGCAATGTCCCTCTGCCCATATTGGAACAGGCGGTCCGCGGCGTTATAGCCCGCCGCTCCCGTACCCACCACGACCGTATTCAGCGAATACAGGGGCAGAACAAACCTCCCCAGGGTGACGGTGCTCACATCCATTGCCTTGATCCCCTCACTTATAGCCTCTTGATATGGAAGCCCCCGTCCACATCGATATAAGATCCCGTGGTGTAGAGGAATTGATCGCTCACCAAAGCGGAAACCGCGTTGGCTACGTCTTCGGGGGTACCCCAGCGAGCAATAGGAAACACACCCGCGTCAATCAAGGCGTCATATTTTTCTTTAACTCCGCTGGTCATATCCGTTGCAATAACGCCAGGCCGAACCTCGTTGACCAGAATGCCTTCTGCTGCCAGCCGGTCCGCAAACAAGGTGGTCAGCATGGAAACCCCGGCCTTGGAAACGCAGTATTCTCCCCGGCTAATGGATGATACACTCGCGGAGCAGGAACTGACATTGATGATGCAGCCGCGTTTTCTCCCCATGACTTCCTGCTTCATCATCTGCCTGGCTACTGCCTGTGTCAGGAACATGTTGCCCTTTGCGTTGATCCCCAGCACATGATCCCAGCTTTCCTCGGTCATATCCAGCAGATCATTTCGTACCTTGGGTCCCACCCCTGCATTATTCACCAGCACATGGATGCTTCCAAAGGTTTTCACAGTCTCCTCCACCAGATGATTCCGGTCCGCTGCCATGCCCAGATTTCCTTTGACATACAGCACCTCGGCACCCAGCGTGCGCAATTCGTCCATGCTTCCCCGATGGTTTTCCTCGTCCTGGGTTGCGAAAATAGAGAGATTATAACCATCCTTCGCCAGCTGCTTTGCAATGGCCAAGCCAATGCCGCGGCTGCCACCGGTCACGATTGCCGTCTTCTTCACCAAAGAGGCCCTCCCTTGTTATGGTTTCAATACAATCTTGATGGTGTTTTGGGTTCGATCCAGAGCCGTTTCAAGGGCTTGCTGCAAACCCTCCAATGGGAAGCGGTGTGTCACCATACCTTCCAGGTCGATTTCCCCCGCCATTTTCAGAGCAATGGGAAAGTCCCAGCAATATCCCTGAGAGCCTTGGATGCGAATCTCATGATTCACCAAACGCATTACCGGGATAGTGACCTGTGGGTTTTCAAAAATGCCCACCACCGTGGCCAGGCCCTTCTTTTTCAGCAATGTCATTGCCTGAATCATGGTTTCTTCACGGCCCACACATTCCAGCGTCTTATCCACGCCTTTGCCAGCGGTAGCCGCAGCTACCGCGTCCTCAAGGCTGTCGCCCGCGCCGGGATTCACTGTGCGCGTAGCCCCCAAAGTCCTGGCCATGTCCAGACGAAAGGCCGAATAGTCCGAAACAATAACCTCAGCCGCTCCCATACGCTTTGCAAGAGCTGCCACCAATAGGCCGATGGCTCCGGCCCCAAGCACCAGTACACTTTCTCCAATGCGGATATCTGCCCGGCGGACGGCATGCACCGCCACTGCCAGGGGTTCGATCAATGCCCCGGCCTCGTAGCTTAGGCTGTCGGGAAGACGATACACACTGGAGGCCTTCACCATGATATAGTCAGCCATCGCTCCGTCGCCTTTGCGGTAAATGAAGCTAAGCTGGTCGCAGGAGCCGTACTCTCCATGGAGGCAGGCCTCACAAACGCCACAGGCCACACAGGGTTCAACCGTTACCCGGTCACCGGGCGTTAAACCCCGGACATGCTTGCCCACCTCCACAATGTCTCCGGAAAATTCATGGCCAATGGTGGCCGGCAAGGGCACGCTGGGATGCTTCGCCTTGAAAATATGCAAATCACTGCCGCACAGAGCGCTGGCTTTGATCCGGATCACAACCGAATCATCTGCGGGCGAGGGTACCTGCCTGGTGATAAAATCCGTCACACCTTCCGACACAACCCGCCCCACACGGCTCACTCGCAAATCACTCATCGTTTCTCTCTCGCTTCCGCTTCCTCCCGGTACTGCTTAAACAAAGGGCCGTATACCTTGGCGTCCCTGATCACGCAGCCCGTGCTTCCATGATCGCGCATGATCTGTGTGCACTTGGAGCAGGAAATACAGCATTTCGCAGGCTCCATCGCTCCCCTCTCGCGGATATCCCTGGGTGCGTCAGGATAGGCAAAACTGGAGCGGCCCAAGCCCATAAACCTGCAGCTGCCTGCGGCAATATTGGCCGCTCCCGCATTGGGAGCAAATTGCCTCATCCAGGAGTAGCCATTGCCCACCACCGGTACTTCCCCCACCTCCTGCTGGATCATACGGGTAAAGGCAAACAGCCGGGCAACGCTCTCCAAGGGATGCTCATCAGGTACGGGGATGCCGGAGGAGGATTGATCAAAGGGCCGGGTCACCTGAGGATAAATGTAATAGGGATTGCCCGCCGAATTGCTCAACAGCCCCACACCTTTTTCCCGGAACATCCTGACCAGCGCCATGGGCTCGGTGGGGTCAAACTTCCAAAAATCGTCCTTGTCCACACCGAAACCATAGGGATAGGGATGAGCATCAAACACGTTGAAGCGACAAGCAATAATAAAGTCCGACCCCACCTCAAGGCGTACGGCGTCGATTACCTCTCTGAGAAAACGCGTGCGGTTTTCAAAGCTTCCTCCATATTTCCCCTTACGGGCATGGCTGGCCAAAAGCTCGCTGAGCAAGTAGCGATGACAGCTCTTCAAATCCACACCGTCAAAGCCCGCCTCCCTGGCCAGCTTAGCAGATTTTACATAGCTGCCAATCAAATCGTCCAGGTATGCATCGGTTACCACCGGCGCATCCGGGCTGAGCCCCACCCGAGGGTCGAGAATGGGATCATGCTGGGGTACGATGGGCGCGGCCTTGTGCCCGTGAGGCCGGGAATACCGACCGGAATGGGTCAGCTGAAGAATGTTGATCGGGCGATGCTGCTGTCCGTTGAGCCGCGCCGCTTCCCCGTTCGTCTTTTTCAACAGTTCGGAGAATTGACCCACATTTTTCTCGGTCATCATCATCTGCAGCTCATTGGCCCGGCCTTCCTCGGCCACAGCGCAGGCTTCCCACCAGAGGAGCCCGGCTCCGCCGCCTGCAAAGCGCATATACCTGCGCTCCACAAGCTCCGAAGGAGATCCGTCGGGCTGGGAGTCGCAGCCCTCCATGGGCAGAACCGCCATAGCGTTGGGCGCGGTCAAATGCCCTACTCTCACAGAATTTTTCAGAGGAGACAGGTCCTCCGTCAATGCGATCTCAACGCCCAGCGCTGCGATTTTCCCCCGCAACTCCTCCAGGGATCCAAAGTTAAACTTCTCATGGGCCGCCATAGGAAACCCTCTCTTCCTTATCTTGTAGATTTCCGGATGATCAGGTCGGTTTTCAAAATATCAACCTGGGCCGGAGCCAACTTCCCGGTCTTTTCCTTATGCTGGATCTGACGAATCAACTTGCTTGCTGCCAATGCCCCAATTTCATACAAGGGCTGGGCCACAGTGGAAAGGGGCGGTTCAATTTGGGAACTGGTTTCCACGTTATCAATACCCATCACAGAAACATCGTCTGGAATGGACAGCCCCGCGTCATGCAGCGCTCTCATAACCACAAAAGCCTTGGGATCGCTGCTGGCAAGAATCGCGTCAGGCCGAGTGCCCCTCTTGATGAGATTTTGGGTCAGGAAGTAAAAGCTTCCGGTTCCAATGGTTTCTCGAATCACCAGTTCCTCGTCATATGGAAGGCCCGCGCTATCCAGGGCTCGGCGGTAACCCGCAAACCGGTCCCTGTAAAGAGGTATCTCCTCCCGGCCCAACGCAAAGGCAATCTTTTTATGCCCGCCTCTAATCAGGTATTGGGTGGCTTCAAAGGCAGCGGTTTCGTTATCAATGCCAACGGCATCTATGCTGTCGTCATAGATCCGGCAGGTCAACACCACGGGAAACCCTTCCCGCCAGAGCTTGCGGATATGATCGGACCCCGGCAGCATAGAGGCCACGATAAACCCATCGATAAAACGGGTCCTAAGCCTTGTGATGTAGCGCTTTTCTTCCTCCACATCCTCATCCGTGTTGCACAGGATAACCGTATAACCCGCCTTTTTGGCGGTGTCCTCCACGCCCCTGGTGATGGCCGGAAAAATCATGTTCTGGATGCTGGGAACCATCAAGGCAATGGTGTTGCTTCGCCCAAGCTTCAGGCTTTTTGCCAGCTCATTGGGCTTATAGTCCAAGAACCGCACCGCATCCATAACGCGTATCCGGGTATTTTCATTCACCACAGGCTTCTCGGACAAAACACGGGAAACGGTGCTTGGGGAGACTCCCGCATGCTCGGCCACATCCTTCAAACTGACCATACCGCGTCCCTCCTTGTAAATGCATCGTTATCACAGTCATGAACGGCTGAGGTGCTCAGTCCCAATAGACGGTAGCTCCACGATGGGCGCTGGTGGTGTTCCTGCGATAAAGCTCCAACCAGCCTGTGGCGGGCTTATTCACCGGTTGCCAGGCGGAGCGGCGGCGGGAAAGCTCCTGCTCATCCACCTCCACTGTGAGGCTGCGGGCTTCAATATCAATGTGAATCAGATCTCCGTCCCGGATCAAGGAGATGTTGCCGCCCTCGTATGCCTCCGGACTGACATGTCCAATGGCGAGGCCGCCTGTGGCACCGGAGAAACGACCATCGCTGACCAAAGCGATCTTTGTACCCATGCCCTTGCCAAGCACCGCCGCCATAAAGGTTTCCATATGAGGCATCCCCGGGGAGCCCTTGGGGCCCTCATAACGGATCACGACCACATCCCCGGCCTGAATCTCGTCCTTGAGCATGGCTTGCCAGGCCTCATCCTGAGAATCAAACACACGGGCCGGGCCAGAGAATACCCAGGCCTCCTTCTCCACCGCGCTGAACTTGACGATGGCACTGTCCGACCCGATATTCCCGTGAAGCACGGCAAGGCCGCCCTGTTCTTGCACAGGAGCGTTCACCGGATGAATGACCTCCGGGTTCCGGTTCTGGGCTTCTTTTGCTATTTCCCCGATCGTACCAAACATGCCACGGGCTGTAGCATCGATCTTTCCTGTTTTTGCCAGTTCCTTCACAACGGCCCCCAGGCCGCCGGCCGCGCTGAAATCCGCCATGGTATAGGTCGGATGGTTGGGATAAATGGTGCTGATTACCGGAACCTCACGGCTGATCCGGTCAAAGATCTCAGGGGTGATGTCAAAACCACCCTGCCTGGCTATGGCCGGAATATGCAGCAGGCTGTTGGTGGAACCTCCGGTTGCCATCATGTAGCGCACCACATTGTCAAAATTGGCTTGAGTAAGAAAGTCCAAGGGCCGCAGCTTGGCGTTCACTGCTTCCACGATCTTCCGCCCCGCTTTCCTGGCTAGCTCATGCCATTGCGGAGTCTGGCTGCGGACACTGGCATTTCCGGGGGGTGAGAATCCCAACACTTCGGCAGTTGCGCACATGGTATTGGCTGTGCCCATAAAGGGGCAGGCCCCTGGCGTGGGGCAGGCGTTGCGCACCACAGCCTTATATTCCTCCCGGGTCATGTCTCCGCCGATATGGGCAGCGTATGCTTGCTTGGTATGGGTCAGTGTCAGCATTCGACCATCCAGCTCGCCCGGCGCCATGTAACCGCCGGTAAACATCACCGTGGGAATGTTGACGCGCAAAGCGCCCATCAACATGCCGGGCACCACCTTGTCGCAGGTGGACAGGATCACCATACCCTCCAGCATGTTGAGCTCAGCCACGGTCTCCACCTCGCTGGATACCAGATCCCTCGCAGGCAAGGTGTAACGGTCCCCGGGGGTATTGGAGCAAATCCCGTCGCAGATCCCGCTGATGGGCAACTCCAGCGCCAAGGCTCCCGCCTCGTAGATTTCCTTTTTCATTTCGTCGATCACGTCCCTGAATGGGAAGTGGCCGGGGTTCATTTCATTCCATGAATTGATTAAGCCGATTACAGGGCGCTTCGCGTCCTCCTCACTGATACCCATGGCATACAGCAGCGCATTGCGGTGATCCAGAGACTCCTCGTTCCACTTGCGAATCATGTTCTTGTTCCTTTCTATGCGCCCAGATATGCCTTTTTCACCACGTCGGATCGGAGCAACTCCTTGCCTGTTCCGCAGACAGTGATTATGCCGTTTTCCAGCACGCAAGCTTTGTCGCATATGGAAAGGGCCTTTCGGGCGTTTTGCTCCACCAGGAAAATCGTGATGCCGGAGCAGCGGATCTCCTGGATCAGTTCAAAGATCTGATTTACGATGATTGGGGCCAGGCCCAGGCTAGGCTCGTCCAAAAGCATAATCCTGGGCCTTGACATCAGGCCCCGGGCAATGGCCAGCATCTGCTGTTCACCGCCGGACAGGGTTCCTGCAAACTGATGCTTTCGCTCCCTGAGGATGGGAAAACGCCTGTACTGGGCCTCCAGATCCTCCTCCGGGTCCTTGTACAGGTATCCTCCCACCAGCAAGTTATCCTGGATGGTGAGCCCGGAAAAGGTTTTGCGGCCTTCCGGCACATGCACAATACCCTTTTGTACAACCTGATGGGGTTTTGCGGGGAGCTTTTCGCCCAAGAACTCCACATGACCGGACTGGGGCTTTACCAATCCGGAGATTGTGCGAAGCAGCGATGTTTTGCCAGCGCCGTTGGAGCCGATGATGCTATAAATCTCGCCCTCGTCGGCTTCAATGTTTACATGCTTGAGCGCCAATACATGGCCGTAACTCACCGACAGGTCCTTTACCTCCAGCATGGCCATCAACCTCCCTCCTTTCCCAGATATGCCTCAATCACCTCAGGATTGCTCCTCACCTGAGCAGGGGTTCCAACAGCTATGGTTTTACCGAAGTTTTGCACATGAATGAACTGGGAGATGTTCATCACAAGTTCCAGCCGGTGCTCAATGAGCAGGATTACAAAGCCGATGTCCTTTGACAATCGCTGGATCAGCTCGGTCAGCTCTCCAACTTCCACAGGATTCAGGCCTGCCGCCGGTTCATCCAGCAGCAGCACCTTGGGCCTGCAGGTCAATGCCCGTGCGATCTCCAGCCTGCGTTGATGTCCGTAGGACATATTCTCAGGCCGCTCCTTCGCATAGTCTTCCAATCCCACCATTTTAAGGAAGTTCATGCAAATATCCCGGCCTCGCTTTTCCTCGGCAAAGCGCTTGCCCAAAGGCAGCAGGGAACCCGGCACTCCGTACTTGCTCTGGGGATCAAAGGCGCACATGACGTTATCAAGCACGGAAAGTCCTTTGAACAGGCGAATGTTCTGGAAGGTACGGCCCATGCCCTCCAGGGTGATTCTGTGCTGTTCCATACGGGTGACATCCTTGCCGTCCAGATACACCGATCCCTCGTCCGCAGGGTAAATGCCGGAGATTACGTTGAAAATCGTTGTCTTTCCGGCGCCGTTTGGACCGATGATTCCGTGGATCTGGCCAGGATTTGCTTCTATGGAAAAGTCCTGGATGGCCTTCACGCCGCCAAAGTTTTTATAGATATGTTCTACCTTGAGCGTAGCCATTTACCGCACCTCCTTGGGCTGCTTGGCCTGACCGGCACGCTTTATGATGCGCTTCAGGTTTGCAGGTGTCAGTTCCCATTCCCCCAAAAGGCCGGAAGGCTTGAAGTTGATCACCAGCAACACCAGCACTGCATAGATGATGGCGCGGTAGTTTTGCAAAAAGCGCAGCACTTCGGGTAGCCCCGAAAGCACAAAGGTGGACAGAATGGAACCCGTCAGGCTGTTCACGCCGCCAAAAAACACCATGATGACCCATTCCGCACTTTTTTTCCAGCCAAAGAGGGTTGGATCCACATAGGCGGTATAGAACGCGTACAGGCATCCACCATAGGCCGTCACTGCAACGGAGATCAGAAAGGCGATCATTTTCACCTTGGGTACGTTGATGCCCATGGCCTTGGCCGCCAACTCGTCGCTGCGCACAGCAATGCACTGCCTCCCATACTTGGATGCCTTAAAAAAGGTGATGAGGATAATGACAACGACGGCCGACAGCAGGGCGATGGTCAGTGTGGTTTCCTTGGGGATGCCGGTCAGGCCGGATGCGCCGCCCGTCAGGGCCGTAGCGCGATTCAACAGCGCGGTGATGGCTTCCCCAAAGCCGAGGGTGACCAGTGAAATATAGTCCCGGCGCAGGCGTACGGTGGGAAGCCCCACGATAAAGCCCACTGCCACCGCCAGGATCACACCGGCGGGCCATGCCAGGAAAATGGGTACACTGAGCTTTGTGACCAATATACCGGAAGTGTATGCGCCGATTGCCATAAAAGCCGCTTGTCCCAAACTGAACATACCGGTCATGCCGGTAAGGACGAACACACCGGCGACGCTGACCACGGTGATCAGAATTTGTGTCAGAATATGTGTATATAGCGCCATCTGCAATCCTCCTACGCCTTTTCCTGGATGTTGGAGCCCGCGATACCACGGGGTCGCACCAGCAGGAACACCAGCATAATCACAAAGGTGAACACAGGCATATAACCGGAGCCCACGATGGAAATCAATCCGGTTTCCACGATGCCCAGCAGCATGGCTCCGATCACCGCGCCGGGAAGGCTGCCCAGGCCGCCGATGACCGACGCGATAAAGCCCTTGACTACCAAAGAGCCCAGGGAAGGATACAGCGTGTAGTTGATTCCCAGAAAAACTCCGGCCAAGCCTGCCAGCGCCCCGGATACTATGAAAGCGAACTGGATGGTTCGGGTGACGTTGATGCCCATAAGGCTGGCGGTATCCCGGTCAAAACTCACGCTGCGCAGGGCGCGTCCTATCCTCGTCTTTTGGATGATAAACGCCAATACGATCAGTGCAACCGCGCTGATACATAGAATAATCAAATCTGATTGTGATATGACAATGCCAGCCCATTTGATGGGCTTGCCAAAGAAGCGGGGATAATTGTGAAAGTTGGCCCCCACCTTCAGCACAACCAGCCCTTCGTACAATGTGCCCAAGGTGATGGAGGAAACAAAGAAATAAATCGGGGAAGTATTGCGGATCAGAATGCGACGGAAGGCCACAAATTCACCCAGGAGGGCGATCAGGGAACCCGCCACAACTGCCACCAGAATCGTCGGCACGAGGCCCCATCCATTCGCTGCCGCGATAAAATACCCGATAAAGGCGCTGAGGGTCATCAATGCTCCATGGGAAAAGTTGGAAAACTTCAGCACGTTGAAAATGACCGAAAAGCCGGTGGAGATCAACGCATACACGGAGCCCAGCGCGATACCGTTAATGAGATACTGCACGATCTGCATGGACGTTCCTCCTGTGCGTTCGGATTCTGAGGGGATTTCGGGAATTGGGAAGAAAAACCCTCCCCCGCCACGAATGATGAGGGAGGGTGTGCGGGATACCTTCCGGGTGTTGCCTACAGGTTGGAAAGGCACTTTATGAAGTGCTTACCAACTGACGCGGCTTTTTGCCCGATCAGTCCGCGGAATACCGCTCCAGCATAATGGGAGTGACATCCTCGTACTTGAACATGACCATCTCCAGGCCCTTGGGCATATGAGTGGCAGGATCAATGGTGATGTTGCCGGTGAGGCCCGCATAGCCGGTCACATTCTCCACGGCAGCGCGTACATCCACAGGGTTCGTGCCCACGGTCTCAAAGATGCCCTTGAGGATGTTGGCCACGTCATAACCCAGGAAGAACTTGTTGGTGGCGTCCACGCCGGTCTTTTCCTTCACGGCAGCGATCATGGCCTGAAGGTTGGCTTCGGTGCCGTCCACGTTGTTGATGAAGTAGATTCCGTCGCAGGGCTCGCCAAACAGCGTGTTGAAGGGAGGGCAGGCATCCAGGCCGCAGATGAGAGAGCCTTCATAACCCAGAGCCCGTGCCTGCTGGGCGATGAGGATCAGCTCCTGGGTGTAGTTGGGCACGAAGATGGCATCCACTTCAGCGTCCACGATGGGCTGCAGCAGCGTTTTGAAATCCTTGTCATTGGCCGTGTAGGTGACGGTCTTGGCCACTTCGCCGCCGTCAGCGGTCACGGTCTCAATGAAGGGGGCCTGCAGGGACAAGGAATATGCGTTGCCCTCGTTGTAGATCACGCCAAACTTTTTGAAACCGTTTTTCATGGCATAGCGAGCCATGATGGTAGCCTGCTGGATGGCATTGGGCTGGAAGGCAAACATGTTCTTGTAGGGGGTGCCATCGGGCTTGACCTGACACTTGGTGTCAATGGCAAAGCCTAGGATCGGTACATCGTTGTTCTCGGACTCGGGAGCAATGGCCAGGGCAATGTTGGCCACGGGGGGGCCGATGATGGCGCTGACATTGTCACTGGAGACAGCACGTGTGTAAGCATTGATGGCTTCGGTCACGTCACCCTTGGTGTCGTACACGATCAGGTTGATCTTTTTGCCACCAACGCCACCGGCGGCGTTGATCTCATCCACGGCCCATTGGGCGCCGGCGGTTACCATGTTGCCAAGGCTGGATGTGGGGCCGGAAATATCCTGCAGACACCCCAGGTTGATGGTCTCTTCCGCCGCGAATGCCGATGTAACGGACAAAAGCATCGCCAGCATGAGGAGCAGTGATAGAACCTTTTTCATTGAGCATTTCCCTCCATCTTGTTTTATCTGATACGAGGCGTGCCTCGCAAATCAGTCCATATGCAAACGTTTGCAAAAAAGTCAAAATAAAACAACAGTTTTATCCCCTTCCATTCTTCACAAACCTACTTCCGAAACGGTCAAAGTGCTTACTAAATATACTATATCATATCGTCAGAACTACGTCAACCCCATCGGAAAAACCCTGGTAGGAACGCATTGGCTTTGCAAAGGTTTGTAAAATGTTTGCATACGATATTGACGATCCCTTTATTCTCCTTCGGGTTTGAGGCCCATCCACTCCGCCAGCAAGGCGAAATCCTTGGCCACATCCTCAAAGCAGAATACCTGATGACATCCCAAGGCAGTCCTTACATACCGGTCAAAATCATCAAAGCACACATACAGCTGCGTCCGGCAGCCTTCTTCCCTGGGACCAGGCTCGCCCGTTGCCCCTTGTACCGTATAGGTTCCCCAAACGCCGGAGATGCGGCAGGCCGTCAAACGAAGCGCTTGAGGCATCTTCACTTGAAGGGAGGCTCCTATCCCGCTTTCATGGTGGTTGCGAAGGATGAAGGGGCAATCCTCTCCCCCCTGGATGGCAAGGGGAGCCGTACAATGGGAAAAATTGATCACGCCCATGGGGTGCAAGCCGGGGTTTGCCATCCAAGGCTTGGTTTTCGTCAGGCGCTTGAGCATCAGCATGGTCACCGCGCTATCCAAATCACCCTCGCAAGCCGCAATCTTGTCCGTGCAATCATTGATATAGCTTACGCCCAGGCAGGATGTGGTGCCCAAGGACAAAAGGTTAAAGCAGGCGAGGGCCATACCGTCCGCCTGGTGCTTTTCCAGCGTTTTCAGCAACGCCGCCGTCATGCGCGCCGCGTTCTCTATGTCCTGCTCCGTAGGCTCCATGCAGCTCTCAGCGCCCTTTACGTACTTTTCAAAGTAGGGCTTTGCCTCCTCAGGAGTAATGGCAGCGTACAAGTCCGCCACATCCTGCTGGGACACTTGCTCCACGGCAATACCGAGCCTGCGGTAATCCTCCAGGTTGCGGCTCACGCTGATCACCCAGGGTTCCGGTTCCCCAATCAAAAGCAGCTTGGCTCCCCGTAGGCTTTGATACGCCGAAAGGGTGCGCAGCAATCGGGTCAATTCCTCTCCATTCAAAGCCAAAAGCGCTTTTTGATGCCGTTTGCGCAGCACGCTCCAACTATCCATCAAGGTGGGTGCGGCGTTGAGCTTGAGCATGAGCCCTGTCGTCTGCTCTGAGGCATTACCCTGGATGTACGCTCCGTACAGCACTAGGGCATCGAAGCGCTCCGCAGCTTTCAGGATGTCCTTTTGCACCGCGCCGCTCATGGGCACGATCACCAGGGTATCCCCCGCCTTTAGGGAAAGGTCTTCCACGCCCTCCCCGTCCACAACGAGACGGAATTCCTCTGCATTCGATTGCAATCTGCTTTTCAGTTCTTCATAGGTCTCATTCAGTTCCCTGGCATCCGTCCAATACCGGGATGCCGCAAAGCACACAACAGTGGTTTTCATACCCTCTTCCTCCCTTATTTCTGCAACAGATGAACCGCAAACCCTCCGATCTCCTCCTCCAGATAGTACAAAATGGCACGCCCGGCGGGGTCGTTTTTTCTGCTGGTCATATCAAAAGCAAAGCCCGCCCGCTGTGCATAGAACATTCCCCGAGTCAGGTCGCCGGTGCCGATTCCAATGTGTCCATGCCTGCCTCGACCCTTCTCCTTCATGGCCTCGATGATGGTTCCCGCATAGTCGGAGGCTTCCCCAGGCATATAAGTCATTCCCAGCAGCTTTGCAAATGCAAGAGCCGTTTTCGCCGCATCTTCCGGTGCCTGCGGATTAATGCCAATGTGCGCCAGCGAAAAATCCAGCGTTTGCGCCCATAACCGGTGCAACCTCCTGGCATCCTGGACAACCTTTTGTTCCAGACTCTCCATAAAGCAGGAGACTGCCAAAACACCTGGGGTAGCAAGCCAATTCCGGCACTCCATCGCATCCCCACAGCCTGATATCACCAAACCGGCCTGCGGAAAAGCCTCCCGCAGGGATTGCGCAGAGTGGGGCGGACACGCAAATAGCGCTTCCTGAGGAATAGAAATCTGCTGACCTGCTTCCCCTAAGATTTGTAACTCCTCCGGGCTTTCCACACAAAAAATCACTTTATCCCATTGTTCTCTGTCAAGCAAAGCTTCCCTCAAAGGCAATGATACCCACCCGGCACCTGCTTCCAGGGCTCTGATAGCCTGTCCCCACGTACTAATCTTCGCACCAACAGCCAACCCATCCAGCGCAAGCACGGAACTCCACACGCAGGCTTCCGGCTGCTCTCCGGTTAGGTCCACCTGAATGCAAGGAAAACCAAGACTGTTCAGTTCCTTTGCCGCCGCATACAGCTGGGCCTCCGTCGTTGCCTGAATACAGGGGAGGATTCCGCATAAACGCAGCTGGGCCATCATTGCCGTCATTTCATTCCTCCTCTCATCCACGGGCTTCCGTTTGTTGACTGACACTAAAATTTGTACTTTCCGCTTTCATTCACGAGGAATTTTACTATGAAAACGATTGCAATGTCAAGTGGACGAATTCAACCTCAAATATTCACTGTTACTTCAGCTCTCCGCTTTGTTCCTGTGCCCAGTGATCAACCACCATTTTGGGGGCATATACAAACATCATGTGCATGTCCTCTTCCCCCATATTGTGAAGGCTATGACTCTTGCCGCTTTCAACATACACCATCTCTCCGGGGCCGATAGGCTCTGTTTCTCCGTCTACCGTCACCAGGCCGTGCCCTTTCAGGACCGTGTAGGATTCCACCGTCACATGCTCATGCTCCGGCACGGATCCGCCGGGATAGATGACCACGTAACCCTGACAAAAGTGCTCGCCGCTGATGGCCCCATTTTCCCCCAGCATGACCCGCGTACGCCTCCCTGCCGGAAACTCCATTCCTTCGATCTCGAAAATATTGACCTTGTTCACAGCCAATCCACCTTTCTTCAATCAATGGCACAAATGTAACACAGCCGCATCCGCTTTTCGCCTTGCGCTGTATTCATAATACCATACTTGTTTGCTGTCTGTCCTTGTGGCCAAAAGGGAAAAATATCCGCTGAAGTGTAGGGTAAATAAGCGTTGGTTGGGGTGATGAACCCCTCACGCTGTTTATTTTCTCCCCGCGATAAGCCGTGCCAAATACTTGGATTTCATCTGTTCTGATGCCATCGCCCTCTTGATAGGCGGCAGGCGCAAAATTACTGTCAGCAGCGTACCCATAGCGCGGTGGCTGGCAAAAGCCGGGGTATCAAATACCAGGTTCGCCAACTGCCCTTTTTCAATTGCAGCCAGAACGATGCGATGGGTGGAGTTTACAGGCGTCAGTACCTTTTTATCATTCGCCTTCAAGTCAATGCATTTTGGGGGGCAGTTGCGTACGCATACGCCGCAGCCCAGGCAGATGTCGTAATCGATCCGGGCAACGGAGTGCTCCCGTTCGCCTATATGCCCCGTGGCCATCTGGATGGCGTCCACGGGGCATACCTTTGCGCATTTGCCACAGCCCACACAGGAAGCCTCCTCCACCAGGGGTGAAAATCCGGTGGTATACACCGGCTGGCGCAGGCCATAGCGCTTGGCGGCCAGCATGGCCTCGCAGCAACAGCCGCAGCAGTTGCAGATAAAGCTGACCCCTTGCCGCACGTTCTCGCCACACTGCACCAAGTTGGCCTCGTAGGAGCGGGCCAACGTATCCAAGGCCTCGGACTTTCCGATAGCGCGGCTGTGCCCGTGGCGGGACAGGGCGTCCGCCACGTTGCCGAAGGTCAGGCACACGTCCATGGGCGCGTTGCAGGCCATGCCCATATGCTCCATCTTGTGGCGGCAATAGCACATACCCACGGCGATATGCTCCGCCGTTTCAATCACATGGGTCGCCCGCTCGTAATCGAGAATGTGGACGGCCTCGCTTTCGCTTACCATGAGTTCCTGCACAAACACCCGGCCCAGCTTCGTTTCCACGCCGTAGAAAAGGTCGTGCATGAACTCCCCTTCCACGTTCAGGTATTGGTGGTACAGCTCAGAGAGCAGCTGCTGGTCGATGTCCGTGCGCACCCGCATCAGGGCAAACTCAATAAAGCCCGCCATGGGCGGCGGCATCATGTAGCGGGTTTCCTCGCCTTCCTTCACGATGTCGATGAGCATGGCACGGCTGGCCAGGGTATCCAGCGTCGTTGTCGCCTCCGGCACGGTCATGTGCAGCGCCTTGGCGGCGCGCCGGGCCGTAAAGGGGCGGATGGGCAGCGCGGCCAAGAAGGCGGCCTCCTGTTCGCTGACCAGAACGCCCAGGATTTTATAGAGCATTTCCGAGGGCGGCGCGCCCTGGGGAAAGCGGTTCAAGCGTTCTCCCAGCTGCTGATAGGCTTCTCTTGCGGTGTGGTGGGACATGGCGATGTTCTCCTTTGTGAGAGGAATGGGAAGCGCCATCACAGTATACCACAGAATGGGGATGCGTTAAGTGCCGCAGCCCTCCCTGAGCCTCTGGAGCATCACCCTATGCCCCTCGGCGCTGGGATGAATCCCGTCCACGCACAGCAGCCGTGAAAAATCCTCATGCCGTAAAAACACGTCCCTGAGCCGAAGCAGCGGGCAGCCCATCTTTTCCGCCACCCCCGTCACGGCAAAGGCATAGAGCTCCTGCCAGCGGTAGATGTGCTGCACGTCGCCCAAAAACCGCAAAATGGCCTCTTTGTTGAGCTTTTGGGTAATCCATTCAAAATACCGCTGCCCGTCCAAGGGCGGGGGCACCACCAGCATGGGCTGCATCCCGCCCGCCCTTACCCGCTCCACCATGCGGCCCAGGGACTTCACGAAGCGCTCCAGGGGCGTCTTGGGCTCATGCCGCCCTTCCGGGGCCTCCGCCACGCTTTCCCAAGCCATGTCGCAATCGTTCCCGCCAAATTCAATCAGAGCAAGGTCGCCGGGCAAAAAATCCGCGTCGTTCATGCGCTTTTCTGCCTCCGGGGCCGTGATGCCCATGGAGGCGTGGTTCACCACCGGGACGGATACCTCTTTGGTAAATTCGGCCACGCAGTTTTCCCGCAGGATGGCATAGCGTTGCCGCTGCTGGTCAAACACAATTCCCTTGAGGATGGAATCCCCCCATACATGGATGCCCGAATACCGCATACGCGCTCCTTTCCTGCCGGTTTGCCGCACGAATCAGCAAATCCAGGCTACGCCGATGGCATTGAGTCCCAAGTGGATCGCAAGCACCGGACCCACCTCCGCGATGCTTATGGGGCAGGTGAAGTTGGGACGCAGCATCTGGCACAGGACCTGGGCAGCAGCCTGATCAGCTATATAATGCACGATGATTCTCTTCGCTTCCGCCGGGATGTTCCTCACCAACTCCGCGAGCTGTGCGTTGGCACCCCGGACAACCCCACCGGACACGACTGCGCCATTCCTGACAAGTAAAATGGGGCGAAGGTTGAGCACTGTCCCAACAGATTGACGGACAAAGCCCAAACGGCCGCTTTTTCGCAGGGCATCCATGTTGTCCACTGAAAGAGCGATCCCCACCCGCTCCCGCATCCTTACCAGCTCATCGGCTGCCTCGCTGAGGGTGCGACTCTCCTGGGATAATTCGCAGGCCTTTTCCACCAGCATCGCCAGGCCTCCTGCCGTGGACAGGGAATCCACTACTGCAATGCGGCTGATGTCCAGTTCTCTGGCAGCCATCGTTGCACTGCTGTATACCCCCGACAGGCGGGAGGACATGGTCAGGCACAGCACGCTGTGACCCATGTGCAGCAACTCGCCGAAGGCCTTTAAAAAGGAGCTGGGCGACACCTGTGCGGTATGCAGGGTCTTCCCTTGGGCGATCAACTCATGATAGCTGCCATTTTCATAGGCGTATCCTTCCGATAACGATATGCCGTCCACACTGTATAGCAGCGGAAGCACATGCACCCCCAGGGTTTCTGCCTCTTGACGGGTCATATAGACGCTGCTGTCTGTGACAACCGTGAACATTACGCTTCCGCCCCCATTCTGCGAAATCTCTGATATCGATTCATAAGCAGTTCCTCTACCGGAATGCGCTTAAGCGAAGTCAGCTTTTCCTTGAGTTGTTCCCTTAGCAAGCCAAAGGTTTGGGTAAAGGACTCCTCCGGCACCACCCGCTCCACAACCCCCATGCCCAGTAGATCCTGAGCCGTCAGTTTCAGGCTATCGGCGGCCTCTCTGGTTTTGCCGGCATCCTTCCACAGGATGCTGGCGCAGCCCTCCGGCGAGATTACAGAATAGACAGTATTTGCAAGCATCCACACTTCGTCGGCCACGGCCAGGGCCAGCGCACCGCCACTGCCCCCTTCTCCTGTGAACAGGGAAATGACAGGTGTCTTCAGTGTCATCATTTCCATCAGGTTTTCAGCAATGGCTTGGCCTTGGCCCCGCTGCTCCGCACCAATGCCGCAAAATGCCCCTGCCGTATCAACGATGCACACCACAGGCCTGCGGAATTTCTCCGCTTGCTTCATAAGCCGAAGGGCCTTCCGGTAGCCTTCCGGGTGGGCTGAACCGAAATTGCGCACAATCCGTTCCTTGGTATCGTTCCCCTTTTCAAGAGCGATTACCGTAACCGGCATTTCCCCCAGCCATGCGATTCCACCCACCACCGCACCATCGTCTCCAAATCGGCGGTCACCATGAAGCTCAATAAAGTCAGTAAAAAGGTTGGCGATATAGGCATCGCCCGTAGGCCTGCCGGGCGCTCGTGCCGCCCGAACTGCATCCATCGCGTTCACTTTGCCTTCACCTCCAGAGCATGCAGCGTGAGAAGCCGTGCAATAATCTCCTTTTGCTGCCCGCGCTCCACCACCAGGTCCACAAATCCGTTCTCCTGTAAAAATTCTGCTCGCTGAAAACCCTGGGGAAGTTTCTGCTTGATGGTCTGCTCGATGACCCTGGGACCTGCGAAGGCAATCAACGCACCGGGTTCCGCCAGAATGATATCCGCTTCCATGGCGAAGCTTGCTGTGACGCCGCCTGTGGTGGGGTCGGTCAGCAGGGCAATGTACAATCCTCCCGCCTCGCTGTGCCATTTCACCGCGCCGCTGGTCTTGGCCATCTGCATCAGAGACAGAATGCCCTCCTGCATGCGGGCCCCGCCGGATACGGTACATCCCACCACGGGCAGGCATTCCTGGCGGGCGTATTCAAACAGACGGGTGATCTTCTCCCCCACCACGCTTCCCATGCTACCCATCATAAAATTGGGCTCCATGGCAAACACACAGCATGGATTGCCCGCGATAGTGGCTATGCCGGTAATGACGGCCTCATTTTCCCCGCTTACCTCCCGAGAGGACCGCAGCTTCTCATCATAGCCGGGAAAGTCAATAAGATTTCTGGAAACAAGCTCCCCATGCATTTCCCGAAAGCTGCCCTCGTCTGTAAGATGGACAATCCGCTGCCGCGCCCCCATGCGGAGATGATAGCCGCAATGGGTACATACCAGGGCATTGGCCTGGAGATCATCCCTGAGCATGGTGGCACGGCAGGCATCACAACGTACATACATGCTCTCCGGAACCGATGGTGAGGAGGCCTGTTCTGTAACTTGTGAGTCTTCCAGGCGATTGTTGGGTTTCTTGAAAATCCCTTTTCGCAGCATTTCGCGCCTCCGTTTTCCATTTTCCGGCAATCGCCTCAAAAGGACTTATGCCAGCTTTGTTTTTGCATAAAGTCGGTAAAATAGTTCCCCTGCTGGAACTCGGGCGTTTGGAGGATATCCATTTGCAGCTGGCTGTTGTGGTCAATCCCCTCCACCACCAGCTCGCACAGCGCGGCCTGCATTTTGCGGATGGCCTCCTCCCGCGTTTTGGCATGGACAATGAGTTTACCGAGCATGGAATCATAAAAGGGAGGCACCACATAATCCTGATAAACAGCGCTGTCAAAACGCACCCAGGGGCCGCCCGGAACATGCAACAGGGAAATCCTGCCGCTGCTGGGCCGAAAGCTCATGCTGGGGTTTTCCGCATTGATGCGGCACTCCATGGCACAACCATTCAGTTTGATCTCTTTTTGGGTAAAGCCCAGCGGCTGCCCTGCGGCCACGCGAATTTGCCATTTTACCAGGTCAATCCCCGTCACCATTTCCGTCACCGGGTGTTCCACCTGCAAGCGTGTGTTCATCTCCATAAAATAGAAACCACCCTTGGCATCCATCAGGAACTCCAGGGTACCTGCGTTCTGGTATCCCACGGCTTTGGAAGCGCCAATGGCGGCCTCCATCATCTTCTTGCGGGTAGCCTCCGTCACGCTGGGGGAGGGTGTCTCCTCCAGCAGCTTTTGGTTCTTTCGCTGGATGGAGCATTCCCTTTCTCCCAGGCATACGACGTTTCCATGCCGGTCGCAGAGCATCTGCATCTCAATATGCTTGGTGGGTGACAGAAACTTTTCGATATACAGGCCTCCGTCTCCAAAGGCCAAAAAGGCTTCGTTGGAAGCATGCAGGTATGCATTTTCAAAATCCTCCGGTTTTTCCACCAGGCGAATACCCCTGCCACCGCCTCCAGCCTTGGCCTTCACCAGCAACGGGAAGCCGACCCTCTTGGCGTGCTGCTTGGCAGTTTCCAGGTCATCCACCGCATCGCAGCCGGGAATCACCGGTACCCCTGCCTCCCGCATGGCCCGTTTGGCAGCGTCCTTGTCCCCCATACGGCTGATGACCTCTGCAGGCGGGCCGATAAAGGCAATATTGCACTTTTCACAAAGCCTTGCAAACCTGGCGCTCTCTGAAAGAAAGCCATAGCCCGGATGGATGGCCTGGGCACCGGTGCACACCGCAGCAGAGAGGATTGCCTCCATGTTAAGGTAGCTGTCCTTGGCCGGAGCGGGGCCCACACAGATGCTCTCATCCGCCAGGTTTACATGGAGAGCATTCTGATCTGCCTGGGAATAAATCGCTACAGTGGAAATACCCATCTCCCGGCATGCACGGATTACCCTTACGGCAATCTCCCCGCGGTTGGCAATGAGGATTTTGGAAAACATCCTTATTCCTCCTTTGCCATCACGAAAGAAAAGTCGCTCTTCATACAAAGCTCGCCATCCACATGGCACTCCCCATGAGCAAAAATAAAATTCTGGAAGGAGCGGACGATCTCACTGACAAAGGTAATGGTTTCCCCGGGAACCACCCTGCGCTTAAACACAGCATTCTGAATGCCGGTAAAGTAGCAGTAGGTTTGGGGCTTTAGCAGCACGCAGCAGGTCTGAGCCAGCATTTCGCATAGAATCACCCCAGGTACCACAGGGTTTCCGGGGAAATGACCCTGCAAAAAGAACTCGTCGCCCCGCACATGGACCCTGCCCAGTGCCTTTCCTTCCGGCAGCAGTTCCACCTCGTCGATCAGCAGCATGGGCTCCCTGTGAGGGAGCAGATTCCAAATGGCTTCTCTGTTCATGAGCATCACCTAAAAAAGCTTGAATAGTGTTTGGGAAAATTCAACCACCTGGCCGTTTTGCACGCAGATGTCCGCGATCTCACCATCGGTTTCCGCCACAATTTCGTTGAGCAACTTCATGGCCTCGATGACACAGAGTACATCGCCCTTTTTTACCTTGTCACCCCGGCGCACATAGGGCCCAGCGTCCGGAGAGGGTGCCGCGTAAAACACACCCACCATGGGGGATTTCACTTCGGTGAGACGATTAAAATCCACTGCCTGCCCAGCCTGCTCCAAGGAGAGAGAGGCCTCCATGGGCTCAGGAGAGGATTGGGAAAGCGGCTGGGAAGGCAAGGCGGAAAGCGCGGCCTTGGGCAAAGTTGAAGCCTGCCCATTGCGTTCCATGCGGATGCGCGTATCCCCCTCGCATAACTCCAGCGCCGTTAAGTCGGAACTTTGCAGCAAATGCACAAGCTGCTTAAGCTTTTTGATATCCATGACGCTACTCCTTTGCAAAGGCCAGACAGGCGTTATGACCACCAAAGCCCAAAGAGGTGGAAAGGACCAGTTCCAGGGGAGCGTTTACAGCTCTGCCCGGCACATAGTTTAAATCGCATTCGGGGTCGGGCTCCTTTAGCCCGATGGTAGGCGGCACCAGCTGATGGTTCAGGGCCAGTACGCTGATGATGGCCTCGGCGGCGCCCGCCGCTCCCAGCATGTGCCCGATCATGGATTTGGAGGAGCTGACATATGCCTCGTTTGCCTGTTCTCCCAGGGCTTGCTTGATGGCCATGGTTTCCGTCCTGTCATTGAGCGGTGTGGAGGTGCCGTGGGCATTGATGTAGACGGCCTTTCCCCCCAGACCTCCCGCTTCCTCAAGTGCTCCCCGGATGGCCGCTACCGCCCCCCTACCCTCCGGATGGGGAGCTGTAATATGAAAGGCGTCGCAGGTGTGGCCATAGCCTTTGATCTCAGCGTATATGTTTGCTCCCCGGGTCTTGGCGTGCTCGTACTCCTCCAGTACCAACATCCCCGCGCCTTCTCCCATCACAAATCCATCACGCCTGATATCAAAGGGAATGCTGCTGTCCAGGGGATCATTGCGGGTGGAAAGGGCCATGCAGTTGGCGAAGCCCGCCACCGCCAGGGGTAAAATGGCCGCTTCTGAGCCGCCGGCCAGAACGGCATCCGCATACCCATGGCGAATCGCCCGATACGCTTCTCCAATGGTATTGCTGGAGGTGGCACAGGCAGTCACCGATGGCAGACAGGGTCCTTGGGCCTGAAAGCGGATGGCGATGCTTCCCGCCGCGATGTTACCAATCATCATAGGGATCATCAACGGTGAGACCTTTCGCGGACCGGTCAAAATGAACTTTTGGCACTCATTGGTCAGGGTCTGCAGACCGCCTATACCGGAGCCAATGTACACGCCCAATCTCTCCGGAGCCACCTGTCCCATGAGCCCGCTGTCGTCCATGGCCTGCTGCGCTGCTGCGATCGCATAGTGAGTGTAGGGGTCCGTCCGGCGAGCCTCGCCTGGCTCCATGTACGCGGCGGGGTCAAAGCCCTTCACTTCCGCCGCGATCTTCACCTTGAAGTCCGCCGTATCAAAACGCGTTATGTAACCAATGCCACATATGCCCTGGGAAATGCTTTCCCAAAAGGATGCCAGATCGTTTCCCACCGGGGAAATCACACCCATGCCTGTGATAACCACCCTGTTCATGCCGCTTCCCTCCCCCTTGCAGGGCCTAGATATACAAGCCTCCGTCTACCTTGATCACCTCTCCGGTGATATACGAGGCTTTTTCCGATGCCAAAAAAACTGCCAGATCTGCGATATCCTTCGGATTCCCCATCCTGCCCATAGGAATCTGGGTAAGTGCCGTTTCCCGTACCTTCTGCGGCAAATCCCCGGTCATGTCTGTTTCAATGAATCCGGGTGCGATGGCATTACATGTAATGTTCCTCCCTGCCATCTCCCGTGCGATGGTCTTGGTCAGGCCAATCATACCCGCCTTGGCGGCAGCATAATTGCATTGCCCTGCATTGCCCATCATCCCTGATACGGAGGAAATGTTGATGATCCGTCCGCCCCGTTTGCGCACGAAGTGGCCGCAGACCTGCCGAATCATGTAAAAGGCTCCCGTCAGGTTGGTTTGAATGACGGCGGTAAATTGTTCCGGGGGCATGACCATGGCCAGCCCATCCCGGGTGATGCCCGCGTTGTTGACCAGGATATCCAGCCCCCCGAAATCTGCCAGCACCTGGGATACTGTGGCTTTGACAGCCTGAAAATCTCCCACATCGCAGGCGTAGGTTCTTGCACTGCGCCCGAAGGTTTCCACCAGCCTCTGTGTTTCCTGAGCGGCCTCCCCATTGCGCTCGTATACTAAGGCCACATCCGCACCCGCCCTGGCCATCTCCACAGCGATGGCACGGCCAATTCCGCGGCCTGCACCCGTTACCAGCGCGATTTTATCTGTCAGCATGCTTTTTCTCCATTCAGTGCATCCATGGTGCGCATGAGGCTTTCCGCGTCTTCCACGTTCAGGGCTACAACATTGGGCAATGTTTTACGGACAAAGCCGCTGAGAGTCTTTCCAGGCCCCACCTCAATGAAGGTGGTGACCCCGTCAGCCGCCATATTTTCCAGGGTCTCCTGCCAACGGACAGGTTGGGCCGCCTGAGAGGCAAGGGCTCGAGCATATGGCGGGGCATAGGGCCTGGCTGTCAGGTTGGCATAGACCGGGATTGCAGGCGCAGCCAGGTGCGTTTGCTCCAGATATGCCTGAAGGGCTACCTGGGCCTGCACCATGTCAGGTGAGTGGAAAGCGCCACTCACAGCCAGAACAATGCCCCTGCCCCCAGCCTCCCGCACCCTATCGCCCAATTGGGCAAGCTTGCTTTTGCGACCCGCCACCACCAACTGCCCCGGGCAGTTATAGTTAACGGCAAATAATTCTGTAGACTCGCGGCAGAAGGCCTCCACCATTTCCGTTGGCAAGCCCATGACGGCCATCATCCCGCCATCCTTGCCCTGTGTACAGGCATGCATAACCTGGGCCCGAAGGCAGACCAGGCGAAAGGCATCCTCCATGGACAGCATACCCGCAAAGGCCAGCGCGGGTATTTCCCCCAGGGAAAAACCCGCAACCGCGTACGGGGAGATCCCACATTCCCGGAGAGCTTCTGCCGCCGCCAGATCTACACAGAAAAGACAGGGCTGTGTGTTTACGGTAATACTCAAGTCTTCCTTGGAGCCCCCATAGCATTGGCTGCGAGTGCCGGGGCGAAGCACCTCCGCCATGGTGAAGACGCGATTGGCCGCATTGCTGATTTCAGCAAGTGCCCGCCCCATGCCCGTTCCCTGTGAACCCTGCCCCGCAAACAGAAACGCTATCTTACCCATCTCATCGCTCCGCATAGAACCTGTTGGGTCTCTTCCAATAATTGCTGAATGATTTCCGTTGCGGTTTGCTCCCGGTTCACCAAAGCAGCAATCTGCCCTGCCATAAAGCAGCCGGATTTCTCGTTTCCTTCCCGCGCGGCGCGACGAAGAGCCCCCGCACCAAAACGTTCCAACTCCTCATTGGAAATGGTGCTGTCATATTCCTTTTTCAAAAACTCCTGGGTAAAGAGGTTTTTCAGGGCGCGCACAGGATGCCCCAGACGCTTGCCCGTGGTCATGGTGTCAATGTCCTTTGCTCGGAGGACCCTGTCTTTATAGGCCTGGTGGATGGTGCATTCCCTGGCTACCAAAAATCGTGTGCCCATCTGAACGCCCACAGCGCCCAGCATCATGGCTGCTGCCATGCCCCTGCCATCCGCGATGCCGCCCGCCGCGATGACGGGAATACTCACCGCATCACAGATCTGGGGCACCAGCGCCATGGTGGTAATCTCCCCCACATGGCCGCCGGATTCCCCGCCCTCCGCAATCACCGCACATGCGCCGCCCCGTTCCACCAGCTTGGCCACAGCCACGGAGGGAACCACAGGCACCACACGGATGCCCGCCTCCAGCCATGCCTTCATGAATTTCCCCGGAAGGCCCGCTCCCGTGGTGACTACGGGAACCTCTTCCTCAATGACACACCGGGCGACCTCATCCACATAAGGGCTCATCAGCATGATGTTGACACCAAAGGGCCTCTGGGTAAGAACGCGGGTCTGACGGATTTCCTCCCGCAGTTGCTCCGCGTTCATGCTCATGGCGGATACGATGCCCAACCCCCCGCTGTTGGATACAGCAGAGGCCAGGGAGGCATCCGATACCCAGGCCATGCCTCCCTGGAGCACAGGGTATTGAATCCCCAGCATCTCGCAGATGGGCGTGACGATCATGCTTTCCCACCCGCTTGCTCAATGTAGGTCACCACGTCGCCAACGGTTTTCATATCGGCGGAAGCCTCCAGGCTGATGCCGAAGATATCTTCCAAAGCCATCAGCGAGTCCACGATGTCCAGAGAATCCATCTTCAACTCCTGAAAAGTGGTTTCAGAGCGAATCGCCGCTGCGTCCATTCCTGTCTTTTCTGCGAGAGCCGCCGCAACTTTTTCCAGAATCATAAGTAAGTCCTCCTTCAAATTTGAAAATCACATTCCATGGAAAAAAGCAAACTGCTTTTACCACCGCAAAGCCGCTGCACCTGTGGTCAACCCGCCGCCAAATGCGCACAGCACAATCAGATCGCCCCTTAACAACCTGCCTGCCCGGTTCAGTTCGTCCAGAAGAATGGGGATGCTTGACGCCGAAGTGTTGCCATATCGCTGAATCATCGAAGGAACTTTTTCCTCCGGAAGACTGAGCCGGTCCCGGGCTGTATCCAGAATCCGCTGATTTGCCTGGTGCAACAGGATGTAGCGTACCTCTTCCAACAGGATGCCGCTTTCCTTTAGCACCGCCTCCACGTCCTGGCAGATTGCATTGACTGCAAACCGATAGATTTCCTGTCCGTTCATAAAAACGGTCTGTTTCATCTCCGTAGGCTTCACGGCCCCGGGGAAGCCACCGGGGGTTCCGCCAATGGTCAGCAGTTCGTCATTTCCCACGGCTCCCAACCGGCTGGCCAGCAGACCCTCCCCCTGCGTCAGTACCACCGCGCCGGCACCGTCACCAAAGAGTACGCAGGTCGCGCGATCCTCCCAATCCACATGCTTGGACAGGCATTCTGCCGCGATGAGCAGCACCTTCCGGACTCTTTTTCTAGCAAAAAAACCTGCTGCCACCTCCAGCCCGTATAAAAACCCAGAACAAGCCGCGTTGATGTCAAAGGCCGCACAGGCTGCGCCGAGCCTCTTTTGGACGGTGCATGCCAGTGACGGTGTAACAAAATCTCCCTGCATGGTAGCGCAGAGAATCAAGTCCAGCTCCTTCGCACTCACTCCACTTTGAGCAAGCGCCTGTTCCCCTGCTCCTGCAGCTATGTCTGTGAGGGATTCCGT
>JAAYDR010000039.1 GCA_012729115.1 Clostridiales bacterium | reverse complement strand
GTGTCTGGTAGTTATTGTTTTTCATACATCGATTCTACCAAAAAACAGAGCCCGTGTCACCGCTTTCGCAGTGCACCGGCTCTGTTTTTTCCTTTGGGTTGGGATGCTGTTTTGCTACAGCCCCTTGCTGTTTCATTGGATGGGTACTGCCCTGCGGGCGAGGACTTTACTCCATCCCCGTTACCTCATACCCGGCATCGATGACGGCTTCCTTCATGGCCTGTTCATCCAGCCCCTGCCCGCTGACCTTAGCCAGCTTCTTTTCCAGGTTTACCTCGGCCCTGGTTACGCCGGAGACGGACGACAGCGCCTTTTCTACCGCCGCCTTGCAGTGGCTGCAGCTCATGCCCTCGATGTGAATGGTCTTTTCCATGGGTTCATCCTCCTTTATTGATAATAAACACGGATTGCACAGTGTGATGATTGGCTTCCTACAGTATGTGAAGTACCCGAAATCCCATGCGGTGAAACCCGGGAACCCGGCAGGAATATGGATTGGACCCATGGAATACACTCCAGGACGGACGGCATTATTGGGAGGGAAAACCCGCATGAGTGACATCCCCATCATTGGCGTTTCGGGAAGCGTGGATCCGGACGAAAGCAAGCAGATGATCCTGCGGGACTACATGAAGGCCATCCTGGCCGCGGGGGGGATTCCCCTGCTGCTCAGCTTGGACATGCAGCAGGAGCAACTGGAAATCTGCCTGTCCCGTCTGGATGGGGTGATGCTGGCGGGCGGCGGGGATGTGGATCCCGCCCTCTATGGCTGTCGGCCGCAAAGAGGCCTGGGCCAGGTGGATCCCCTGCGGGACCGGTTTGAGCTGCGCCTGACGCGGGCCTGCCACAGCCTGAGAATCCCCGTGCTAGGCATTTGCCGCGGCCTCCAGGTGATGAACGTGGCCCTGGGCGGCACGCTGTACCAGGACCTTCCCAGCCATTATCTCCAGGAAAGGGAACACCCGCTGCTCCAGCACCGCCAGACGGAGCCGGGGAATATCGCCAGCCATCCGGTATGGGTGGAGGAGAACTCCCTTCTCCATGATATTGTGAAGCAAAGGGAGCTAAAGGTCAATACCTTTCACCATCAGGCGCTATGGGAGGTGTCCCCAAGCCTTCATGTGTGCGCCAAAGCCCCGGACGGCGTAATTGAGGCAGCCCAGGACAGGGCCCATCCCTTCTTTCTGGGGGTACAGTGGCATCCGGAGCGGATGTACCGGGAGGACTCCCCTTCCCTGGCCTTGTTTACCGCCTTTGTGCAGGCTGCCGCCGCCCATGCCCGGCAGGAAAGGGAAGGAAGTGCCCTTTGAAAGAAATCGTTTTTCGCCTCCGGCGGGGCGAGGACCTGCTGCTGGGCATCCGCGCCGCTGCTGAAAAGCACGGTCTGTCAGCCGCCTATGTGGGCTGCTGCGTTGGCTGTGTTCTCAAGGCGCGGGTGCGCGACGCCGGAGGTGTAAGCCTTCGGGAGATCGATGAGCCTATGGAGATCGTCAGTCTCACCGGTACCGTCAGCCAAGAGCGCTGTCATCTGCATGTGGCTTTCAGCAAAGAGGACCTGTCCACTGTGGGCGGGCATCTCTTAGAGGGATGCCTCATCAACACCACCGCAGAAATCGCGCTCTGTCCCCTGCCCCAGTACCGTTTTGGCGCTGTGTGGGACGAGGAAACGGGGTATCATGAGCTGGACGTGCAGGAGGTCAACCACAACCCGTAGCAACGGGTTGTTGCATGAATCCCACTGGTTTTGGAGTGAGGATTTTGGAGTTGACAACTCCCCAAAGCCATGCTATGATTACTTTCGTTCACGAAATACATATACATGGGGCATTAGCGCAGTTGGTAGCGCGCGACATTCGCATTGTCGAGGCCAGGGGTTCGACTCCCCTATGCTCCACCACCTCATCCCATAGGATTTGATACAATCCTGTGGGATGATTCTTTATAGGCAAAAGGCTGAAAATCCTTGTGGCACAAGGGTTCTCAGCCGCTTTTTTGTTTTGGGGATGGGGCTTTTGGAGGGCAAATGGTGCGCATCTGCCTGGGAAGTCCGCCTTCAATGGCTCAATGCCGCAGATTTTTACCCCCCTTTGGTGTTTCGCCAAATCGTATGAGTTTCGCCAAATTGTTGGCCAGCCCCTCCGAGGCAGAAGATCACCTCGACAATATCAGCAGCAGCACAAAACCCACAACAACAAGCAGACCTAAGGCGATCAGCATCCTCCCAACTACCTTTTTCTCCCGCTCAACAGATCTCCCCTCCCGATCAATTCTTTGTCGAATGCGCTCCCTACGTCCGGTAGATGCATCGAGGGTAGAGAGGCGTCTGTCCATTGCGTCGCGGATACCCCTATCGTCACTCTTCAAAGCACAATACCTCCATTTCCTTTCGCTCATTAGACGAGAGATAAGATGCAATTGTCCATTTTTTATCGATCTATGCTGTGACTCACAAGAGGTTATACCTTTCCATCTACTACGCCCCTCCTCCCTTTCATGTAGGCTTTCAGTAGTAGCCACCAACACAGCATGACACTCTTGTGGGACGGTCGAATACGCATTCGTCAAATCTGATAGTTTCATTAGAGTGGTGTCTCCTTTCTTTGTCGGGGGCAAGCTTCAATGTCCCTGTAATGCATTACGCTTATTAGATAGGTCACCTATAGAAAATATCAAAAAGCCTATGTTTTTTTTTCGCAACTTCCATGCTTTACCGCTTAGATGATTGCGCTGGGCCGATATACTTCAAATGCCTACTCAAGTGATGCAAATACCAGAATATATCGAAATCCTCATACGCTTTTGTAGCTATTCCGAACCCCACGGGGTTTTACATATAGAACGAATTTCGCCATAGGACAAGCCAAAGGGGTGAAGCTATGAAATACTCGCGGAACTGTACGCGTTATATCAAGGCAGGAGAGAAGATAGAAAAAAAGCTTTACCAGTTTATTTTCCTGCAACTGGGCAATCAAGAGGCAGCTTCAAAAATATTAACGCAGGCTTTCGTAGAGTGCTATCGGGTTTATAAAAGAGGACTCCGCGAAGAACTCCTTGAAAGGGAACTTTTTAGGACAGCCTTCGCCCTATGCAGTAACGTTTACTGCGGCAGAGAAAAATCTGCCAATGATTCTGCGCGTGCATTCGAGCAGCGTATGCGGCTCGAAGAGTTCCCTCCGGAAAAACGCGCCGCTATCATCTTGAAGCTGGTTTGCCGCCTTGAGGCATCGGATGTGGCGATGATCCTTGCCCCTGAACACGCCGCCGCAAAAAAATGTGATGAGTGAGTAGCATCCTGCGATCAATGCAGGCCATCTCGCAGCAGGTAAAACTTTTTTGCGACTACTTTGTAGCTTTTACCTCATCTATACGGATTTCTAAGTGAAAGGAAGTGATGGAATGCTCCCCAACTCGCTGCGTACGGGCGAACGGGTGCGCGAAGTGATGGATGCTTACGGCGCAATGATCTACCGGTTGGCGTACGCGCGCACGCTCAACCGGTCAGATGCGGAGGATGTCTTTCAAGAAGTCATGCTGCGGTACGTGAAGCAAGACCAGCCTTTTAAGGACGACCAGCATGAGAAGGCGTGGCTCATTCGCGTCGCCTGCAACGTTTCCATTCATATTGTCAAGAGCGCTTGGTATAGACGGACGGTCAGCCTTGAGCATGCGCCGCTCCCCGATGTACAGGAAAATGCGGATATTGATGACGATCTGTTGGACGCCATGGCACGGCTCTCGCCCAAGTACCGTGTGCCCATCCACTTGTTCTATTTTGAGGATATGACGGTGGAGGAAATCTCGCTCGCTCTCGCACGCAAACCATCCACCGTACGAACCCAACTCACTCGAGGTCGAGAACATCTCAAACGATATTTGATAGAAGGAGGTTGTACGGAATGAATCTGAAGGATCGATATAAGCGAGCCTTTCAAGGCGTGACTCCTGATCCAACGCTGTTCGTTCGCACGGAGGAACAGGTGCTGGGTGCAACGCACCATAGCAACTACAAAAGGCCCGCGATGCGCACGGTATTGATTGCGGCGACGCTGATGCTATCACTGCTCGCAACGGTTGCCTTTGCCACCGGTTGGGCACAGTCCATCTTCGCAAGCCTCGTTGGTAGCGGAGGCGTCGGAACGGACTTTGAGAAGCTGGACGAATTGGCTCAGCAGCAGGTAGGTCAGAACAGCACCGTCTTTGCGAAGGACGCATCTCTCTTCGATTTTGAAGTGTCTCAGGCTTATTATGACGGCGAGCAGTTAATGCTGGGCACCGCGTGGCGCGACGCGTCGACAGTGGTAGATCTGTCTTTTGGGCCGGACAGCGAGCATTTTGCTGATCTAAAACCGCTGCAAGACAGCGAGCTTGCATCGAGTTCCCCCGAGGGCAAGGTTTCTGGGGAGGCGTGGGAGGCCTTCCAGCGCACATATAAGGAAAAGGGCGCAGCAGGAATCGTCTACTACATCTGCTATCCAGGCGATGGCGTGTACCTGGGCGACGAGCAAATACCGCCCTGGATCGGAGACGGCGGCACATTGGAGGATGGCCGCACCTGGGCATACACCGAATATGAAGTACCACTGCCGGAGGCTGCGCGGGACAAGGAATCTTTGACGTTGACGGCTCTGCTATATCGAGCACCCGTGTACTACTACCAAACGGGCGAAGGCGCAGGCCAGCGGCTCCAGTACATCGGTGAGCGCGAGAAAGTGGACTTCACCTTCACGGTACTCAACAACCATGCTCAGAGCCGCACGCTGACCGAGAGCGCCACGTTCCTGGAATACGGCGTCGAAGCTTCGATCAATCTGACGGCGGTGCAGGCTCAGGTGCATATTTACATGGAGATTCCCACGGAATGGAAGGGCGCCATCAAAAGCGATGAGTTCGGGGAATCTACAGCCTCAGGTGTAGACTATGTACTGACATACAACGCATACGTGGACGGCACGGCACAAAAGCTGTGGATAAGCGGAGTGGACAAAGAAAGCTTTGGCATTGACGGCACGCTTACAGTACCAGACGGAGCCAAGCAAATCTCCTTGCGCCCGGTCTACTCGCTCAGCGGCGAGCATGCAGCAGAGGAAATCCTGTTCAAGCTCGACTAGCAAACTTGACGCAATCACCCGGAGGTCAGTTCATGACTTCCGGGTGTTTTTTTGTCGAGGCTATCCAAAAACTGACACGAATATGGTATAATAGGCAGGTCTTATGGCGATTTTGTAAGGTAGTCGCTTCGGCCTTTTCCCCAGATTTAATAGGAACAAATCGGGCAATGCGCATCGTCAATATAGGTTAGAGGTGAACCGCCTTCGTGTTACGAGGGAGCGCTGTTGCTTTATCCTTGGTTTTTGACGTGAAGGTAGCCTCTCCAGCCTCGAGATGGCAGATGCCGTCACAAAGCTCCGATACATCGTCCTGTACGTGCGTGGCGATAAGGATTGTCTTGCCCTCTTTGGCAAGCTTTTTGAATAAGGCACGCATTTCATCGGCACCTGCTTTATCCAGGTTTGACATTGGTTCGTCCAGCAGCAGCAGCTTCGGATCTCCCAGCAGAGCCATTGCGATACTCAAGCGTTGCTTCATGCCCATGGAATACTTTCCGACAGCCTTTTGCTCCTTGGGATTTAGGCCCACCAACTCAATTAGCCGCGATATTTCTGAAGTGGACGGCTTTTTTGTCAGTGCTGACAAGATGCGAAGGTTGTCAAAGGCGCTCTTTTTTAGAAGCAGCCCCGGTTGCTCGATAGCAATGCCCGTGTCTGGCGCGAAATCTACGTCCTTTCTGATACGTTTTCCGAACACGTCAATTGATCCGCTTGTGGGAATTACTAGACCTGCAATACACTTCATCAAAACGCTTTTTCCCGAGCCATTCCGCCCCACAAGTCCATATATCCTTCCCGCCTCAAAATTTATTGATACCGATTTTAAAACCTCGTTTTCCCCGAAGCGCTTGATCAGCTTTTCCACTTTAACCGATGTCATGGTTGCTCACCCTCCATCTGAACATAATCGTAGTGCTTTACCAGCATGGCAGCGAGTACCATCAGAACACATGCCGAGCAAACTAGGATTGCATAGGAAGTGCCCAAGGATGGCAACATTGAATTTGCGGTAACCGCATCGTGTGTATACAGTGACGCATGGTAATGTATTGATATCATAGAGAGTATCGCGTAACCAGCATCGCTTCTAGCAAACATACCCGCTGCCCATGAAACTGCATTGACAATCATGAGCAAAACGAAGCTGGCAGAACGGAGCTTCATTCGCAGCGTCAAGGATGCCAAACCGTAAAAACATCCCATCAGAAAGAAGAACGTGAAGCTATGCCCGAACGCCTGCCAAGGCGAATAATCCGCAACAATCGATTTGGGCAACGGCAGTTTCATTCGCTCGGGAGATATAGCAATGCGCCCGCTGCTGGTAAGCAGCTTGACCGGCCTGCTCCAATCATCGGAGAAGTTAATGTTCGGTATTGCGACCAGGACGGTGATCACAAAGATAAACGCAGCCATGATCAGGGAGGTTGCTGCCACATAAAGAATCTGACTGGTTATCCAACTTCTGCGTGTTCCTCGAATCAGTGTATTTGCCGTAAATGGTTCGATCACCGGAAGATCGCCGAATAGTAACAGGATCGCCGTGCTGAACAACAACATCGTAAATCGCCAGTTCATCATTGCAATAAATATCTCAGCACATTGAAGCGTCTCTCCTTGTGCCTTGGCGTTTTCTGCAAAGGGTACTGCGTAGATGATAGTAAAGCAAGCGATCATTCCAAGCAGTGTTAGCATCCTTGGTGCGCTTTGCCATTTCCGAAAGCAGCTTCGTGATGATTGCACGACAAATCTAACCTTGCCCATGAATGATCCTCCTTTCAAATACATATCGGAACCATGCCATGACCACTATGTACAGAATTGCCTGATACGCAATTAGCTTTAGGAAGGTAAAAGATACCCAGTTCATCTGCACCAACATTTCCAACGGATGAAGCTCGGTCGGCAATGCGAGTACAGAGCAGAAACAAATGATGAATGGAGCGAGATAACTTACATAGCGATTGGGGGAGAAAATTGATATAGTTAATCCGACACCTGACCAGACCATGCCGAACATAAAGGCCAACAGCGCACTTACAATCATGTAATTCCAGTTTCCAGTTTGTCCTCTCAATACCGGCAGCCATGCGTTCAGTACAGTCATATCGGTCGCCGGAATGTATGGCCCGTAGATCAACGTGCATGCCCCTGCGAACAGCAGAACTCCAGCCATCAAAGCAAGCCCGCCGCCAATCGTCGTGCCCAGAAATAGGCCGTACTGATATTCCTTTCGCCCGCTTTTCATCAACCTAAGCCGATAAAAACCCGCTTCTGAATCGCTTACGAACGCCCCACTAGCCGCGAACGCGCAAGCCAACGGTGCCGCATAAATGTAATAACCAAAGTGCAGGGCTATGTTGAAATAGTAAGCATCCCCGAACTCAAATTGGCTAGCCATACGCCAAGGCAATGAAAATGCGCCTTCAGCGATCTCTGCGAATAACACGCCAAACAGGAGCAACACCGATATCCAAAAGTTCGGCGCAGTCACCACGTTGGTCAGGTTTACTCGAAGGGATCGATTCATGCTACTCAGCTTCATCATGGTAGCACCTCGCCAGTAACGGCATCTATGAATATCACAAACACGTCAGACATGTTTCGGTTGACTGAAGACGCGAATCGCCATGCAGGACGAGCTTCTGTACGGGCATTCACATCTTTATCTGAAGTGTCTAGTATTTGAACCAGCCGATAGCACAGACCAATTTCTGAGATCACGGAAGTGGCTTCCTCGGGATAGAACGCAACATAATCCATGTTGTCTTGAAGAATTTGGATCGCATCATCAAGCGAAATGGTCATCGGCTCTTTCTTTGTCTCGACAAAGCTACGATAGTATCCCCTGACCCTGAATATACCATCATCGTCAATGTATACTTGCAACACATCACCGTATAAATCTGCTTTTGTGTCATCGCTATACGGCAGCTTATCAATGGCTACCGGAATGCCACTTAGTACTCGGTTGAACTCCACAATATAAAATCCTGTAGGATTCGTATCAACAGCACCAACATATTGCGGATCTGGAGTAGCTCCAGGTACCACACCAGGAAAAGCCGCAGGCATGGTATAGCATGCACTTAGGGTTAAGCCGTCCCAACCAATTGTACTTGCAAGACGATTAGTCCATTCTAGGGCAGTTGTCTTTGCCTGATCCGGTATTGTTTTTAACCCTTCTGCCTGACTATCCACCTTGGCCATATTCCACCAGTCCGTAACTTCATGTTCCCTGTAGTCTACATAGACTCTGGCCTCATATGCAATATATCGAGTGTATACATCGCCTTCCCCATATTTGCGTTCGATTTCAGGATAGAAAAGGTTCCTTTTTTCATTAGCTTGTCCATTAACCCCATCTTCAACAGCCGCATCAGCACTATCAAAGAACATCTCTATCCATTTTGCAGCATCTGAACGTGCATAATCTGTCTCGTAAATGGTTAGTTGGGTATTCTCTTTTGGCACCGAAACATCTGCATTCAACTCAAGTTTCAAAAAGGGACTTTCGAGCGTTTTCTCTATATGTTGGACACCTCCCTCAGCGGTTGCTGGAATAACACCAGCAAAGAAGGTAAACGCCAGCACGGCAGCCAGGAACAGGGCAACATTATTTCCCTTTTTCATTATCGGATCAACCTCCAATTATCATGATGGCATCCGAGTATCCAACACTCAAGTGCCTCTACTAAGAAAACCGTGCTAACACTCCAAAAGCTACAAACTCCCAATCCTCTAAAGGGGTTTTTACATAAACGTAGGCAATAAAATGGGGCTGGCGAGTGACCCAGCCCCGTCGGACGTGCTTAGCCTGCGCCGAACTCACCGGTCACCGTGCAGGACGAAACGCTGGAATCCGGGCGTCCCCTCAGATAGACACGGTCACCTTGGTCGATGTCTGAAGTGTAGTACATCCAAGTTCCGCTGGTCAGCTTCTTGAAGTACTGCCCAGACACATAGCCGCCGCTGTACGTGCGATACACGTTGTTCACCGAGGACGTCGTAGCGTAGACATACAGCCGAGCGTATGCATCGTTCGCAACCAGCATGTCCTTACTGGTTGTGTCAGACACGATGTTCTGGTAGGTCGTGGTTGACGTAAACGTCATTTTGAAGTTGGTGAATCCAACCGCCGCATAAGCAACGCTTGCGGTGGCAAGGATCATCACCACGCAGAGAACCAGAGCAACCTTGCGTTTCATGAGTTTACCCTCCTTTTTTTTATCTAAAAACCATGTCACTCCATGGTTTTTGACGTAGAGTGGCCTCTTATGCCTTGTGATGGTGGCCTCTGTGCGTAAGTTCAAGTGTCTGAAGCACTACCTTCTGCCATGGTCAAGATGAATGATTTTTTGTCCCTTTCACTATATACAAGTCACGAATATGGGATCTATCACTTGCTTCAGACAAGAATTTACAAATATTTTTATCAGACCTAGCGGCCATCTCAAAGGATTGATGGTCAGTTGTACGTTTTCTCCTTGCTGTATTTTGTCATCTTCTCTCCGTTTACGTTGACAGAGTACTGCGTCTTATATTTGTAACCGGCAGTAAGGGTGCAGGTCTCCGATTGCGTCAAGCCGCCTGTCCCGGTTTCGGTTGGCCATGACTTGAATGTACTCCACGCACCATTTTTGTACTGCAAAATGGATAGGGTTCCGCTGCATGAGAGTGAGGAACTATTAGCTGTAACGATTCCGGCTGCTGTCGCCTTTCCATTGGCGTCTACCGTTAGTTCAGCATATAGGAGGGCGATGTAGGTGTTCATTGGGGTGATTTCTTCTGCGTGTACACCGATTGCTGTCTGAACGAACATGAGCACGAGCAGGATGCATACCAATTTCTTACCGAGTTTTTCCATTTTCTCTCCTCCTTAATTTGTGTCTTCATTAAGTACAAGTCATTTTGGATCAATCCATCACACCAATATATGTTAATAAATTGTAAAAAAAGACAGGGCGTGTTGCCCTGTCAAAAGGTGTGTATATGGGTCAGTTTAATGGTATACTCTCTGCAATTTTCAGGCATTCCTCATAGGAGGCATCCGAAACAACCACGAAGAACGTATCTTTATAGAATATTTGAATCGTCGTTACGCTGCCCTTTTCGACCACTTCCGCGTTGACGCCATTAATCTTAATACTGCGAATCAACGCTTTTTCAGTATCCAGTATCACGGAAGATTCGCCGTCTGACTGCATGTACTGGATGAATTGGTTTGTTTCTGGGTTCCTCCACATCATAGCCCTTGAGGCGGAGGTATCCTGCGTATCTTCTGGCTCAAATCCATCAGGTATATATCCCGGCAAAACATAGGTCATTTTTTCCGGTTGTTCGTCCTCTACGAGATTTATAGAATACTCAGAGTATTGCGGGAACCTTTCTATGAGAAACCTGATCAACGCAGCCCTTGCCGGTTCAACAGTTGCAAGAATTAAGGTGGCAGTTAAGAAAATAGCTAGAACAATCGCTGCAGCATAAACCAGTATCCGGTCTGCTAATGATCTTTTATACCGCTCTTTTCTTTTGGTTTTATTGAGGGTATCAAAAAACCAATCATCCAAATCGACGGCCTCAAGTTTTGACCAATCTACTTGGCTTAAAGCCTCGTCGGCCTCTTCGCGTATAAGATCCAACGCAGCTTTTCCTGCTATAAACAAGGTGTGGTCATTCATATTATCCTTCATATCGCTACGCTCACTTTTCATTAATATTCGATTCTCCTAATTTTTTTCTTAGTTCCTTTACTGCCGCTGCTAACAGGTTTTGCGAATAGCTTTCGCTGATGCCCATTTCTTCCGCAATTTCGGAATGGGTACGCTTTAACCCGTATTTGAGCGCAATAATCATCTGCTGTCGTTCGGTTAGTGAGCGTAAGGCGAGCTTGACTTCTTCGTATTCAAGCTCGCGAAATAGCGTTTCTTGGGCAGGATCGTTATCAACAGCATTTTTCAAATCGGATTCAGACAGTTCAAAATCAACCTCCATACTGCGGCTCTTACTGAAGCGATAAAAATAGTTCTTTACAATAGTAAAGCAGTATGCAGCGATTTCATCATCGTTCATTTTTGAAAATTTTTCGATTTTGTCGATAACTATCATGAAAACATGTTGCGTGGCATCCTGTGCCCATGGAGCATCTGATGAAAGCTTGTAAGCATAGCTTTGAAATTCTACTGTTCGCTTATGGACAAGACCATCACCGCCCGCGAGCTCAACGTACAGGGCATTTTCGCCGACGAGGCATTGGTGCGGGCCATCCGGGCAGCGAATATCGACGTAGACGACCTTTTTGCCAATACAGCCTTCATCGCCAAGCTCCGGACGGTGGACATCACCGGAAACGAGGCATTGCGCCTGTATGTGGAGGGCGAGGTGTCCGCCGCGAAGGACGAGGCCCTGGACGCCGTAGGCGACGAGGTGGCGCAGATCACCCTGACCGCCGACGCCATGCACGGATCACCACCGTCGCTCCGGGAACCACCTTCGAGTACATCGCCACCGCCCCGAATGGCTGGAATGCCATTGTGGTCGGTGCGCAGGTGGGCTGGGTTTCCGGGCAGTATTCCAAGGTTCTTTGATGGGAGGGATTGAGCATAAACTCCGATCAATTTGAACGGGAGATGCGCTATCAGGCCATGCTGGCCATTTCTCAGAAGATGCACAACGAGGGACTTCTCTCGGCAGATGACTTGAAGCTGATTGAAGGGTATCTGCGGGAGAAGTACCAGCCCATTTTCTGCGCGGCATAAACAAAAGGATCACAGCGGAGCTTTCCCCTATACCGTAGGGGAAGCCTCCCTGTGGTCTTTTTTCTACCTATGTTCCGGCATTGATTAACTTGCTATTCAGGGGCACCAGAGGTAATATGCGACACTACGAGGAGGTGAACCGCGTGACGAGAAAAATACATAAGGTCATGCAAAATAAGCCGCCCGTTTGGGTGCGCTTGCGAGTTTGCGCCTACGCCCGTGTTTCATCCAATAAGGAGGCCATGCTGCATTCGCTGTCCACACAGGTGAGCCATTACAGCGGATACATTCAGCAGAACTCCCAATGGGAATATGCCGGGGTGTATGTAGATGAAGCAATTACCGGCACGAAGGATAACAGGGCTGACTTTCAGCGGATGGTTGCCGATTGCCGGGCCGGGAAGATCGACATGGTAATCACCAAGAGCATCTCCCGCTTTGCCCGGAACACGGTCACATTGCTGGAAACGGTGCGGGAACTCAAGGCGCTGGGCATTGATGTCTACTTTGAAGAACAGAATATTCATTCCATAAGCGAGGGTGGAGAGTTGATGCTTTCCATCCTCGCTTCTTATGCGCAGGAGGAAAGCCGGAACGTTTCCGAAAACTGCAAGTGGCGCATTCGCAAGCAATTTGAAGCTGGCGAACCGGCAAACTGGCGCTTTCTTTACGGATACCGCATTCGCAAGGGGCGAGTATGGATTGAGCCCGAAGAAGCGCTGGTTGTCCGCTGGGTGTTTGAGTCATACTTAAGCTGTGTTGGCGTGACAGAAATATCAGAGATCATGCGCGAGCGAAACATTCCCTCCTATAGAGGCGGTGTTTGGTCGCCGAAGCGGGTGTTGGATATGTTGAAGAATGAGAAGTACGCCGGGAATGCATTGCTCCAGAAAAAGTATGTGGTGGATCATCTGACGAAGCTGGAAAAAATCAACCGGGGGGAATTGCCCAAATACTTTTCCGAAGGTACGCATCCGGCCATCATCCCGCCGGAGATGTTCTTCCGGGTACAGGAGCAGATGGAGGGTAATCGCAT
>JAAYDR010000038.1 GCA_012729115.1 Clostridiales bacterium | reverse complement strand
CGGATGGTGTCCAGCATACTGCCGATCAAACGGCAATCCATCATCATTACCTGAACACCCTCTACAATATCATGAGGGGCGGGATCTTTGCGGACGCATACACCTTGGATGTGGAGGATTTTCTGGATTTTGCCACAGTGCGGAATCATACCCTGGGCAGCGAGGAGCACTTCATCCAAAAAGCCCGGCAGTGCCGCACCATCCATCAACTAAAGGAAGCCTTTGACAAAGAGCCCCAGTATCTGCGTCTGGCGTTGGAATACCTGCCGTTGAGTTTCTCCCGCCGTCATGGGGACCCCTCCAGACCTTGGAATCAGTTTCATATCAGGCTCACGGACGAGCGGGGGAAGCCTGTCAGGCGGTATGAGGGAAACTGGCGGGACATTTTCCAAAACTGGGAGGCCTTGGGGCTATCCTTTCCCTGCTATTATGAACACATGATCGCCAGGTTTGTGAACGCTTCCACCATCGATGGATACAACCCCTATCGAATCAACAGGGATGGTATCGACTGGGAGCGCCCGGAGCCGGACAATCCCTTTAGCGGCCTTGGCTACTGGGGGGATCATCAGATCATCTATCTGCTGCGCTTGCTGAAGGGATTATGGGATCATTTTCCAGATCGGCTTTGCGCCCTTCTGGGCATGCAGGTGTTTACTTACGCCAACGTGCCCTATCTCCTCAAACCCTACACAGACATCGTCAGGGACAGCAAAAACACGATACTATTTGACAGGGAACGGGACAGGCAGATTGCGGACCTTTGCCGGAGGATGGGATCGGACGGCCAGCTGGTTCTTGAAAATGACCAGGTCTATTGCGTGTGCCTGATGGAGAAGCTCATCGTGCCTCTGCTCAGTAAAATGGCCAACCTCCATGCGGATGGGGGAGTATGGATGAACACCCAGCGCCCGGAATGGAACGATGCCAACAACGCGATTGTAGGGATCGGCCTGTCCATGGTGACCGTATACCATATGCGGGCATATGCCGCGTTCCTGTTGGAACTTCTGGGGGAAGGGGATGGAAGCTATGTAGTCTCCAAAGATGTAGTCCATTGGCTGACGGCTTCCCAATCCCTGCTGCAGGCCTATATCGCTTGCCGCGGCGAAGGTGCGAAACAACTGCTGGATCAAATGGGTGAGACCTTTTCCAAATATCGGGATACTGTGTATGATCGTGGTTTTTCCGGGCAGGAGACCCTTGCCGTGAGCCACATCAGAGAGTGGCTTGCCTGCTGCGTGACTGTTCTGGAGAAAACCATCCGCAAAAACAAAGGGGATTTGTTTGTTACCTACAATCTCTTTCACCCCGACGGTGGCGTGGAACCCATGCGTCCCATGCTGGAAGGGCAGTCAGCAGCCATCGGTGCAGGGATTGTAACCGCCGGGGAGCTCCCGCAGCTGCTTTCAACGATGGATATGGCCTTGGGCAGTGATCAGCATGGGGCGCATTTCCTATACCCCAAGCGTATGACCGTTCCCTTCTGGCAGAAGAACTCCTTTGAGGCGCCTCTGGCTGCCGACGGATGGATTGTCTGCCGGGATGAAAAGGGAATGCTTCACTTTGGTGCGGCTATGACCACAGAAAGTAAATTGCGACAGGCATTGGAGGTTTCTTCCTACAGTGATCTTGAGCGTCAGGAGTTGCTCCACCGGTTTGAATGCTTGTTTGGGCATCAGCGCTTCACCGGCCGCAGCCAGGTGATGTACAAGTATGAGGGGATTGGGTGCATTTATTGGCACCAGAACGCAAAGCTGTCCTTGGCCATTGTGGAGCTGGCGCTGGCATGCCGCCACAACCGGCCTCAGGCTGAGACGGTGTATCAATGTTATCGGGACGTGGTGCGTCATTTCCTCTACCGCAAGGATTCCATGGCATGCCAGGCGATTCCCATCGAGCCCTACTCTCATTCCTCCTTTGATGGGAAAAGCCAGCAACCGGGCATGACCGGCCAGGTAAAGGAATCTGTTTTGGCGCGAAGGGGTGAGTTGGGTGTCATTGTAGAGAATGGCTGTCTGCAATTTGATCCCTGGTTTGTGGCACCTTCGGAGTTTGACCGGCAGGGCAGCCTGTCCTTTACCGTGTGCGGAACCCCTGTTCGTTACCTGCCCGGTGAAAAGGGCGAGGAATGCATTGAAGTCCATTATGCGAATCAGATGACGCAAAGGATATCAGGACCCGTCCTCCCCGAGGATATCAGCCGGGAGGTCTTTTTCCGAAGTAAGGAGATCGTTGGCATAGACGTTAGGGCTTCTTGGACGTGATCCCATACCCACGCAGGAAAATCAGATGGTTTTGTGCTGGGGGAGATGCATATGGATACCAAAGGGAAAAGCATGGTTTCTTTCCTGCTTTATTCTACCCTTGCCGCGGGAACCGTGGTTCTGTGCCTGAGCACCATCTCCAACAGGGCCGTTGCACTGTCTCTGTTTTTTGTGTTCGTGTTGCTTTCGCTTATTCAAAACCAACGGTATCGAATGTTGGCTACCTCGTGGCGTTGGGCGCGTCTGTTTACCTTTCTCAGATTTGGTTTGGCCTTGGCCATCCAGTATTTTGACCGCTCCAGCCTCTCCGGTTTTACGGTGATGATCGTCATCGCATCGGTCCTGGTGAGCGAGAAAGTGCCTTTTTGCATCGCGTTTACAATCCTTGCCATATCCAGCACCATCGGGATGCATTATTGGCAGATCCATTTCTTTGAGGATTATCCCACACAAACCATAGGCACTCTCCTCTTCCCCAGAATCTTTATGGTGGTCACTTTGGCCATAGCCCGCTACAACATTGTGATCAGCGAAAAGAACCGGCATCTCAGCCAATTGCTGCGACAGAAAACCGATGAGCTGGAAATCTCCATGCAACAGCTCAAGGAATACGCGAACAATTTGAAGGAAACCGCCGAGCTGCGGGCCAAGGATCAGTTGATGCGGAATTTGCATGACACACTGGGCCACACGCTGGCAACGGCGTCCATCAGCGCCCAGGCTGTCACGGTGCTGATGGACGCGGATATTTCTGCCGCGCAAGCACGTATGGGAACCGTCACACAGCAAATTCAGATGGCAATGAAGTCCCTTCGTGACGTACTGTCGGGCAAATCCAACGACTTATTGGAGGATGAGCTGACCTCGGTGCAATTCATCCATCTGATTGAGGAAACAGAAAAGTCCGCGGAGATCACTATCCGCCTTTGCTGGTTTGAAGCCGAGGCTTATGACACTCTGCCTGTTTCCCAAAGATCCTTCCTTTACAACGCACTGATGGAGGGCCTCACCAACGGACTTCGCCATGGCGGAGCAACGTCCTTTGAGGTCAGCCTCCAAAAAACAGACGGAGTCGTAGAATTTACCTTGAACGACAATGGATGTGGCTTTGGGAAACTAAACTTTGGATATGGCCTGTCAAAGATTTCCTGGGATGCCCGGTGCATGGGGGGACAGATGCACATCGAAAACCGGAACGGCTGTGAAATGCGTATCCAGCTGCCCGCTGGGGTTGCGGAAAAATCGGAGGATATCATTCGTGAATAAAATCAGAGTACTGGTGGCCGATGACCAGCTTCTTATCTGCGACGGGATCCGCATCATCCTGGACTCCCAGCCGGATATCCAGGTGATCCGCACCGTTGATAATGGCCGCGCGGCTGTGGAATCGGCAATGGTGGACCAGCCCGATGTGGTATTGATGGATATCCAGATGCCGGAGATGTCCGGTATTGATGCGCTGAAAGCGATCAAGGCGAAACGCCCACAAACAGTGGTACTGATGCTGACCACTTTTGCACCGGACGAATACATCCTGGATTCCTTCCGAAATGGCGCGGACGGTTACCTGATCAAGGATCTTTCAGGTGAACGGCTCGCCATGGCAATCCGCAATGCCTTCGCAGGCAACAGCACGATGCCCGTATCCATTGCGGCCCGGCTGCTAGCCCAGATTCCAAAGGATATTGTAAAGAAGTCCCTGGCGGACTATGGCCTAACAGCGCGGGAAGCAAAAGTTGCGGAGCTGCTTGCCCAAGGGTATCTGAATGAAAGTATCTCTCAAGTCCTTGGCATCTCCCTGGGCACGGTCAAGAATTATATCAGCAACATTTACCAGAAGTTGGAAGTGGACAACCGGCGGCAGGCAATCCTGCTGATGACGGCCTTGAAAAAGGAAGTACCGCAATAGGAAGCCACGGAAAAGGGCCCCAAAGTCATATGACTTTTTCAGATAAAATCACTTGCATTCTTGATGGAAAAAGATACTATACCGGTAAGGACCGATGCAGCCGATTCTTGGAGGCCTGCATCTGGAGCAGTGATTTTGCTGGAAAGGAGGAGGGTGAAGAATGGTGGATGAGAAAGATGTAAAGCCCATCGAGGAGGAGGAGCAGGAGACCCAGGAGATCTCCGATGAGGAGTTGGATCAGGCCAGCGGTGGAGCACGCACATTTCAGCGATAAGCGGAAATGAACATGAAACTACGCAAATCATCTTGAAGAATGCCACCTGGCATCAGGCCGGAGGCTTTCCAGGATACGGGCCGGGCTGTTTTGTTCGGCCCGTATTGGATGTTTCGGCTCCTTTCCTTGCCACTGGATATTGTATAGAACTCCATCCAAAGCAGACCGGCAGAAAAAGCAATTGGACATAAAAAGTCATATGACTTGCACCCGCAAAGTCACTTGTTTTTTTATGGCAAAAAGATAACATACCCATAATGACTGGTGCAGCCACTGTGATTTGTGCATGTATCAGGAGATTCGGCTGAAATCAAGGCATTCAGTAAGGAGGAGTACCCATGGCAGAAGATAAGGATCTCAAACCCATCAAGGCAGAGGAACAGGATGCCGCAGAGATTTCCGATGAGGATTTGAACCAGGTCAGCGGTGGCGCGAAGAAGGAAAAGAAATAATTCCGGTTCGTGTATGTGCTAACTTCTTCAGGATCGTACTCTGTACCAACCAGTGTGGGCCAAACGGGAAACCGTGCGATCCAGATAGCGCGTTAGGCATGGCATCGGGGCAGCTGCCCACTTCAACCGGGAAGCTGAGATGATTCGTATCATGCAAAAGAGAAAGCTTCCGGATTGTTTCCATCCTCCACCGCCCCCATCGGACAATAAAAAGAAAAAACAACTTGTAAAACGGCTTGTGAGGCATGCAGTACCATGGCTGATCGGCATGTTCTGTTTTGGGATTACGATTATGAACATGTTATCAGGCCTGGATTTCTTTGCAAGGGATCTGCTGTACAGCCGACGCAGACCCACAAACAGCGCCATCAAAATTATTGGGATTGACGAAAGGACGATCAAAACCCTCGGACCTTTTGGTACCTGGGATAGAAGCATTTATGCCCAGCTTATCGGGATTCTCAATGCGGATAAGGACAATCGACCTGCCGTCATTGCCTTTGACGTGCTTTTTACCGGGATGATGGGGGGGCCGGGAGACGAAGACCTTATGCAGGCAGCCCTTCAGTATGACAACGTGGTCAGCGCTTCCCATCTTGTCATCAGCGAACAGGCTTCCTTCTCCCAAGGGCAATGGTCTGTGGAGGAGTCCCTCAGTGCCGTTGAATTGCCCTACTGGCTTACCGATGATGACGAGTCGGTGGGATTTTCCAATGCTGTGCTGCAGCCGGATGGACTGGTCCGCTGGGCGATGATCCGCTATCCCCATCAGGGCAAAGAGTTTCGAAGCCTGGCCTACCAGACTTATCTGCGCTACTATGCCTCCCTGGGCCAGGCCCACCCTTCCCCGGATAGACTGAAGGACGCGTTTCTCATCGATTACGCGGGCGATACCGGAGATTTTGAGGGCATTTCCTTGGATCTCGTGTTGGGTGGCAGAATCGACCCCATTGTTTTCAAGGATTGTGTTGCACTGATTGGAGCGTATACCACGGGTCTTCAGGACAATTTCTTTACCGGCACCAACCGCAAGGCTCCTTTGTACGGCGTGGAGATCCATGCCAACATCCTGCAGAACCTGATGGAGGGCAGGCAGGTTATTCCGGCAAGTCCCTTGCCGTTGGCATGCTTCACGGCGCTTGTGGCGATGCTCTTTTACCTGCTGTCCTTGCGAAAAAAGTTTCTGCTCACTACCCTGGTGGCCCTGGGGATCATCGGCGGTTATCTTCTGGCTGCAAAGATGCTTTTTATCAGGGGGTGGGCCATGCCCCTTGTCTATCTGCCTTTGTTTATCCTGCTGGTGTATGCCTACCAATATTTGAAACTGTACTTTGCTGAGCGGATGCATCGCACACGCTTGTCCAGCGCCTTCAGAAAGTATGTCGCACCCCAGGTGGTGGATCAGATGGCCAGGGACCAGCAGTTTGAGCCCCAGTTGGGGGGTGAGCTCAGGAATGTTGCGGTGCTGTTCATCGACATCCGGGGTTTTACCCCTCTGTCGGAGTCGCTGTCGCCTCAGGACGTGGTTTGCATCCTGAATGAGTATTTCGCCCTGGTCACCCAGGTGATCTTTGACCATGGGGGTACCTTGGACAAGTTTATCGGCGACGCTGTGATGGCGGTGTTCAATGCTCCTGTGGATCTGGAGGATTATGAATACCAGGCGGTTTGCACGGCTTTGGATATTGTGGCGGGAGCCGCAGATCTGGAACAGAAGCTGCTCAGAATGTACCAAAAGGATGTAGGCTTTGGTATTGGCGTCAACTGTGGAGAAGCGGTGGTGGGGAACATTGGATGCGGTTTTCGTATGGACTATACTGCCATCGGGGACACCATCAATACCGCCGCCAGACTGGAGAGCAATGCAAAGCGTGGGCAGATCCTCATTCCCCAATGTCTGTACCGAATCGTGGAGGATAGAATCATCGCCGAGGAAATTGGTATCATCCCGCTGAAAGGCAAGTCGCAAGAGGTATTGGTCTATGACGTCAAGGGCAGAAAGCAGGGATCACATGAATAGCAGATTTCGCCGATTTGCAATCGTGCTTGGAATGCTGGCAATACTGATGGCTGTGCCGGGAAAGGCCGGCGCACCCGAGTACCGCAGCATCTTTGTCGTCGCAGTGAGTGGTGATGCCATGGTAGCCCGCCAGGGGCTGTCCAGAGAGATGTTTGCCTATGAGGGCATGAAGCTCCAAGACGGAGATGTTGTGACCACACCTGCCGGCAGTGGCTTGGTGCTGAAGTTGGACGACGACAAGTATGAGTATCTGGAACCGGATACGCAACTTGAGATCGTTGCAGCCGGAGGACCGGGCAATACCATGACCACCATCCGCCTTATGAAAGGGGCCGTCTCTTCCGCAATTCAGCAGAAGCTGGGCCCGGGAGAAACCTTTAGCGTAACCGTTGACAATGTATCAATGGTAGTGCGCGGTACGGTCTTCCGGGTTGTGCTGGGCACGGACGGGGAGGGCAATTCCACCGTGATTGTGCAAACTGTAGAGGGCGAGGTCGGCATCAATACCGGCAGCGGTGAGGAGCATTCACTGGGTTGCGGTCTCCAGGCCGAGGTGCTGTTCACCGAGGATGGCGGTATGCTGGGCGGAGCGGATGAGCCCATCCATTATGAAGACCTGCCGGAGGAGACCCGGAATTGGCTGCGCGAGGTCATCCGAAATCAACTGAACAACACAGATGATTCGGAGAAAAGGGATGCGCTTAAAGCCATCCTGGCCGCCATTGATGATAATTCACCGGACAACGCCTCCGAGAATCAAACGAAGAAATATAAACCTACCCCAAGGCCCAAGTACACCCCCAAGCCCACTCCCCAGCCTAATCCCCAGCCCAACCCTGAACCGGAAACATAGCCTGAGCCAGAACCAGAGAAGGAGCTAAGAATGCTGATCATACCCGATAAAGATTGCATTTCGGAGAGCCTGTCCCTTTCTCGGGAATACGGGCTGGGCTTTGAGTACAATGACTTTTATAGCGACATGGACAACACCGTGGAAATCGACAGGCTGATAGCGATGTATACGGCAAACAAGCCGGACTATCCCTGCACCGTACACGGTGCGTTTTTCGATATCTCGGTGGGTAGTGAAGACGAAAGGATTCGCGGGATTTCCCGGCTCCGGGTCAGACAAAGCATAGCGGTCTGTAAAAGACTGGCGGCTCAGGCTGTGATTTTTCATACCAACACCATTCCCAATTGCAACTTACCCTCCTACCAGGACCGATGGCTGAAGGAGAACGCTGTGTTCTATGCCCAGATGCTGGAGGAGAACCCGCAAATCGATATTTACATTGAAAATATGTTTGATTTCACCCCCGACTTGCTGTGCCGTCTGGCCCAGCACCTGTCCTGTTATCCGAACTTTGGAGTGTGCTTGGATTTTGCCCATGCATGCCTGTCACCTACGCCGATCCAGAGTTGGATCAGTGCCCTGAAGTCGATGATACGTCATTGCCATCTCAACGATTGTGATGGCCATGGGGACTCCCATTGGCCCTTGGGCAGTGGAATACTGGATATTGAGGGTTTCTTCGCACTTCTTGCAAAACATGGCATCACAAGCACGTTTTTACTGGAGGTTAAGGGAATAAAGGCCCAGCGGCAAAGCCTGGAATACCTGGAATCCCGGGGATTGAAGCGGTAACGGCCTCATAAAAACGGATGAGTTGAGGTACAAATGAATCAGAAGATTTTTCGCAAGGATGCGGTGGAACGGCTGTCGTCACCAGAAAACCTGGATCAGGTGATGCAATTGGTCCCCGCCAAAAACTGGATAGCGCTCCTTTGTTTGTTTGCGGTTGTTGCAATTCTTGTCGCCTGGGCGTTTTTGGGGGAGATCGTGCGTCAGGTGGGGGGGAGCGGGGCACTGCTCGCCGGTATGCCAGGGGAAGCCGCCATTGTGCTGGGCTCACAAGATGGCTCCTTTGTGCAGGAGGGTATGGAGGCGTACATCGTCCTACCCTCCCGCAAGGATTTAGTTCTCTCAGGACGTGTTACCCACCTGCAACCGGTGGACGGGCCCAATGGGGCTCTGGGTGTCGCATCCCTTCCCTTGGAAAACCTTCCTGGATGGAGCGGTGGAGATGGGGGAGTAGTGGCATACATCAGCCTTGATGCCAAAGACGCCGCCCAGGTGCAAGAGTTTCTTCTCGCAACAAGTCCGGAGACCTTGGACCCGTCCATGGGCTGGTTATGCGAGGCGGAGATCGTCGTGGAACGATTCCCTCCCATCAGGCTGATCCTGCCGGAGGGAACGGAAAAGAATGAGGCTTCCTGATGAGTCATGCCAAGCCATCAAAAAGCAAGCGGTTTTATAACCGCTTCCACAAGCGGGTAAAAACACCCACGGTGATCCAGATGGAGGCTGTGGAATGCGGCGCTGCTGCTCTTGCGATCATTTTGGGGTATTGGGAGAAGTTTGTGCCGCTGGAGGAACTGCGGATATCCTGCGGTGTCTCCCGGGATGGCAGCAAGGCCGGTAACATCGCCAAAGCAGCCAGAAAATACGGTCTCATCGTAAAGGCTTTGCGACATGAGCCAAAAGAGCTGAAATCCATTCCGCTCCCTGCCATCATTCACTGGAATTTCAACCATTATGTGGTACTGGAGGGATTTGGAGGCGGCATGGTGTACATCAACGACCCGGCCAGCGGGCCCTACCGGGTGACAGAGGAGGAACTTGATCAAGCATTTACCGGCGTAACGCTGATGTTCATGCCGTCCCCTGCCTTTGTCAAGTCAGGCAAAAGCCACAGCCTGCTGATCTCCATGAGGAAGAGCCTTCGGGGACTTTCCGCACCGCTTACTTTTCTGCTTCTCACCAGCCTTCTGCTGATTTTTCCGGGCTTGCTTGCGCCTTATTTCTCAAAATTTTTTGTGGATGAATTGATGGAAGGGAATGCAGGGGAATGGGCGCTTCCCTTTCTGCTGGGGTTTGCCATGGTAGCCTTGTTCCAGGGAGTCACCTACATCCTTCGAAGCAAATACATGGCAAGGCTGCAAAGCATACTCTCCCTCAGTTTTTCCAGCCGATTTCTCCGCCATTTGCTCCGCCTGCCCATGGAATTCTTCCTCCAGCGCTTTGCCGGAGATATCGCATCCCGGGTTGCCTACAACGACATCGTCAGCGAACTCATTACCGGTAAGCTGGCCTCCACAGCTATGGATCTGATCATTGCTCTTTTCTTCATGGGGATGATGCTGATCTACAGCCCTCTGCTTACCCTGTGGGGGGTGAGCATTGCATTGCTCAATTTCGCTTTTCTGTTTTTTCTTTCCCGCAGGAGAGCCAACCAACAACGCAAGTTGCTCACGGATGAGGGTAAGTTTTTCGGCACCTGTACGGCGGGGCTTGAAATCATTGAGACCATGAAAGCCGGGGGAACAGAATCGGATTTTTTCGCCCGCTGGGCCGGTTATCAGGCCAAGATGCTCAACGCTGAGCAACAGATGGGCGGTACCCTGCAGCTTCTTAGTACCATCCCGCTTGTGATCGGCTCCCTGGCGGATGCTGTGGTGCTGGCCCTTGGTGCATGGCAGGTTATTGGGGCACAGATCACCCTGGGGACACTGGTCGCCTTTCAGGGCCTGTTTGCCAGCTTTCTCAGCCCGATCAACAGATTGGTTTGCTTCAGTGATGAGATCCAGGACTTGCAAGTCTATCTGGAACGACTGGACGATATCTACGAGTACCCTGCTGTGGAGGAAACCGTCCCGCCCTCCCGGGAGGATGAGGGCGTGGACAGGCTCAGCGGGCGGGTAGAGCTTAGAGATGTCTCCTTTGGGTATAGCCGCATGGAGCCGCCGCTGATCGAGTGCTTCAGCCTGACCCTGGCACCGGGGGCTCATGTGGCAGTGGTAGGGGGCAGCGGCAGCGGCAAGTCTACTGTTGCAAAACTGGTAGCCGGTCTGTACAGCCCATGGGCAGGTGAGATTCTCTTTGACGGCAAACCCCGTTCCCAGATCCCCAAAGATGCATTTAGGCGTTCCTTTTCCATGGTGGATCAGGAGATCTGCATTTTCGAGGGGACGGTAAGGGAGAACATCACTCTCTGGGACTCCGCCGTCCCGGAGGACCAGGTGGAAGCTGCAGCCCGGGATGCCTGTATCCACGACATCATCCAGGAACGGCAGGGGGGCTATGGGTTGGAACTGGGGGAGAACGGAAAGTGCTTTAGCGGCGGGGAAAAGCAGCGTATTGAGATTGCCAGGGCCTTGGCCGCAAATCCGGCTGTTATGGTTCTGGATGAGGCCACCAGTGCCCTGGACCCCCTGGTGGAAAAGCAGGTGATGGACAGCATCAGGCAACGTGGCTGCGCCTGTCTGATCGTGGCACATCGCCTGAGTACAATCATGGATTGCGATGAGATCATTCTGCTGGATCATGGCCATGTGTTGGAGAGAGGCACCCACCAGGAACTGATGGCATTGGGCGGAGCTTATGCCAAATTGGTTTCCAACGCCTGAATAAAACCCACTCCAGGGAAAGGAAGAGCATACACAGTGCTAAAAAGGGATGAGAAAAGAAAAAAGCGAACAGGAAAGAACTCTGTCCCTGCTTCTGGGGGCGGGGAAAACCTCCACCCCCTTGATCGGGCGTTGATTACGATCGCGCACTTTCTGGGCAGCCCTGTTGACCGTGCCAATGGGAGAACGGGACAGGAGGAGCTTTCTGTGCCCAAAGCGGCCAGGAGACTGGGTATGCGTTCCCGGCCTGTGATGCTTCAAGGAGAGTGGTGGAAAAAAGACAGCGGGCCCTTCCTTGGTTTTTTAGAGGCGGACCGGCAGCCCGTGGCTCTTCTTCCCAGTTCCTCAGCCCGGTACAGGCTCTTTCGGAACGGGAAGCGCAGAGGCGAAGTTGTGGACCAAGCCCTTGCGGGAAGGCTCATGTCCTGCGCTTATTGTCTGTACGCACCCTTTGGTTCCCAAAGAGTGGATATCCATCAAATACTGCGTTTTTGCCTGCACCATTTTGGACGGCAGGGTCTGACCTCCACGCTGTTGGCGGGAGCGGCGGGTGGTCTTGTGAGCCTGTTGGTTCCCTTCATGACGGGACTTCTTTTTGACTACATCGTTCCAGCCCGGCAACTCAATCAGCTTCTGTGGGTAGTACTTATACTGGCTGCCGGCAGCTTTGCATCCTTTGGTTTTCAGCTCACTCAAGCCGTGGCGCTTCTAAGAGCGGAAGGAAAGCTGGACATGGGGCTGGAGAGCGCCCTTTGGGATAGAATTCTGAAATTGCCCGTAGCGTTTTTTCGGGATTTTTCTGCGGGCGACCTGGCGGAAAGGGCCTTTGGCATCACTGAAATACGCAGGACTGTATCCGGCGCCGCCCTGAACGCAACGCTGTCCGCCGTGTTTTCCTTGTTCAGCCTGGCGCTTTTGTTTTCCTACAGCATTCCGGTAGGCTTGGCAGTACTGGCCTGTGCGGCGGCATTGGTCACGGCTCTGACTCTGTTTTTTCGCGCATTGAGGAAACCTGTTGGAAGACTGGCACAGGAAAGCGGCAGCATCCAGGGCCTGCTGGTGCAGCTCATCCGTGGTTTCCATAAGTTTATCATCACGGGCTCGGAACATGTGGCCTTTGTGCTGTGGCATAAGCCCTTTTCCAGGATCAAAACCCTGGAGACGGACATTGGAATCAGGACAGCCTGTCTGGAAACTTTGATGACCGTCTTCCCTGTCCTGTGCAGCGTGATTCTCTATGCCACGGTGTGGTATGGGCAGAGCAAACCTTCCACAGGCGACTTTCTGGCCATGTTCTCCGCGTTCAGCGCCTTTGTGTCCTCGCTCATTGCCATCTCCCAGGCTCTGGGCGATTTCCTGGAGGTTCTGCCTTTGTATGAGGAAATGAAGCCCATCCTGGAATGTCTGCCGGAAGTGGATGATACCAAAGCCGATCCGGGAAAGCTTAGGGGCAGCATTACTTTAGCGAATGTGGTTTTTTGCTACCCCGGAACCAGCAGATATGTGCTGGATGGTATTTCCTGTACCATCGAGCCTGGGCAGATGGTAGCCCTGGTGGGCGGTTCGGGCAGCGGTAAGTCCACGCTGCTGCGCCTGTTGCTGGGCTTTGAACGCCCCCTCTCAGGTGCTGTCCTTTACGACGGAATGGACCTGGCAGATTTGGATGTGCAGGAAGTGCGCAATCAGATCGGCACCGTGATTCAAAACGCGCAGATCATGTCCGACGATATATATAAAAACATCATCGGCGCTTCCAACCTGTCCGTGGAGGATGCATGGGAAGCTGCGAAGCTGGTCGGTCTGGACCGGGATATTCAGGAAATGCCCATGGGTATGCATACCTTTCTCACCGAGGGTGGCCGTACTCTGTCCGGTGGGCAAAGGCAAAGAATATTGCTGGCCCGCGCCCTGGTCAGAAAGCCCTGCATCATGCTGTTGGATGAGGCCACCAGTGCTTTGGACAATGTCACCCAAGCATTGGTGACCAAAAACCTGGAGATGTTACGCATGACCCGGGTGGTGATTGCTCATCGGCTCAGCACAATTATGAACGCCGACAGGATTCTGGTGCTTGAAAAGGGGAGGATCGTTCAGACAGGCACCTATGCCGAGCTGATGGCCTGCCCCGGTCCTTTTCTGGAGTTGGCCAGACGTCAGACTGCATAGGTGGGTTCATTGGCTTTTTTCCCATTGAGCCATCAGAGCTGCGAAGGGGTGATGCGATATGATTGGGAAACAGGGATGCCGCAGGCAGATCCGTGAAACGCTGCCCAGACTGATTTACGTGCTGATGCTGTTGGTGATGGCGGTTCTTTTTGGCCGAATTTCTGCACCCATAGGAATGACCTATTACCAGGGACTAAGAGAACTGGCTTCATTTGGGATCAGCAGGCAGATGGACATCTCTTATCTGCTCCTTCGGGTCTTGTTGTTTGCCTGTCTGATTGTGCTCACAATGAAACAGCTTTACCAAATTTTCTGGACATATCGATGCTCGTCCCATTGGGTTCTAATGGCTGCCATCGGCATTTCCTTTACGCCACTCTTGTATCAGCCGGAAGATACGTTTTTTGTCGCCTCCTGGCTGATGGAACTGCTCTTTGCGTTCTTTGCAGCCCAGTCATTGCTGCAGCTGGCTCTGTTGCCATCGGATAAGATGCGCTGGAATGTGAGCCCGAATACTATGCTGTTTCTGCTGCTGATCGGAGCATTCACCCTGCCGGGCTTTTTCCAAGGTGTGGGTAAGCCCTGGGCACTGGGTGGGTTGCTGGTTTACGGGGTACTGGTCATCATGGCGCTGGTGCTGTACCTTTTTTGTAGGGGAAAGCAGGGCACGATTCGGCTTTTGGAGATGACACTGGACGATTCTTCCATGACGGATAGCCTGAAGATGGCCTTGGGCTCAGAAGGCATCCAGCAGTTGCTGCCCTATATCAGCCGGCAGATGAGCCAGGGAACCTCTATCGCCAAGCTGCTATTACTGGAGATGATGCGGGGCGTTGAGTTTGCGCAGAAAGAAGACTTGGTCAAGGCAGCTTTTGATACCGGATCGCTGGAAGTTCGATTCTCCATCGTGGATCAGGTTTTCAACTGGAATCTGCCCTATGGCTTGCTTGCCCATATCGCGGATGGCTGCGATGCCGCCCTGGCTGAGTACTTCATCCGCGCCCTGTTTGTGAACTGCGTCGACCTGGTGGAGCACGGGGTTCTGGAGGAACTTCAGGAACGGGCGGAGATTCTGCGTCCCTATGCGCAGAGTGAACAATCCCGGCGGATGTTTGGTTATGTGTTTGAGGGCAGGCGGGAAGATTACCCCAGAATTATTGGAGGCTTGTTGGGTTCGGATCGAAAGGAGGACAGGCTTTTTGCCTGTGAGATCATGGTGGGTTTCATTGGACGGGAAGACGCTGTGAACCGCCGCTATCTGGCCGCTGTGATCAAGGGAATCGACTTAAATCCAGTAGAGTTGGATGAAATCATTCAGATCAGTGCCGAATATGACAATGATTTTTCCTTCTTGAAAAATGGTTTATGCAATGTCTACAGCTATCCCTTCTTGAAGAAAATCTGCCGGTTCTATGAGCCGTTGGGTATTGTCAAGTCGTTAAGCATCATCCCTTACCCCATTCCAATGGCACTGACACTTTGTGCCGCATCTCATCTGGACAGGGGCAGCATAGGCATATACCAGTCCAAGGCGGATCAATTGATCGAGTATTTGTTTCATTTGCGGGATGAGGAAAGCAGGATGGAACGCAGCGGGTATCCTGGCGTTGGATTGCTGTTGGAGGAGGCAAAAAGGCTGAGGCTTGCGCTATTGGCGGCTTTGTTGGATTACCTGCTGTTTTTGGAGGCAGGCATCAAAATGGACAACCTGAATGAGATGCTGGATGAGGCGTTTACAAAGGGGGAGATCAGGCCCCTGTTGGCAGCCCTGTCTGCTGAAACCAGGGCCGCGCTGGAGGAGTTATTCTCTGTGGGGAGCCTGGCGGGGCGCCCTCCCCAACCTGTCCCAGTGTATAGCGTGCTGAGGGTCAGCGAAAACAATGCTCTGCTGGAATGGATCTACCGATACGTGGGAGGCGAGACGATGGACACTCAGTTAACAGATAATATGGAAAAACTCATCACCTTAAAATCCATCCCCATGTTCAGCGAGTTGGATGTTTTTACCCTGCAGCAGATCCAGAAGATCGCCGGCTACAAGAAAATTCCTGCGGGAGAAACTATCATCAGGGAGGGAGAGGAGGGCGCAAGCCTGTATATTGTCATCAATGGCAGCGTAGGCGTCTATAAGGGCGACAAGCTCATCAATGAAATTGGTATGGGCGGGCTTTTTGGAGAGATGGCGGTTATTGAAAAGCAGCGCCGCTCGGCCACTGTGAAAACCCTGGCAGAGACCAGCTTCCTGATGATCGAAGGCGATGATTTTATCCAACTGCTCCAGCGCAATAGCAGCATATCCGGTTCCGTCATCCGGACTCTGGCAGGGCGTCTTAGAAAAATGCTGGAGGCCGGACAACAAGGATGACGATTCTTTTGTATCAATGTCTCGGATTTCAACTAATGCAGAATGAAGAAGCAGGCTGTGAGAACATAAGATATGTCTGTTTTAAAGCATGTTTCATCCATAAATCGTAAAATGTTCCCGCACACAAGGAAGAATATTGGACAGATACCACATATTATTTGTTGACAAATACAATACATCATGATATCATTGGCCCATCATACGAAATGGTTGTAGAAAGAGCGTGATGGCTGACTTTAGGGCGTATGAGCAGGGTTTCTGATCACGAAGGAGCTTGAACGCGGCCTTTCAACCACACCCAATATCGTTACCAGGAATAGCTCGATAGAATGATAGGACGTTCAGCCGTATGCCTGAACATTTTATCTGTATGGGATTATGACCGAGGCTTACCCCAAATATCGAGGCGCTTATGCTTCTAGATATTATATAATACGAAAAGGAGGAACCCATCTATGAAGAAACTGCTCTCTTTGGTTCTCGTCGTCCTGATGCTGCTGGGCAGCACGACCTTCGCAGTGGCGGAGGAAAAGGTGAAACTGAACATCTGGTCCTTCACCAATGAGCTGGAAGGCATGATCAACAAGTATTTCGTTCCCGCTCATCCCGACATTGAAATCACCTATACGCTGTATCCCACCGACGCTGGTGAGTACACCAGCAAGGTGGACGCTCTGCTGGGCACCGATGCTGCTAACGCCGAAGCTCCCGACGTGTTCGCTCTGGAAGCAGCCTTCGTGAAGAAGTATGTGGACAGCGAATGGACCGCGAACCTGGCTGACCTGGGCTTCATGGATGCCGACTACGAAACCTGCATCCCCGCGATGGTGCAGATTGGCACCGACAACGCTACCGGTGCCCATAAGGCTCTGGCTTGGCAGTCCACCCCTGGCGCTCTGTTCTACCGCGCTTCTCTGGCTGAGAAGTATCTGGGCGTGAAGAGCCCCGAAGAATTCCAGGCCAAGGTTGCCGACTGGGATGCCTTCATGGAGACCGCCTATGAGCTGAAGGATGCTTCCCAGGGCGCTGTCAAGATGTTCTGCGCCTTCGGCGACATCTGGAACGCTTATCAGTACAGCCGCAGCCAGCCCTGGGTTGTGGATGGCAAGCTTGTCGTCGACGACGTGTTGCTGGACTTTGTTGATCTGTGCAAAGAAGCCGAGACCGACGATCTGTACGGCAAGGGCACTGCCTGGCAAGAGTCCTGGTTTGAGGGCATGAAGACCGACAGCACCCTGTGCTACTTCCTCCCCACCTGGGGTCTGCATTATGTGCTCAAGCCCAACTGCGGCAACTACGACAGCGAAACCGACGCCGCCAAAGAAGGCACCCCCGGTACCTATGGCGACTGGCGCATGGTTGACGGCCCTGTGGGCTACTCTTGGGGCGGCACCTGGCTGGGCGCAAACGCTGCCAAGGTTGCGGCTGCGGACGATGCCAAGATGGCTGCTATCAAAGAGTTCATCCGTTTCTTCACCCTGGATGCTGATTTCCTTTATACCTACGCCAAGGATTCCGGTGACTTTGTCTCCAACAACTCTGTCGTGCAGAAGATCGTGGATGAGGGCGGCCTGCCCAATCCCTTCCTGGGTGGCCAGGATCACTACAGCGCCTTTGCTTCCGCCGCTATGCTGGCCAATGGCGCCATCATGAGCCGTTACGACGAGACCCTGAACACCCTATGGCAAGACAACGTGACGCTTCCCTACTCCAAAGGCGAAGTGGAATTTGACGCTGCGATTGCTACCTTCAAGGAGAAGGTTGCCGCTGCCTACGCTGATCTGACCATCGAATAATTTCAGAGTCATTGTTACCCTCACGACTTCGGCTGCCTTCTGCTTCTGTATGAGGCAGGAGGCAGCCGTTCTCGATTCTTCTGCACCAGGGTCGCTCTTCGCTTACAACGGAGCGACATCAATCCAGCAAAGGAGTGTCGGCTCAATGAGGACTGATTCCATGGCCCCGTTGGCGCAAGCGAAAAGCCCCCGCAAAGGCTTAAGCAAAGTCAATTATAACCGATACGGATATATTTTCGTTCTTCCCTTTGTGGTAGTTTTTACTATTTTCCAACTTTATCCCATTTTATTCACATTCCGTACCTCCCTGTCTGATGCCGTCGGCTGGGAGAAAATCAATTCCAGCGTGATTGTCGGCATTGATAACTACCGGCAGTTTTTTACTCCGGGCAGCGTGGTGTACAAGGAGTTTTGGGCAACATTCACCAACACCTTGCTGATATGGATCGTCAACTTCGTTCCGCAGATTGTGATGGCATTGTTGCTGGCCAACTGGTTTACGGACAGCCGGATGCGCCTGCGCTTTCAAGGCGGTTTTAAGGTCATTATCTTTATGCCCAACATCATCACGGCTGCCACCATTGCTATTCTTTTTCTATCCCTCTTTGGCTATCCGGTAGCTCCCGTCAACACGCTGCTGCAGCAGACCGGCATTTTGTCACTGCCCTTTGAATTTCTACGGGATGTACCCGCAAGCCGCGGCATTATCAGCTTCATCCAATTCTGGATGTGGTATGGCAATACGATGATTATTTTGGTCGCGGGCATGCTGGGCATCGACACCACACTGTTTGAAGCGGGCCTCGTGGATGGCTGCACAAGCCGGAATCTGTTTTGGAAGATCACCATGCCGCTGATCAAGCCCATTTTGCTTTATACACTGGTGACAAGCATGATCGGTGGCTTGCAGATGTTTGACATTCCCCATTTGCTTACCCAGGGCAATCCTAACGGTACCACCAATACGGTGGCCCGCTTTATCTATAACCAGGCCTTTACCGGCTCCCGCAACTTCAACAACGCCAGTGCTGCATCGGTCATTTTGTTCGCGCTGATTGTTGTTGCCAGCTTGATCATGTTCCTGCTGATGAGAGACAGGGATCATACGACATCTGTCAGGAGGGGTGCGAAATGAAAAGGCATAACCAGATCATTTTTGCAATTCTGATTCTCGTTACCCTGGCAGCGATGTTTCTGCCTCTGGCGACTTTTGAACAATCCTTTACCGCCGCGTCCAGCGCCGACATACAAAAGAGCGAAGAAAAGCTGGTGGATTTGCGGCGGGCCATGGACCGCTATGTGAAAAACAACGATACGGACAAGATCGCCAAACAGCAGGCGAAGATTGACAAGGAGCAGGCGAAGCTGGATGAACTGCTTGCTGAAGCCGAGAAAGCAGCACAGCAGCAGGGTGAGGGGGGCGCAACCTATGCCATGCTGCCCAATCCGAGCCTGCCCGCCGTGCTGGAATTTGACCAGGCACGCATCAACACGGCACGGGTTTACCAACCCAATCCCCAGCAATATGTCACCCTGGTTTATGTTTCCGCCGCATTGCTCCTCCTCGCCCTTGCGCTTTTCCTCATGGGCGGCACCAAGGACGCGAGCAGGTTCTTTACCCTTTCCAGCTGCGTTCATCTGGCCGCGATCCTCATACTGGATTATTGCATTCTGCGTCTGATGGCTTTCCCCATCAATGCACCCTACAGCGACGCACAGCTCACTTGGGTGCAGTATGTGCTTTTCTTTGCGCCTGTTGTAGCCCTGGCGGTCAACATTCAGTCGATGTTCCATACCAAGCGGACGATGCTGTATGTACTGCTGACATTCCTCAGTTTCCTCAGCCTTCTGCCCTTCTGGACCATGATTGTAAATGCCACCCGGTCTACGTACCAGATTCAGCAGAGTATGTCGCTGCTTCCCAGCACGTATCTGGGAAGCAACCTGCGGATTTTGACCAGCAAGAACTTCAACGTGCTGGTGGGTTTCCAAAACAGCGCGATCATCGCCTTTGGTTCAACCATCCTCAGCGTCTATTTCTCCGCTTTGACCGCATATGGCTTAACAGTCTATCAGTTCAAGGGAAGTAAAGGGCTTTACAAGTTCATCCTGGCGATCATTATGATCCCCACCCAGGTGACGGCTACAGGTTTTTACATGTCGATGTATCGCATGAACCTTACAAACAATTTCATCCCACTGATTATTCCCGCTATCGCCTCTCCCAGTACGGTATTCTTCATGAAGCAATACCTGGCGGCAAATTTTCAGATTTCCCTGGTGGAGGCATCCCGTATTGACGGCGCGGGAGAATTTCACACCTATAATCGCATCGTGATGCCTATTATGGTGCCAGCCTTGGCCACCATGGGCATTATGGCGGTGATAACCTCATGGAACAACTATTTGACCCCCCTGATGCTGCTCTCCAACCCCGACATGCGCACCCTGCCCATGATGGTAAAAGAGCTGAGGGGCGACATCTACCGCACGGAGTATGGCTCCATTTATCTCGGCCTGACGCTTACAGCCCTTCCGCTGATTATTGTTTACTTTGCTCTGAGTAAGTACATCATTCGGGGTATCGCAGTGGGCGGCGTAAAGGAATGATACCATGAGAGGATCTATGAATATGGATACAAAGCTGGTTTACGAACGGGCTGAGAAACTTGTGGCACAAATGACCCTCGAGGAAGCCGCAAGCCAGCTTCGCTATGATGCCCCGGGTATTGAGCGTCTGGGCATTCCCGCCTACAACTGGTGGAACGAGGCCTTGCATGGGGTAGCCCGGAATGGAACTGCCACGGTGTTCCCCCAGGCCATCGGGCTTGCGGCGATGTTTGACGTAGAAATGTTAGAGGAAATCGCCGATGTGATCGCCACCCAGGCTCGCGCCAAATACAATGCCAACAGTGCCGAGGGAGACCGGGACATATACAAGGGACTGACGATGTGGTCCCCCAATGTGAACATCTTCCGAGATCCCCGCTGGGGTCGTGGGCATGAGACCTACGGGGAGGATCCCTACCTGACCTCTCGCATGGGTGTGGCCTTTGTGAAGGGTTTGCAGGGCAAGGGGATGTATTTAAAGGCGGCTGCCTGTGCCAAGCATTTCGCGGTGCATTCCGGCCCGGAGGCGGAACGGCACCGTTTCGACGCCGTGGTGAGCCGGAAGGATCTGAGAGAGACCTATCTCCCCGCCTTTGAAGCTCTGGTACGGGAAGCGGGTGTCGAGGCCGTGATGGGTGCCTACAATCGGGTCAATGGGGAACCCGCCTGTGGAAGTCCTACGCTGCTAAAAAAGATCCTGCGGGAAGAGTGGGGCTTTAACGGGCATGTGGTCAGCGACTGCTGGGCCATCGCCGATTTTCACAGTCATCACCACGTCACAGACACCCCCACGGAGAGCGCGGCCATGGCGCTTGAAAACGGCTGCGACCTGAACTGTGGCAACACCTACCTGGTGATGCTCCAGGCGTTACAGGAGGGCCTGGTCACAGAGCAGCAGATTCGCCTCGCTGCAACCCGGCTGATGGCCACTCGGATCAGACTGGGCATGTTTGACGGGGATTGCGAGTACGACAAACTCTCCATCCTGGATAATGATACGGATGACCACCATGCCCTGGCGTATAGGGCTGCGGAAAGCTCCATGGTGCTGCTTAAGAACGACGGAGTTTTACCTCTGTCACTGGGTGAGATCAAGACCATCGGAGTGATCGGACCCAATGCCGACGCAGTCCCCGCTCTGGAAGGAAACTATCATGGAACCTCTTCCCGCTACATCACCTTCCTGGATGGAATTCGCCAGGCTGTGGGAAGCAAGGCGCGTATCCTCTATGCCCCTGGAAGCGGCACCAAGCAGGATCGCACCGAGAACCTCTCCCAGTTCCCTCATGATCGGCTAGCCGAAGCAGTGCAGGTAGCAAAACACTCGGACGTTGTCGTCCTCTGCGTGGGCCTGGATGAAACCATCGAAGGGGAAGAGGGAGACACTGGCAATGCGTACTTCTCCGGAGACAAGGTGGATCTGGAGCTGCCCGCGCCTCAGCGGGCGCTTGTGGATGCCATCCTCAGGGCAGGAACCCCGGTAGTGACGGTGCTTGCCTGCGGCAGCGCCTTGCGTGTGGAGGAAGGAAACGCTATCCTTTGGGCGGGCTATCCGGGCCAAGCGGGCGGTGCAGCCTTGGCACGGATTCTCTTTGGGCAGGTATCACCCTCGGGTAAGCTTCCTGTAACCTTTTATCATGGCTTGGAAGAGTTGCCTCCCTTTGAGGACTATGGCATGGAGAACCGCACCTACCGCTATTTCTGCAAGGATGCCCTCTATCCTTTCGGATATGGGCTGAGCTATTCAAGCTTTTCTTTCTCCAATGCATCCGCCAGCCGGAAGCAGGTGAAGGTGAAGGTGCGAAACACCGGCCTGATGGATGCCGGACAGGTGGTACAGGTATATATCCGGCCGGAAGGCTGTGCCGATGCGCCTCCAAACCCGAGCCTTTGCGCTTTTACCAAGGTGCATCTGAAGGCCGGGGAAGAAAAGATGGTTGAGCTTCCCTTGGACGAGCGGGCCTTTACCGTGGTGGATCAGCAGGGCCAACGGGTGAAGGCGGGCAAACGTTACCGGCTCTTTGTGGGTGCCAGCCAGCCTGATCAGCGGAGCGTCCAGTTGACGGGTCAAAAACCTCTGGAGGTAGAGCTTGATTTGGAGGAGTAAGCCAAAGAAGCGGTTATAATCATGCAAAATCATTGGGGGAACCCCTTGCGACCCATGTCGGGTTGCAGGTGGTTCCCTTTTGCTGTGAGTATACCCCATCCTGGATACTTTCCATCCTCATGGTTCAGAATTGCTTTTTCCGCGGTTTTTTGTTATACATAAAGAAGTAATGCAAAAAAAGCGGAAGGGGCGTGGCGCCGATGAAGGATGGCCGTTCCCAGGAGGATTATTTGGAAGCCATCCTTCTGGTGGAACAGAAGCGCGGAAGCGTTCGCTCCGTGGATGTGGCTGAACATATGAATTTTTCCAAACCCAGCGTCAGCAAAGCCATGGGCCTGCTGGTGCAGGAGGGTTTGATTGAATTTGTGGAAGGCAAGCACATTCAGCTGACCCGGGAAGGCCGGGTCTTGGCCGAAAAGGTGTATGAAAAGCACAGGTTCTTTACCGACTTGCTAAAGAAGGCCGGTTTGGCTCCTCAGGCAGCATCGGAACAGGCATGCCTGCTGGAACATGCCTTAAGCGATGAAGCCTTCGATGCGCTGAAGACGGCATTTTTAAGCAAGATGTAAAGGGAGTGTACCTATTCCCCTGGACCGCATGGGAGACAGCCAATGATAGGTCCGCGGGCAAAGCCTTCACATATTTTCTTGTGACAAGGTATTGACATCTGATTGTCTTCACAATACAATGTTAGCGGTGGCTAACTCAAAGCACCTTTTTTCGGGCGAGAAGTTAGCTTAGACTAACTTGATGAGGGAGAAGAAAGATGCCTCTTTCCATGGCAGCAGTCGGAGTCGCCAATCGCATCCGGAAGATCACAGGCAAGGATGAAGTGAGGAGACATCTGGAAAATCTGGGATTTGTGACCGGAGAGTCGGTAACTGTGGTGTCACAGCTGGCGGGGAATATGATTCTCAGCATCAAGGGCTCCAGAATCGCACTGGACAAGACCATGGCAAACCGCATTATGATATGAAGGTGGGAGGTGGCATATGAGAACGCTTCGCGATGCCAGAATAGGCGAAACGGTCAGGGTGGTAAAGCTTGGCGGCGAAGGTCCGGTCAAGCGCAGGATTATGGATATGGGTATTGTCAAAGGCGTGGAGATTTTCGTGCGCAAAATGGCCCCTTTGGGGGATCCCATGGAACTGACTCTGCGCGGTTATGAGCTGAGCCTGCGTAAGGCTGATGCGGAAACCATCCAGGTGGAATAGGCGGCTGTAAACATGTAAAGCCGATTTGATTTTGGAGAGTAGTTAGCATTGGCTAATTATTGGGGAGGAAGAACATGTCCATTAAAATTGCGCTGGCAGGAAATCCCAACAGCGGAAAAACAACGTTGTTCAACGCGCTGACCGGCTCCAACCAGTTTGTGGGAAACTGGCCCGGTGTGACGGTGGAGAAGAAGGAAGGGCGGCTCATGGGCCATAGGGATGTGGTTGTAACGGATCTGCCCGGCATTTACTCCCTGTCACCCTACACCCTTGAGGAGGTTGTGACCCGGAACTACCTCATTGACGAGCGCCCGGATGCAATCCTCAACATCGTGGACGGTACCAATCTGGAGCGAAATCTCTATCTGACCACGCAGCTGACGGAGCTTGGGATTCCGGTCGTGGTGGCCGTAAACATGGTGGATGTGCTGGAGAGGAGTGGAGATAAAATCAATGTCCAGAACCTTTCTAAAGCTTTGGGCTGCCAAGTGCTGCAAATTTCCGCGCTGAAGGGAACCGGCGTGATGGAGGCAGCCCAGGCTGCCCTTGATGCCGCACAGGGAACAAAAACCGCACCAAAGCACCGTTTTTTTGGCGTAGTGGAACACTCCCTGGTCCATATTGAAGAGTCTGCCCTCCACAATCTGCCTGAGGAGCAACAGCTTTGGTACGCCATCAAACTCTTTGAGAGGGACGCGAAGATCATCGACAAGCTGAATCTTTCTCCCCAGTTTGTCAGCCACATCGAGGAGGACATCAAGCGCTGCGAGCTGGAATTGGACGACGACAGCGAAAGCATCATCACCGCTCAGCGTTATGGTTATATTGATTCCATCATCAAAGATTGCCGCAAGGGGCGAAGCACGAGAAAACAAAGCATCTCCGACCAGATCGACCGAGTGGTTACCAATCGCTTTCTCGCTCTGCCCATTTTTGCGTTGGTCATGTTTATCGTGTACTACATCTCGGTGACAACCATAGGCACCTTGGCCACAGACTGGGCCAATGACGGAGTCTTTGGAGAGGGTTGGGATTTATTCGGCATTTGGGTACCGGGCGTTCCCGTGCTGCTGGGCAATTTCCTGGACGCCATCCGTTGTGCGGACTGGCTCCAGAGCCTGATCCTGGATGGCATCGTAGCCGGTGTAGGTGCGGTGTTGGGCTTTGTTCCCCAGATGCTGATCCTCTTCGCTTTCCTGGCATTTTTGGAAGGTTGCGGGTACATGGCCCGAGTGGCCTTCATCATGGACCGTGTCTTTCGCCGCTTTGGCCTCTCCGGCAAGAGCTTCATTCCCATGCTGATTGGCACAGGGTGTGGTGTGCCGGGAATCATGGCTTCCCGTACCATTGAAAACGACCGGGACCGGAAGATGTCCATTATCACCACCACCTTTATCCCCTGCAGCGCAAAACTGCCCATCATCGCGCTGATAGCGGGAGCGCTCTTTGGCGGTGCGGGATGGGTGGCCCCCAGCGCGTACTTTGTGGGCGTTGCAGCGATCCTGGCCTCGGGGATTCTCCTGAAAAAAACCAGGTTGTTTGCAGGGGAAGTGGCTCCCTTCGTCATGGAGCTTCCCGCCTATCACTGGCCAACAATGGGCAGCGTTCTTCGCAGCATGTGGGAACGGGGCTGGTCCTTTATCAAGAAGGCCGGAACGGTGATCTTGCTGTCCACCCTTTTTGTTTGGTTCACCTCCAGTTTTGGCTGGGCGGACGGTTCCTTTGGCATGGTGGAGATGCCTGACAGCATTTTGGCCAAGCTCGGCAGTGCTGTAGCGTGGATTTTTGCGCCACTGGGCTGGGGAAACTGGCGGGCGGCTGTGGCCGCCATTACAGGTTTGATTGCAAAGGAAAATGTGGTGGGAACCTTTGGCATTCTCTATGGATTCGCGGAGATTGCCGAAGATGGTGCAGAGATTTGGCAGCAGCTGGCCATGGCCTTTACCTCGGTCTCCGGCTATTCCTTCCTGGTGTTTAACCTGCTGTGCGCACCCTGCTTCGCTGCCATGGGCGCGATCAAACGGGAGATGAACAGCGCCAGATGGTTCTGGTTTGCGGTTGTGTACCAGTGCGGCTTTGCCTACGCGGTGTCCCTATGCATCTACCAGTTTGGGGCGCTGTTAAGCGGAAGCGGGTTTGGCTTTGGCACAGGGATGGCTGTCCTGGCTTTTGGTGGGTTGCTTTATCTGCTGTTACGCAAGCCCGCTGCGCCTGCTCTGGGGCACGCAGGAAAGAAAGGCATTTTGCATTCCTTGAGGAAGGAGGTAATCGTGAAATGAATGGTATCATGGAGAATCTGGGAACCATTGGGGTGGGATTTGCAGTGCTGGCTGTGGTAGCGCTGATCGTGCGTAACATGATGAGAAGGGCCCGCAGAGGCCAATGCGTGAGCTGTGATGGCTGTAACAAAGCCGGAAGCTGCCATTGCGGGCAACCCGGCGCATAGTCAGTAACAACCGCCCCAGCCGCGGTGAACCAATCGTCCGGTGGCCATCTCATATGGCAAAAAACCGGTTCAGCTTTCAATAATATACAGCTCGGGGCACTGCCCCGGGTTGCTTTTCTTGTCGGATTATGCGATACTTTATAAATAAAAAGGCTATCCATACAAGGTTATTCATGCGGTGGAGGCGGCAAGCATGAAAAGAAGATTGCCAGCAATCGTGGGCTGGGTGCTGGGGGGCCTGTCCTTGGTGTTGGCCGTGTCGGCAGCAGTGGTCGCAGTGTCCGGTTTTACAAAGAAGGCTGAGCAGCCGGGTCAGGACCCTGTTATCCTGGGCTTCTCCCAGTTGGGCAGCGAAAGTGGTTGGCGCATCGGCAACTCCCGGGATGTGATCGCTGCGGCAGAGCAGGCCGGCGTTCAGTTGATGTTTGAAAATGCCGAGCAGAAACAGGAAAACCAGATTAAGGCTATTCGCTCCTTTATTGCCTATCAGGTGGATGTGATCGCCTTTGCCCCCATCGTGGAGGACAACTGGCGAAACGTGCTCACGGAAGCCAGAGAGGCGGGCATCCCCGTGCTATGTACGGACAGGTTCATCGCCGAGGAAGATACCGAATTGATTGTTGGCTTCGTGGGATCGGATTTTTATGAAGAAGGCCGCCGTGCCGGAGAGTTTTTGGTGAAAAAGGCCGATCAGTTGGGAAGAGACCATCTGCGTATTGTAGAGATTACCGGCACAATTGACTCCACACCCATGCGGCAGCGAGCCATCGGCTTTCGGGAGGTCATCCAGGATGACCCGCGCTTTGAAATCGTGGAATCCATGTCCGGCGACTTTTTACGGTCCAAGGGTAAGGAATGTATGACCAGCATCCTCAAGGAGCAGGGCCTTCACATCGACGTGCTGTTCTCTCACAACGATGCCATGACACTGGGAGCGATTGAGGCTATTCAGGCTTATGGTATGGAACCTGGTAAAGACATTGTCATCATTACCGTGGATGGGGAGCAGGGGGCCATTGATCTGTTAAAACAAGGAAAGATCAACTGTGTGGTGGAGTGTACCCCAAAGATTGGCAGCATTATTATGAATCTGGCCAAAAAGCTGGCTGCCGGTGAGACGGTGGAACGTTACACCTATTCCCAGGAAACGGTGTTTTCGGAGTTTGACGAGGATCTCCAGAGCATCCCGCCGAGGGGTTATTGAGATATGCAGCATCGTTTTTTTTCCCGCCTTGGAAAATCACTGCGCGGCCGCATCTCCCTGTCCATGGTGGTGGTGATGCTTCTGATGATCATTCCGGCATTGGCCTCCATTACCATGATGACAACGTATGCTACCCGGTATCATGACGTAATCACACGGATGGATCGGATCTCCTCCCTGTCCCCTGTCATCAGTGATGAACTGTTGGGGGAGATGTGGTCCATCGTGGCGGGACGGGAAACCTTTGCCCAAGGCAAGCAGTTTCAGACACTGAACGCAGTATCCCGTGAGATGGATCTCCTGATCCAGGATGATTCTGCCAGCCGGATCAAGATGACCGTAGCGCGCAATACCATGAACACATTGACCCGTTATATCGAAAACCTTGGAGAACAAATGGAGAGCGGCTCCACCGTGGAAGAAGACGAACAGACATTGGCGGAGATCCGCAATGTAGGTTCCCTGGTGGTGGAGATGCTTGGGGATGCCATCACTGCCGAGATCGACGCTTCCATGGCTACCAGTAACCAGCTGCAAAGGGTCGTTCAAGCCACATTGCTGATGGAAGTGAGCCTGCTGCTGGGCACGCTGGTGTTTGCCACCATCGCTCAACGATCTCTGGGCCAGGCCATCGGCGGCCCCATCCTGCAGCTGAAACACTTCGCCGGGATGATTGCCGGAGGACATCTGGATGTTCGTGCACCGGAGCCGGAGGTATCGGAGCTTTCGGATTTAACCCTGAGCCTGAACACCATGGCCGGAAAGCTGGCGGAGCTGATCCAGGAGAACAAGCGCGAGCAGGACAACCTAAAAAAGAGCGAAATGCGAACCTTGCAGGCTCAGATAGCCCCACACTTTCTCTACAATACCCTGGATGCCATCATTTGGCTGGCGGAGTCCCGCAAGGCCAGTGAGGTCATCAATGTTACCCGGGCCCTATCCAATTTTTTCCGGATCTCCCTTTCAGGCGGGCAGGATTGGATCACCCTGGGCCAGGAGGTGGAGCACCTCCAAGGATACCTGACCATCCAAAAGGTCCGCTACCGGGATATTCTGGATTATGACATGCAGGTGGATGAGTCCCTCTATGGCCTGTATATCTTGAAACTGGTCATCCAGCCGCTGGTGGAAAATGCCATTTATCACGGTATCAAGAACCGGCGGGGAGGTGGGCGGCTGTCCATTGTTGTGGAACGGCAGGGGGACAGGCTGTCGGTACGGGTTCACGACAACGGAGCGGGCATGTCAGCCCAGCGCTTGGAACAGGTCCGGCAGGCTTTCTCAACCGGTGATGCGCCTGAGGGAGAGACCGGTTATGGCCTGTACAGCGTGGATAAACGCATCAGGCTTTACTATAACCAGCCGGAAGGATTGAAGGTTACCAGCGTGCAAGGGGAGGGTACCACCATTGAATTTAACGTGCCCATCCTTGCGAACCGGGGGGATCAGGATGCTTAAAGTCTTTGTGGTGGACGACGAGATCGTAATCCGGGAAGGGATTCGCAACTGCTTTCCTTGGGAGGAAAACGGATATCAGCTTGTGGGTGAGGCACCCGACGGTGAAATTGCTCTGTCGATGCTTCAGGACATCAAACCTGATATTCTGATTACTGATATCAAGATGCCCTTTATGGACGGCCTGGTCCTGTGCAGAAAGATCACCCAGACCATGCCGTGGGTGCATGTGGTGATTCTGTCCGGATATGACGATTTTTCCTATGCAAAAGAGGCCATCTCCCTGGGCGTGAGGGAGTATTTGCTAAAGCCGGTCAGTGCTTATGACCTGGGACAGGTGCTGGAGCGGATCAGTCAGAGCATTGATGAGGAGCGCCGGCAGCAGGCGGATTATGAGGAGCTCAAGAGGCAGCTTGTGTCATCCACCAGGCTTATGCAGGAAAAATGGCTGCTGGAGCTGCTCCTGGGTGCTCCTGCCCAGAGCGTTCTGGCACAAGCCAAAAGTCTGGACATCCCTCTGAGCTCCTATTGGTTTCGGGTGATGCTGATCGCGGCAGGTGAGAAGGACGATATGCTTTTGGTGCGGGCTCATGTGCAGCGTCTCTCCAGTGGTCTGGATGGACGGGTTCTGTTATGTGAAGCGGGCGGGCATATCGCTGCCATGGTCATGGGTGATAGCGATGAGGATCTGGAGGAAAGGGCCTTTGCATTTGCCCAGGCAGTAAAATATGAGGTGGAACGTTCCGCAGGCATCAAACTCCGCGTGGCCATCGGCGCACCCACCCGGGAGTTGGAGGGCGTTGCAGGCTCCTATGTCTCGGCGCAGGAGGTACTCAAAGCCATGGCTCCCAATGCCACCCAGACGCGCATTATGGATACGGTGGACCGGGGAATGCAGGTTGGAGCCAAGTTGATTGGTTTGGATGTGGTACCTCTGTTTGAAAAGCTTCGCTATGCCAGCAGCCAGGAGGCGGAGGAGATATTAAAAGCTCACTTTGATTCCATTGGCACCGTTGCCCGCCAGTCGGTCATTATGGCTAACTATTTGTATGTGGATATCCTGTTGGCTGCCATGCGAGTCATTCGGGAAAGCGGTGGAGACCCGGCGGAGATCGCCCCCGAGGCTGTGCAGCAGCAAAGCGGGCCTCTGCGCACGTTCGTGGATCAGCAGGACATGGTGGATTCCGCCCGGCAGATCCTGCTTAAGGCCATTCAATTTCGGGACAGCCAAACCATGTCCCGTTACGGCTCTGTGATCCGCAGTGCCTGCGCCTATATCGACCAGCACTATGCCAACCCCGATATTACCCTAAGCGACGTGGCCAGGCATGTAGCCCTGTCCAACAACCATTTTTGCACTGTCTTCTCCCAGGAGGTTGGCAGCACCTTTATCGAATACCTGACTCAGCTGCGTATGAAAAAGGCGAAGGAGCTCCTGAAAAGTACGGACAAGCGTTCCAGCGAAGTGGCTGCCGCCATCGGCTACAATGATCCCCACTACTTTAGCTACCTCTTTAAAAGGTCTGTGGGCATGAATCCCAGGGAGTATCGGAATTCCTGTAAAAAGTGAGCAGGGGCAAAAAGGACCGGAGCCATTTTACTCCGGTCCTTTTGCTGCCTGTCTTGCGTTTCTATTTCGCCTTTTTACGTGCGGAGTAGTTCACCACGATGCGCTGGATGACGATGAAAAGCAGAAGCAATACGCCGGTGGCGATTTTGGCCCACCAGGAGTTGAGGTTCCCGTTGAATGTGATCAGTGCGGGAATGGTGGACTTCAACATTACACCTAGGAGTGTACCAATGGGGTAGCCTACGCCGCCGGTAAGAAGTACGCCGCCGATAACCGCCGAGGAGATAACGTCCAGTTCCCCGCCTGCGAGAGCCAGGTTCCAGCCGGACTTCACATATAGCACGTAAGCAATTCCCGCCAGGGCGGAGCAGAAGCCATTGAAGCCGTATACCAGGATCTTGGTTCGTCCTACAGGCAGACCCATAAGTTTGGCGGATTGTTCGCTGCCGCCGATGGCGTATACATTGCGGCCAAAGCGGGTCCATTGGAGCAGAACGATGCCCACGATTACCATGAAGATCATGAGCAACACGTTGAAATTGATATATGCCACGGGCTTGATTTTGACCCACTCCCCGTCCACAAGGCGCATCAGGTAGATTTTCCAGCCTGCCAGTGCATCAATGGTGGGATGGGAGATGGAGATGGATTCCCGGCTGATGAGGGAGCAGACGCCCCGGGCCAGGAACATCCCCGTCAGGGTCGTGATGAAGGGGGGGACGTTCAGACAGTGAATCGTCGCGCCCATCAAGAGCCCCAGCCCGGTGCCAACAAGCAGGGAAAAGACCATGCACGCCACCGGGTCCAGACCAAGCACAGAAGTGCCGTAAGCAATGAACATGCCGGTGAGGGAAGCCACGGCAGCCACGGACAGGTCAATGCCGCCGGTAATCAGTACCATGGTCATGCCCATAGCGGAGATGCCCACATAGGCATTGTCGATGAACATGAGCGTAAAGGTGCGGATGGAGGTAAATCCTTTGCTGCCGTACATCAAGGCTCCAAAGAGGTAGATGACCAGAAAGATTCCCAAAGTGGCGTAGACCATGACGAACTTTGGGTTGAACAGCCGCGAGAACAGACCTTGCCTTTTGGTCTCGGCCTTAAGCACGGACTACACCTCCCGTCACTTTCTTGTGCCCGCGTTTGGCCATGGCTTTGCGTACGGGTTCGGACTGAAGCACGATGACCACCGCGATGATCACGGCCTCAAAGGCCAGAATCGCCTCAGATACGATGCCGAAGAAATAGACCAGGGTAATGATGGTGCGCATGATGAGAGCGCCCACCACGGTCCCTGCAAGGCTGAACTTGCCGCCGGACATGCTGGTGCCGCCGATAACAACCGCCAAAATTGCATCCATTTCGTTGTTCACGCCTGCGTTGTTGGAATCGCAAGAGGAGATGCGGCTGGAATAGATCAGGCCGGCGATGCCGGACAGAAAGCCTGTCAGCATATAGGCGATCATGATGATGCGGTTGGATTTCAGGCCGGACACCCGGCTGGCGTTGGGGTTGACGCCCACGGACTCCACAAACATACCGAAGGAGGTTTTACGGGTAAAGAGAGCTATGCTGATCAACACCACCGCAGCAATGATGATGGGGAGGGGTAACCATAGCACATGCCCCTGGGCGATAAACTGGTAGGGGGTGTACATGGTGGTAAATTGCTTGCCATTGGTAGCGATTTGTGCGATACCGCGCCCCGCCACCATCAGGATCAGGGTGGCGATGATGGGTTGCAGTTTCAGCCTGGAGATCAGCAGTCCGTTGAAGGCGCCCATCAGGGTACAAGCCACCAGGGGCACCAGAATCACCAGATAGAAGGGCATGACCGTGTAATTTCCAGGGGTGTTGTAAATAAGCACGTCCCAACGCAGGAACTTCAGTGCAAGAGCCCCGGAAACGGCCACCAGGGCGCCCACGGACAAGTCTGTGCCACCCAGGGCGATGACCAATGTCATGCCCATGGCGATGATGATGATCTCTGCAGATCGATTGAGAATGTCGATGGGAACCCCGTACAGCATGCCGGTGACTTCGTTGTACTCAATTTTCAGGAAGTCGGGCCGGACGATTACTGCAATCAGCAGAATCAGCGCTTCCGCCACCACCGCCCAGAACACCTTGGAGCGGACGATGCTTTCCCAATTCAATTTACGCTTCATGCGCTCACCTCCGGGGTTTCATTGGCGATAATGGCCAGGATATCGGACTGCTCGCAGCATTCGCCATCCAGTTCTGCGGCCTTGGCGCAGTCCCGCATGACGATAATGCGGTTGGAACAGCGAATGATCTCATCCAGCTCCGAACTGATGAAGATCACTGCCATATCCTTTTCGCACATTTCCAGCATCAGGCGCTGAATTTCAGCCTTCGCTCCCACGTCAATGCCGCGGGTGGGTTCGTCCAGAATCAGTACGTCCGGATTCGTAGCCATCCAGCGAGCCAGAATCACCTTCTGCTGGTTGCCGCCGGAGAGCTCGCTTACCTTCTTCTCCGTATCAGGTGTGGCAATGGACAGAAGCCGGATGTATTTTTCAGCCAGTGCCCGCTGCTCCTGACGGGGCATAGGCTTTAAAAAGCCTCTCTTGGCCTGAACAGCCAGGTAGATGTTTTCCCGGACGGAAAGGTCGCCAATGATCCCGTCTCGCTTGCGGTCTTCGGGACAGAAGGCGATTTTTTTCATGATGGCGTCCAAGGGCTCTCTCAAGGTCAGGGTTTGGCCGTCCTTCTTGATCGTGCCCCGCTGGGTACGGACCACACCAAAGAGCATCTCGGCCGTTTCCGTGCGACCGGAGCCCAGCAGGCCTGCGAAGCCCACCAGCTCGCCCTGTCGGACCTCCAGGGAGATGTCCTCCACCTTGCCGGTAATTCCGATATGCTGTGCCTCAAATACCGTAGGAGCCCCCTCTTTTTGCTCCGCCCGCTTGAGGTTGAAAATCTCGTTCATGTCTTTTCCGATCATGGAGGTGACCAGATCCAGCTTGGTGATGGCATTCGTCAGGAACTCGCCCACCAGGCGGCCGTTGCGCAGTACAGTGATTCGATCGGAGATTTCAAATACCTGATCCAGGAAGTGGGTGATGAAGATGATGCCAAGTCCCTGAGTCTTCAGGTCGCGAACCACAGCAAAAAGCCTTTGCACTTCATGCTCATCAAGAGAGGAGGTGGGTTCATCCAGAATCAGCACCTTGGCCTGAATATCCACGGCCCGAGCAATGGATACCATCTGTTGTACGGCTATGGAGTAGTAGGAGAGAGGGCGTGTCACGTCAATGCTCATGCCCATGCGCTCCATCAACTCCCTGGCTCTGCGGTTGATGGTTTTCCAATCGATCCGTGGGCCCGTCATGGGTTGACGCCCGATGAAAATGTTTTCGGCCACCGTAAGGTTCGGGCAGAGGTTGATTTCCTGAAACACCGTAGAAATTCCCATGCTGATGGCGGACTGGGGGGAGGAGGGATGGATTTCCGCACCATCCAGAAGGATCGTGCCGGTGTCCATGTGATGGACGCCGGTCAGACATTTGATCAGGGTGGATTTGCCGGCGCCGTTTTCGCCCAGCAGCGCGTGCACCTCACCCTTCTTCAAAGTAAAGTCCACTTCATCCAGTGCCCTGACCCCTGGGAACTGGATCGAAATGCCCTTCATTTCCAGAACATTGTCTTGCAAAACATCATCCCCTCATTCTCAATGACCTGCTCTCATACAAGAAGGACGGATGAGGGTGTTGGCCCTCATCCGTCGTGGCCTATTTCCCATAAGCCGTGTGGGAGATTAGTACAGGCGCTCGTCGATGACGTCGCCGGCCTTGATGGACAGCTTGTCGCCTTCGGCGTTGTATGCGATGCCGCCTTCGGCGTCATACACAAACTCTTCCGGATGCAGCACATCGCGGCCAAAGGTCTCACCGGCTTCAAGGCGCTTGATGCAATCCACAACGAAGCGAGAGTAGAGGGGGGTGCACTCGATGGTGGCGTTCATTTCGCCGGCGACGATCGCTTCAAAAGCAACCTTTACGGCGTCGCAGCCCACAACGATGATGTCCTTGCCGGGAACCTTGCCTGCGGCCTTGATGGCAGCGACGGCGCCCAGGCCCATGTCATCGTTCTCAGCCAGCACCAGGTCGATGTCCGGGTAAGCCTTCAGCCAGGCTTCCATCACAGGCTGGCCTTCTGCGCGGGTGAAGTTACCGGTCTGGGAAGCAATAACCTTGATGTTGGGGAAGTTCTGGAGAGCTTCCAGGATACCGTTGGTACGCTCGGTGGCGGCAGTGGCACCGGTGGTTCCTTCAAGGATGACGGCGTTGATCTCTTCTTCGCCGCGGCCAATGCTCTTGAAGTAGTTGCCGGCCCAGAAGCCCATCCGACGGCCTTCCTCGGTGAAGTCACCGCCGAAGGCGGCAGCATACTCAATCTCGTCGGCACAGTCAGGCATACGGTCAACCAGGATCAGGGGAATCTCGGCCTCATTCACTTCCTTGAGGACCTCGTCCCAGCCGGTGGTCACAACGCCTGTGAAGAGGATGTAGTCAACGCCCTGGGAGATGAAGTTCCGCAGAGCCTTGATCTGGTTTTCCTGCTTCTGTTGGGCATCGTCGTACACCAGGGTCCAGCCCTCAGCTTCGATGGCCTTGCACAGGTCGTCAGTGTTGGCGGTCCGCCAGTCGGACTCCTGCCCGATTTGGGAGAAGGCCACGGTCAGCGCGCTGGCGCTGGCGGTGAAGGCAGCCATCATCATGAGGCACAGTACCAGAGCAACTAGTTTCTTCATGAGGCAATCCCTCCGTTCAATTTTGGACATGTTTCCCATGTCTCTAAAAATGATTATATGCCACAATGATTCCAAAAAAAATGTGTGAATTTCTGAACAAGGTTCAAATTCTTTGGAATCGGCTGTCAGGAAATGACCTCTGCAGGGGGAAGTGATACCGTATTCTATCATATAAATGGGATGGTTGTCCATAGACCGCGAATTCGTTTGCCAACAGCTTGCATAGCGGATTTTACCTGGAAGGACACCTTTTCCTAATGTTGACAAAGGGACTTTTACACGCTAGAATAAATCGAATCGTATTTAAAAACAATACGGTATTCAACCCGGAAGAAGGTGGACATCCTACCATGAAGGGAAGATGGATCATGGGGGTGGCCTGTATGCTGGTTCTGATCAGTATGCTGTCGGGGTCAGGCCTGGCAGAACAGAAGGGAAATCTCCTGGTGGCTGCTGCGGCCAGTTTGGAGAAGGTTTTTACCGACGAACTGATTCCCTTGTTTGAGTCTGCCAATCCGGGAATTCGCGTGGAAGGTACTTATGACAGTTCCGGAAAGCTCCAGACCCAGATCGAGGAGGGGCTGGAAGCAGATCTGTTCATGCCCGCGGCAATGAAGCCGATGAATGCTCTGGTGGAGCAGTCTCTGGTCATGAAAGTCTCAGTAACCCCTCTGCTGGTGAATCGCATTGTACTGATTGCCCCGGTGGACTTGGATACCGACATTGATTCCTTTGAGTGCATTACCCAGGCCGGAACCATCGCCTTGGGCGATCCTCAGAGCGTGCCCGCCGGGCAGTATGCCCAGGAAGCCCTAACCAGCCTTGGGGTTTGGGAGCAGGCCTTTGCCAAAGCCAGTTTGGGCACCAATGTTACCCAGGTGCTCAGTTGGGTGGCCGAAGGCAGCGCCGAGGTGGGGATTGTATACGCTTCGGACGCCGCCAGGAGTGATATGGTCAAGGTATTGTGTGAAGCGCCTGAGGGTAGCCTCAAGCAGCAGGTAATTTATCCCGCAGGTATCGTGGCCACCTCCGAAAAACAGGATGAAGCCCGGCTCTTCCTGGATTTTCTCAAGTCCGATGAAGCAATGGCGGTGTTTGAGCGCCATGGCTTTGTCCGCAATCCGTAAGACATGAACATTTCACCTGTGCTTATTTCCATCAGGACATCCATTGTATCCATCTGCATCACCTTTGTGTTGGGGCTTATGGTTGCAAAGGCGGTAGCAGCCATACGCAGGCCTTGGATCAAGGGGCTGCTGGATGGTCTGTGTACCCTTCCCATGGTGCTCCCCCCCACCGTCGCAGGCTTTTTTCTTCTCTACCTGTTTGGCGTCAAACGCCCCATCGGACAGTTTCTGCTGGATTACTTCGGGGTGAAGATCGCTTTCTCCTGGGAAGCCACGGTGCTGGCAGCGTTTGTGCTCAGTTTTCCTCTCATGTACCGATCGGCAAGAGGAGCTCTGCAGCAGGTGGATTCCTCCTTGCTTGACGCGGCACGGACCTTGGGGCGAAGTGAGATGTGGGTCTTTTTTAGGGTGGAGTTGCCCCTGGCTCTGCCGGGGGTGATGTCCGGCGCTGTGCTGGCCTTTGCCCGGGGGCTGGGTGAGTTCGGGGCTACGGCCATGATCGCGGGAAACATTCAAGGGAGAACCCGCACTCTGCCCCTGGCCATTTATTCGGCTGTGGCTGGCGGGGACCTGGAGAGCGCCCAGGACTATGTGCTTATTTTACTGGGGGTTTCGTTGCTGGTGGTGCTTGGCATGGGCTCGCTGTCCGGCAACCGGCGCTCCTTGCGAAGGCGAGGGGAGGGATAAGATGGGGCTGGGTGTAGATATACGGCGCAAGCTGAAGGGTTTTTCCCTGGATGCGGCTTTTTCGATCGAGGATGGGGTGCTTGGCATCCTGGGCGCATCCGGCAGCGGCAAGAGCATGATGCTTCGCTCAGTGGCGGGCATTGACCAGCCAACCGAGGGGCGGATTGAATTATCGGGACGGGTGCTGTATGATTCTTCCAGGGGGATTCATCTGCGCCCCCAAAACCGGCGGGTTGGGTATCTGTTTCAGCACTACGCCCTGTTTCCTCACATGACGGTGGCAGAAAACATCAGCTGCGCTTTGCCCAGGGATCATCGCAGGGCCAAGGTGGACATGTTGATGGGGCGTTTTCAGCTCCGGGGACTGGAGAAACGCTATCCCAGTCAGCTCTCCGGCGGCCAGCAGCAGCGGGTTGCTGTGGCCCGGTGTGTTGCTGCGGAACCGGAAGCCTTGCTGTTGGACGAGCCTTTTTCCGCCCTGGACGCCGGGATGCGGGAGCAAATGCAGTTGGAGTTGCAGGCAATGCTCAGGGATTATGGAGGCCCGGTGGTGCTTGTGACCCATGATCAGCGGGAGGCCTACCGTCTGTGTGGCCGGCTTGCGGTGTTTGAAGCGGGGCGTTGCATCGCCAAGGGAAACACCAAAGAACTGTTCACAAGGCCAGGGCTTGTCCAGGTAGCCCGCCTTACAGGGTGCCGCAACATCTCTCCAGCCCGTCCCTTGGGTGGGAAGAAACTGCTGGCCCTTGATTGGGGAGTGGAGCTCATCACGGACAGGCCTGTGCCAGGGGATGTAACCGCCGTGGGAATTCGGGAGGAACGCTGGGTGCATGCGGAGGGCTTGGGTGCTGTAAATCGCTTTATCATTTCCTACCTTGAACGTTTCGAGGAAATGGATGCCCACAGCGCCAGGGTGCTGTTATCAGACCAGCCCGGCGCCGCATCCCTGCGGGTACGCTTGCCCAGGCGGACCCAACTGCCCGATGCGCTCTGTGTTGCACCGGAGGATGTATTGCCGCTGAGGGGTGAGGTTTGAACATGCCGGAAGAACTGATGGAGAAGCCTTGGCGGCCTCTGGTCAAGCTGCCCATCGCCAAGACTGTGAAATTCATGGGGCCGGGGTGCCGAGATCTGCTCATGCTGATCCGGGAGAACGGATCGGTGCGGCTGGCTTGCGAGGCCATGGAGATGAGCTATAGCAAGGCCTGGCGGATTCTCAATACGCTGGAAGCCGAAGTGGGATATGCGGTGGTTTCCCGCCGACCCGGGGGGAAGAAGGGTGGCGAAACCACGCTGATGCCTCAGGGAGAAGCGTTGCTTGCGCGTTATGAGGCCTATGAGGCGGAATGCCGGGAAGCGGTGGAAGCCATCTTTCGCCGCCATTTTCCAAAGGAAGCGGGGATATTGTCATGAAACTGATCAACACCCGGGATGCCGTAGGGCATGTGCTATGCCATGATCTGACAAAAATTGTACCGGGGCAATGCAAGGGAGCGGCCTTCCGCAAGGGGCATGTGGTGCGGGAGGAAGACGTAGAAACCCTGCTTTCGATGGGCAAGGAGCATCTGTATGTATGGGAGGCAGGCCCCCATATGCTTCACGAGGACGAGGCCGCTCAGGTGCTCCGCTCCCTGTGCCAGAATGAGCATATGGCGGCTTCGGACCCTGTAGAAGGAAAAATCGATCTTACCGCCCAGGTGGACGGTTTGTTTACCGTGGATGTGGAGGGCCTGCGGCGGGTCAACAGCTTGGGAGAGATGATGATCGCCACCCGGCTCAGCCATACCCCGGTAAAAAAGGGGGATAAACTGGCCGGGATGCGGGTAATCCCTCTGGTGATTGAAAAGGAAAAGATGGAGCGGGCCAAGGCCGCCGCAGGAGAGAGGTTCCTGATGGCATTGCACCCCTACCAAAAGCTTCAGGTGGGAGTGGTGACCACAGGAAACGAGGTGGCCACCGGCAGGATCCAGGACGGCTTCACCCCGGTGCTGCTGGACAAGTTAAAAGGTTATGGCAGTGAAGTTTGCTGGCATGAACTGCCAGGCGACGACTCCCAGAGGATCACGGAAGCCATCCGGAATATGATCCGTCAGGGGGCACAGATGGTGCTTTGTACCGGAGGCATGAGCGTAGACCCCGACGACCGGACACCCCTGGCCATTAAAAATGCCACAGATACCGTCATCAGTTATGGCGCTCCGGTGCTGCCTGGGGCGATGTTCATGCTGGCCTACGCAGGCAGTGTGCCGGTGGTTGGGTTGCCCGGGTGCGTGATGTATGCCCGCCGGACGATCTTTGACCTGGTGTTGCCCAGAATTTTGGCAGGGTTGGCGGTAACCCGGGAAGAACTGGCAGCCTTGGGACACGGCGGGTTATGCCTGCACTGTGATCCCTGTATCTTTCCAAACTGTGGATTCGGAAGGGGCGTGTAAGGATGGAGGGATGGACCCATCTGGACGAGCACGGCCACGCGGTGATGGTGGATGTGAGCGGGAAGGAGCCTACACGGCGCATGGCAAAGGCCGCCGGGTGGATTACCATGTCCCAGGATTGTTATGAATCCTTGAAAAACGGTGGACTACCCAAGGGTGACGCACTGGCTGTGGCCCGGGTGGCAGGAATCATGGCCGTCAAAAAAACGGCGGAACTGATTCCCCTCTGTCATCCCATCCCTCTCACCAAGGCGGGTGTCGACTTCTTCTGGGATGATCCCAACCATGCCCTGGAGGTGGTATGCACCGCCCAGTGTACCGGACAGACCGGCGTGGAGATGGAGGCCCTTACCGGGGCTACGGTGGCCTTGCTGACCGTCTACGACATGTGCAAGGCTCTGGACAAAGGCATGGTGATTGACAAAGTGCGCCTGCTGGAAAAGCAGGGCGGAAAAAGCGGAACCTATCTGCGGGAGGATGACCATGCTTGACGCCCTGGGTCGGGAGATCAATTATCTGCGTATCTCCATCACCGATCGGTGCAATCTGCGTTGCCGGTACTGCATGCCCCAGGGAGTTCCCTGCGTCCCCCATGAGGATGTGCTGCGCTATGAGGAGATTTTGCGGATCTCCCGCGTAGCGGTAAGTCTGGGCATGACCAGATTGCGGATTACCGGAGGCGAACCTCTCGCCCGGAAAGGTGCTCCAGAATTTCTGGCGGCTTTGCGACAGGTTCCGGGGGTCGAAACCATCGCGATCACCACCAACGGCGTGCTCCTGGCCGAGTCTTTGGACAGGCTTCGCCCAGCCCGGCTTGATTGGGTGAATATCAGCCTGGACACCTTATCCGGGGAAAGGTACCGGGACCTGACCGGGGTGGACGGGCTGGCCCAAACCTTGGAGGGAATCCATGCGGCACTAGCCGGTGGCTTGGCCGTCAAGCTCAACTGCGTGCTGATGCGTGGAATCAATGATGACGAAATCCTTCCTTTGACCAGGCTTGCCACCCAACTGCCGGTGGATGTGCGCTTTATTGAGCTGATGCCGGTGGGTGCGGCAAGGGACCTTGCGCGGGTACCGGGTGCCGAGGTTCTGGAGATACTCAAAAGCGCGTATCCGGATTTGGCTCCAGCGGCCACTCGTGGAAACGGCCCTGCCCGCTACTGGCAAAGCCCGGCTTTTCTGGGCCGTGTGGGGTTTATTGACGCCATGGGCGATCATTTTTGCGGCCAGTGCAATCGGGTGCGGCTTAGCAGCCAAGGATTCCTGCGGTTGTGCCTCTATCATGGAGAGGGGCTGGACCTGCGGGCGCTGCTCCGCTCCGGGGCGGATGATGAGCAGCTTCGCCGGGCCATGGAGCAGGCCATCGGCGGGAAACCCGAGGGGCACCATCTGGAGACAGGGGAAACCGGCGGGCTTTCGGGACTATCCAAAATCGGAGGGTAATGCGGATGCGACAGGGTGTAATCCGGGCCATTTGTGTAAGTTCCGCCCGGGGGACAGAGAAGCACGAGATCACTCAGGGACGGCTGGTGGAGAACTGGGGCTTGGAAGGAGACGCCCATGGAGGGGACTGGCACCGGCAGATAAGCCTGCTGAGCCTTGCCAGGGTGGAAGCCTTCAACGCTT